>DKLF01000140.1 GCA_002455655.1 Oscillibacter sp. UBA6647 | reverse complement strand
AACCGCCGCCCCTTGCTCAGTGTAATCCATGGAAAGTTGAGAAGCGCCAGGTCCACCGGCCCGGTTTCCAGCAGGAATTCCCGCAGAGCGGGGCTGGCCACAGCGCAGTCTCCCGCAATCAAAATCCGAAAGCCCTCATGCTCCAGAAGGCAGCCGTAATGTGCCACGGTGGCGTATTCCTTCCCCTCGTGGGGCAGGTGGACGAACTGGACGGACAGCTCCGGAAGCACCAGCCTTTCACGGGGCTGGAAGAGCAAGATTTGACGCTCAAACTGCCGCTCCGGCAAAATCACCTCAGCAAGGGGCCAGCGCTCCATTGCCTGACCCAACAGACGGCGGGAAAAGTGATCCGGATGACAGTGGGTGCAAAAAATCAGGTTTGGCTGTTGAAATTCCGGGTGGGCCATTACGGCGGACTGAAGCGCGGGGGAGAGGACGGAAAACCCGGAGACGGGCTTTTCGTGTAAAGCGTCCACCCAAAGGCGGACGTCACCCAGACGCAGGGCAACCCCGGCGTTGGCGCTGAATGTGATCTGGCGCAACGGCATGGCGCAGGACTCCTTTGCAGAAAGCGTTGAATGGGTCTTTCCGATTTCACGGATATGACCGATCTTGAGTATAGCACGACGGCTGGAAAAAGCCAATAAAATTCCGTGCCTTATCATAAACGGCGCGATATATGATAAATGTTCTTTTTACTTTGCGCGAAAGATGGAATACTGAACGGTACGGCAGCTCTTTTAAAAATTGCGTTTTTGTGTGTCTTTAATAGATTTGTCCACATTTGCAGAAACTAAAATTTTCTGTGGAGCGGCACCCGACGGAGGAGAACTTTTGCGCCGGCGCCTGAGCGCGTGACTGATGCTTTGAAGGCGGCGGGAGAAGTTTCGGAAGGAAGGACCGCGGTATTAACAGGAGGGATTAATTGAATGAATGTCTACAAAAAGATCATGGATGTCGTCGCCACGATTGAGAAGCTGATTCTCTGCGTGGGTCTGGCGTTCATCACGGCAATCACCTTTGCAAACGTGGTGGTCAGGAAAATGACGGACAGCCAGTTTGCCTGGACCGAGGAAATGGTCATTAACCTGTTTGTTCTTCTGGTCATGCTGGGCTGTGCGCTCTGCGCCAGAGAGGGCAGCCTGATTAGCCTGTCTCTGATTTTCGATTTGCTGAAAAACCGAGGCAAAAAAATCTTCGTTTCCATTATTACAGTGGCAAACATTGCGTTCTATCTGGTGCTGATGAAGACCGGCTTCGATAAGGTTGCGGTTCAGTTGGCCAACGGAAAGCGTACCTTCTCTCTGGGCTGGCCCGAGTGGGTATTCACGATTTTCCTGCCCATCGGCTGCGTGTTTTTGATTCTGCACACCGTGGAGTTCTTTGTCGACGTGATGAACAACAAAGCGGACTGTGTAAAAACCGGGGATGAAGGAGGAAACGTCTGATGATCAATCTGATTTTGTTCGGCACCTTCTTCATCATGCTGTTTTTGAACATACCCATCAGTGTGGGACTGGGCCTTTCTTCCATTTTTGCAATGGTTTATGCCGGGGATAAGCTCTCCGTGGTTCCCACCAACGTTTACAACGGCATGGCGAAGTTCCTGCTTTTGGCGATTCCGTTTTTCGTCCTCTCCGGCAACATCATGGCAAAGGCTGGAATTTCCACCCGTCTGGTAGAGTTTATTGATGACTGCATCGGCCATCGCCGGGGCGGCATTGCCATCGTGTGCGTCATCGTGGCCTGCTTCTTCGGTGCGATTTCCGGCTCCGGTCCCGCCACTGTGGCGGCGCTGGGTATCATTCTGATTCCCGCCATGATTAACCGCGGCGGCTTCTCCGCGCCCTTTTCCTCGTCCTTGATGGCTGCGGCGTCTTCCATCGCCATTGTCATTCCGCCTTCCATCTCCTTTGTGGTGTACGCCTCTATCACTGGCGTGTCCGTTGGCGACATGTTCATGGGCGGGATTCTTCCCGGCATCCTGATGGGCATTGCTCTGGTGGTCATCATCATGATCGAGGTCCGCGT
The DNA here is from genome assembly GCA_002455655.1 of Oscillibacter sp. UBA6647. Lineage (GTDB taxonomy): Bacteria > Bacillota > Clostridia > Oscillospirales > Oscillospiraceae > Oscillibacter. The sequence goes on along the minus strand of DKLF01000140.1, from coordinate 5,653 downwards.
GAAGGGCTTGGAGGCATCCCGTGAAAAGGCATCCTGGGGCGCCCGCTGGAAGTCTTTCCGCTCCGCATTCTGGGGCTTTTTGATGCCCGTAATTATACTGGGCGGCATTTACGGCGGTATTTTCACACCCACCGAGGCGGCTGCCGTCTCCGTGGTGTACGGTCTGATTGTCGGCGTGTTCATTTACCGAGAGGTGAAATGGCGCGACCTGTATGACCTGCTGGTGGATTCCGGCAAGACCACCGGAAGCATCATGCTCATCATCGGCGGCGCCACGCTGTTCTCCTATATCTGCACGGTCCACGGCATCGCGGGCGCGGCCCAGACACTGCTTCTGGATATTTCTGGAAACAAGTATGTGTTCCTGATGATTGTCAACGTGATTTTCCTGATCGCAGGATGCTTCGTGGACGCAAACTCCGCCATGTATATCTTCATCCCCATCATGTATCCTGTGGCGGTGAAGCTGGGTATCAACCCGGTTCACTTCGGCGTGCTGTCCACCGTGAACATGGCGATCGGTCAGGTGACTCCGCCCGTGGGTGTGAATCTCTTCGTGGCCATCGGCGTCAGCGACAAGCTGAAAAACATCAAGGACAAGACCAGAGTGACCATTGTGTCCATGTCCAAGGCTGTGTGGCCCATGATTGTCGCCTGCGTGATTGCGCTGCTGATAGTCACCTATGTGCCCTTCTTCTCCACCGCGTTTTTGGGCGCTGCGACCTGATTGAAGGAATCTGCCATCACGAGAGTGATTTCAGATACGCAACTTGACCTGCCATCAAAATTTGAGGAGGAACATTATGAAAAAGTTTCTTGCACTGGCCATGGCGCTGACCATGACCGCGACGCTGCTGGCCGGCTGCGGCGGCGACAAGCCCGCCTCTTCCGGCACAGGTTCCGGCTCCGCCGCTGGCGGCGATGCCACCTTTGAAAAGGCAACATGGAAGTTTGCCTGCTCCGCCACGGAGAACACCGTTTGGGCGGATATGGGCCGCGACTTTGGCCAGATGGTGTCCGACGCCACGGGTGGCGCCATCACCGTGCAGGTCTACGCGGCCGACCAGTTGACCGCCGGTAACCAGTCTGAGGGCATTCAGGCCGCCATCGACGGCACCACCGAGCTGTCCGCCCACTCCAACCTGATTTATTCCGCGTTTGACCAGCGGCTGAACGTTGTCTCCCTGCCCTTCCTGTTCGACTCCTTCGAGGACGTTGACGCGAAGCTGGACGGCGAGGGCGGCAAGGCACTGGGCGAAGTCGTTGAGAGCATGGGCCTGCACCTGCTGGGCATCGGTGAAAACGGCTTCCGTCATCCCACCAACAGCGTCCATCCCATTGCTTCTCTGGCGGACATGAAGGGGTTGAAGCTCCGCGTGGCCGGTTCTGAGCTGCTGAGCGCCGCCTATGGCAAGTGGGGCGCCAACTGGGCCAACGCCAACTGGTCCGAGGTTTACACCGGTTTGCAGACCAAGACCTATGACGGTCAGGAGAACCCTCTGCCCACCGCCGACGGCGCCTCCATCGCCGAGGTTCAGAACAATGTTACCTATTGGACCGGCGTGTATGACTGCATTTTCTTCACCATGAACGGCGAGCTGTACGATTCTCTTTCTCCCGAGCTGAAGGCCATCGTTGACGAGTGCGGGCAGAAGGCCGCACAGAATCAGCGCAAGCGTGAGCGGGAAGAGGACCAGAAGATTCTGGAGAAGTGGAAGGCCGCAGGCGTCACCGTTACCGAGCTGACTCCCGAGGCCGCTGAGGAGTTTAAGACTGCCTCTGCGCCTTTGTACGATGAGTTTGCCGATAAGCTGACCCCCGAGCTGATCGCCGCTTTCACAAAGTAAGAACCTGTTCTCCGTAAAAATCGAAAAGATTTTAAGTTGCGTTCACTGGAAAAGCGTGGCTACAGTGGTCTGTCGCCACGCTTTTTCAGAATCATTCGCGTGAAAATTTTGACAGTTTGTTCAAAATCAATTGGATAATTTTACAATTTATACAAAAAACCGACAACTGTCGGCAGAAGGGAGTTTTTTCTATGGCAACAGCAAAAGCCGCAAAGGCAGCATATACCCAGGACCAGGCCAGGAAATTTTACGAGACAATGTCTACGATCCGCCATTTTGAGGAGAGTATTAAGCATGACTCTCTGGCCGGCGAGATTCCCGGCTTTGTGCATCTGTATATCGGCGAGGAGGCCATTGCCACCGGTGTGTGTGCCGCCCTGCGAAACGACGACTCTATCGAGTCTACCCACCGGGGCCATGGACACTGCATCGCCAAGGGCGCCGATGTCAACCGGATGATGGCCGAGATTTTTGGCAAGAAGACGGGCTTGTGCGAGGGCCGTGGCGGCTCCATGCACATTGCGGACTTCTCCGTCGGTATGCTGGGGGCAAACGGCGTTGTGGGCGGCGGGTATAACCTTGCCACCGGCGCGGCGCTGGCCAACAAAACAGTTTTGAAAAATGACAAGGTTTCCGTGGTATTCTTCGGCGACGGCGCATCCAACCGCGGAACCTTTCATGAGGCCATGAACGTGGCCTCCGCGTGGAAGCTGCCCATTATTTTTATCAACGAGATGAACTGCTGGGCCTCCACCACGCCTTACCGTACTACCTGCAACCTTGAGAACATTTCCGACCGCGCGGCGGGCTATCACGTCCCTGGCGTGATTGTGGACGGACAGGACGTTTTTGCCGTATATGATGCCGCTGTTGAGGCCGTTGCCCGCGCCCGGAGAGGGGAGGGCCCCACCTTCATCGAGGCCAAGACCTACCGTATCGAGGGTCATTTCGTGGGCGACCCCGAGATGTACCGCACGAGAGAGGAAACCCAGAAAATTTTCCACGACACCGATCCTCTCCAGATGTTCCGCAAGAAAGCTGAGAAGCTGAAGGTAATGACCGCCGAGGAGTGCGACGCCGTGGACGCGGCCTGCGTTGAGAAAATCAAGGCAGCCAAGAAATTCGCTATGGAGTCCGAGTATCCCGATTCCGGCGAGTTTATGAAGTACGTCTATGTGGACTAAGAACTGAGGAGGATGACAACAATGCGTGAATTAACGTTTTCTCAGGCCACCTGCGAAGCGATGGCCGAGACTATGGAAAAGGATGACAAAATCTTTGTAATGGGCGAGGACCTCGCCCGCCAAGGCGGCATCTTCGGTCAGTTCAAGGGCTTGCCCGAGAAGTTTCCCGGCCGGATTATCGATACCCCCATTTCCGAGACGTTCATCATCGGCGGCGGCGTGGGCGCGGCTTTGGCCGGAGCGCGGCCCGTGGTGGATATGCACTTTGCCGACTTCATCGGCGTTGCCATGGACGAGGTGTTCAACCAGATGGCCAAGGCCCGCTATATGTTCGGCGGTCAGGCCAAGGTGCCTCTGGTGCTTCGCGCGCCGGACGGCATGACCTTTCAGGGCGCGGCCCAGCATTCCCAGTGCGTGGAGGCATGGTTCCCCCACATTCCCGGCATCAAGGTAGTCGCCCCCTCCAACCCCTATGACGCAAAGATGGTGCTGATTGCCGCCATTGAGAGCGACGATCCCGTCATCTATTTTGAGAATAAGATTCTTTATAAGGAAAAGGGCAAGCTGCCTGAGCTTGCGGATCAGGTGCCCTATACGCTGGGCAAGGCCCGCGTGGAGCGGGAGGGCAGCGACGTGACCATCGTGTCCTACTCCATCGGCATGAAAAATGCCCGGGGCGCGGCAGACCTCTTGGCGAAGGACGGCATTAAGGCCGAGGTCATCGACCTCATCACCCTGTCCCCTTGGGACAAGGAGACGGTGCTGAACTCCGTGAAGAAGACTCACCGACTGTGCGTGGTTCACGAGGCGGTAAAGCAGGGTGGCTTTGGCGCGGAGATTTCCGCCACCGTGGCCGAAGAGGCAATGGAATATCTGGACGCACCCATTCTGCGGTACGGCGCTCCGTTCTGCCCCATTCCTTTCGCTCCCACGCTGGAGAAGATGGTGCGCGTGTATCCGGAGGACCTGTACAAGGGCATCAAGGGCATGTTTTAATGCCTGAAAAAGGAGATTTTCAAATATGGCAACTGAAGTATTGATGCCTAAAATGGGTCTGACCATGACCGAGGGCACCATTGAAGAGTGGAAGAAGAAGGAGGGCGACGCCGTTCAGGCGGGCGATATCCTGTTTTCCGTGGCTACGGATAAGCTGACCAACGACGTGGAAGCCGACACCACCGGAACTCTTTTGAAGATTCTCTTTGGCGAGGGAGAAACGGTGGAATGCAAAACCGTCATCGCATGGATCGGCGCGCAGGGCGAAGCGGTTACCGGCGCATCCGTCGCCTCTGCGGCCCCGTCTGCTGCTGCGGTACCCGCTGCGCCCGCAGTATCTTCGGAGGCGCCGCAGGCCACTGCGCAGACCGGGGAGCACGCTCCCGGCGGGTTTGTTCTGGCAACGCCCTATGCCCGGAAGCTGGCAAAGGAGAAAGGCTATGACCTGTCCCGGATATCCGCCACCGGCCCCAAGGGGACCGTGGTGGCAAGGGATGTGGAGTCCTTTACCGCGGGCCCCAAGACCAGTCCCATGGCTGCAAAGCTTGCAGCGGAGCTGGGCGTGGATTTGACCAACCTGAACGCCGACGGACGGGTGATGAAGGCCGACGTGCTGGCCGCCGCCGGAAAGGCTGTCACTGAGACGCGGAGCGTGCCTGCGGGCGTGCAGGGCAGCAACGACGAAGCGCCCAAGAAGGTGGACCCGCTGCGTCGCAGCATTGCCGCCAATATGACCGCCTCGTGGCTGACCTCTCCCCGCGTGACCTATACGCGCCCGGTGGACGCCACCGCCATGAAAGAGCTTCGTGCCAAGCTGAAGGACGGGCTGAAGGAGCGGGGAATCAAGCTGACCTACAACCACATTCTGATGAAGGTGGCCGCCAAGGCCCTGACGGAGTTCCCGGATATCAACTCCAGCTTTGCGGACAACATGCTGACCCACCACACCCATGTGAACATCGGCCTTGCCGTGGCCAAGGGCACGGGGTTGATCGTCCCCAACGTGAAGAGTGCTGAGGCCAAGTCTCTGGCGGAGATCGCGCAAGAGACGGAGGGCCTGATTGCCGCCACGCGGGATGGCAAGCTTTCGATGGAGGACATGACCGGCGGAACGTTTACCATTTCCTCGCTGGGGCCCTATGGAATCACCAATTTCTCTCCCATCATCAACCAGCCGGAGCTTGCGATTCTGGGCGTGTGCGACATGGTAGATACCCCCGTGGTGCGGGATGGGGAAATTGTGATTCGTCCCATGATGAACCTGTGCCTTACCGCTGACCACCGGGTGGTGGACGGCGTGATGGCCTCCAAATTCCTCCAGCGCCTCTGCGAGCTGCTGGAAAACCCGTATATGCTTCTGGTGTAAAGAGGGGACGTTGTCCCGCATTTAGATTCCCCACACCTGTGACATCGGTCACTGGTGAACGCCGCCCCAGGCGCGCGGAGTGGGGAATTTTGGGCAGGCGCATGTCCTGCCGGAAATAATTTGATGTGTTTCTCCGCAAGACGGAGAAATCAGGGGGGCCTGGCTGAGGCCGGGCCCCCTGCCTGATTGAAGAAAGAAGTCCTGCTAACAAAAGTCAAGCCCCAAATCCAAGAAAATTCAGGGTAGAAAAATGAGCACAA
>DKLF01000105.1 GCA_002455655.1 Oscillibacter sp. UBA6647 | reverse complement strand
GGACATCATCGCGGATTTCAAGGCCGCGCTGGATACCCTCCTCTTAGATTAGCGCAGATAAACCGCCAACAGGGCTTTTTTAGGCGGTATTGCTCCGCACACGACAAAAGGAACTGCAAACATACAAGGGACTGAGGAAATATTTTCCTCAGTCCCTTGTTTTGCAGCGCCAAAGGATGCCGGGTTTTATTGTAAAAGATCCGTAAAATGGGGTTTTCGCCGCTCTTTAGTCGTTGGGCACAAATTTACTTGCCGGAGCGTGGCACACCGGGCAGATATAGTCCGGAGGCAGCGTCTCGCTCTCGTAAATATAGCCGCACACGGTGCAGCGGAAGCCCTTGCCAACCATCTCGCGCACCACGGTGGCGGTGGCGGGGGCACTCTTGCCGCGGTTTGAAAATTCCTTAAGCGTCATCATCTCTCCGCCGTCAAGAATCTCAGCGTCCACAGCTTCCCCAACCAGCAGCACATAGCTTCCGATTTCCAGCTTGTCCACCACGCGGCAGCTCACGCGGGACACCATATGCTCCGCAAGATAGGGGTTTCCGTTCTCGTCCGTCTTCGGCTCAAAGGCGGCGAACTTGTCTCCAACACGGCCGGATTTATAACCGAAGGTATTGATGATCTCCTCTGGGCAGTCCTTCCCCAACAGCGTCACAGAGAAAACGCCGGAAGCAAGAATCGCCTCGGTGGTGGAGTGATCCTTATTCAGCGTGACGGTGAAGCGGGGCGGACGGGAGGAAGTAACCTGCACGAAAGAGGTGACGATGCAGCCTTGCCGCTTTCCGTCCGCGGAAGTGGAAATGAGATACATGCCGTAGTCCATGGCCTCATAGGCTTTTGCGTTTATTTTTGCCATAAAAACGCTCCTTTCCTTTGCCGATCCCGGCGGTCCATTCGTATATTGACTGATACTAATATAGCAGACCCTTCATATTTTTGGAAGTAGCGAATGCAACAAAAAACTTTTCCCGTTTTCTCTATGGACAAATGCGCGTTTTGCGCGTATACTTTCTTAAAATCATCACCATTATCTCAATTACTTTCTGAGATAAGTAAATTTAATATTGAAAAGGAGTGGTTCCATGTCTGAGAGCTACGCGGGCAAAATCAACCGAAAGCTGCTGAAGAAACGTCGCATCATCGAGGCCGCGTCCGGCCGCGAAAAGGCGGATCTGGTGCTGAAAAACGCAACCTATGTCAATGTGTTCTCCAACGAGCTGTGTCAGGCGGACATCGCCGTGGCCGAGGGGCTGATTGTGGGCATGGGCAACTACGAGGGCGAAATTGAGGCAGACATGACCGGCAAAATCGTCCTGCCCGGCTTTCTGGATGCGCATATTCATCTGGAAAGCTCTCTGGTCAGTCCCCGGGAATTTGTAAAAGCGGTGCTGCCCCACGGCACCACCACCGTCATCACCGATCCCCACGAAATTGCCAATGTGATGGGGACCGACGGCATTGAGTACATGCTTCAGGCCACGGAGGGCCTGCCGGTGGACGTGCGGTTCATGCTGCCCTCCTGCGTCCCCGCCACGCCGTTAGACGAATCCGGGGCGATTCTGGACTACCGGGCCATCGACTCTTTTTACGACCATCCAAGAGTGCAGGGTCTTGCGGAGATGATGAACTTTGTGGGCATCATCAACGGCGACGAACAGGCCGTTGAAAAAATCGTGGCGGCGCAAGCCCATCACAAAAAAATTGACGGCCACGCACCGGACCTTCAGGGCAACGATTTAAACGCCTATATCGCCGCCGGGGTCTATTCCGACCATGAGTGCCACGATTTGAACGACGCGATTGCAAAGCTCCAGCGGGGCCAGTTCATCATGATTCGGGAGGGCACCGCCGCCCGGAATCTGGAAGCGCTGGTTCCCCTCCTGTGCGACAAATACGCCGAGCGCTGCATGTTCTGCACCGACGACAAGCACCCCAACGACCTGTTGGAAAAGGGCCACATTGACTACATCGTCCGGCGGGCCATCGCCCTGGGGACGGACCCCATCACGGCGGTGAAGGTGGCCTGCCACAACGCCGCGCGATACTTCCTTCTGAACAACCGGGGCGCCATCGCGCCGGGATACCTCGGGGACTTTGTGGTGATTGACAGCTTCGAGTCCTTCCAGATTGAGAAAGTCTATAAGCGGGGCGAACTGATGGTGGAAAACGGCGAACTGCGGGACTTCCCCGCCCCGTCAATCGAACCGTATCTGGTAGAGCGGGCGCACAACACCTTCCATGTGGGAACACTGACGGCGGAGGACTTTGCGGAAAAGCGCCCCCGGGGCATCATCGGCATGGTCCCCGGCGAGATCACCACGGTGGACGCGGGCTACTCCGACCGCATTGACACGGAGTATGACGTGCTGAAGCTTGCCGTGGTGGAACGGCACAAAAACACCCACCATATCGGCATCGGCTACATTCAGGGCTACGGCTTGAAATCCGGCGCGGTAGCTACCTCCATCTCCCACGATTCCCACAACATCATCGTTGTGGGCACCAACGAAGCAGATATGGCCGCAGCGGTAAACCGGGTGGTGGAGCTGAACGGCGGCATCGTGGTGCTGGACGGCGGGGCCTCCGTTGCAGAGGTTTCCTTGTCCATCGCAGGCATTATGAGCGAGGAGCCTTTGCCCGAGGTGAATCGGAAACTGGAAGACGCCAAGGAAAAAGCCTCCGCACTTGGCGTCTCCGACGGAGTGGACCCCTTCATGACGCTCAGCTTCATGGCCCTGCCGGTCATTCCATCCCTGCGCATCACCACCCGGGGCGTGTTTGATGTGAGCCGCCAGACCTACGTATAAGTGCATCGGCACACAAATCAATCCCGCCGCGCGGACAAGGGCGCAAGCGCTTGTCCGCGCGGTTTTTCTCTCCGTGAGCGGCGACAAGAATTTCCACTCTCATCGCTGCGCCAGCGGTCATTTTGACGAAAATGCAGGATAAATCCTTTCTTCCACCATTTTTAGCTTTTCATACGGACTGTTTTGTGCTACATTAAAACACAAGTTTAAAAAGGCCCGCTGCCAAAACAGTGGGTTTGGGAGGGATTTTTATGATTACGCTGCACTCCTCGGGCGTGTTTCTGTCTGGAGGTGTTCCCTGCGAAACCGCGTCCGTCTCCCCGGCGGAAGGGCGCAGACGCACCCTGTCCTGGTCCATCCTGCAAAGCCACAATCAATCCGGTAACGAGAACAAGCTGCGTCTTCGCTTTGACGCGATGGTTTCTCACGACATCACCTACGTGGGCATTCTCCAGCAGGCCCGGGCATCGGGAATGCGGGAATTTCCCCTGCCCTACGCTCTGACCAACTGCCACAACAGCCTGTGCGCCGTGGGCGGCACCATCAACGGAGACGACCACGCTTTCGGTCTTTCCGCCGCGAAGAAATACGGCGGCATCTACGTCCCTGCCAACCAGAGCGTCATCCATTCCTACGCCCGGGAGCAGCTTGCAGGCTGCGGAAAGATGATTCTCGGCTCCGACTCCCACACTCGGTATGGCGCGCTGGGCACCATGGGCGTGGGCGAGGGAGGCCCGGAGCTGTGCAAGCAGCTTTTAAAGGATACTTGGGACGGCGATTACCCCGAAATCGTTCTGGTCTGGCTCACCGGCGCGCCGAAACCGGGAGTAGGCCCTCACGACGTGGCCCTTGCGCTGATCAAGGCCACGTTTGAGCAGGGCTTTGTCCGCAACCGGGTGTTGGAGTTCACAGGACCGGGAATTGCGTCCCTGCCCATGGACTATCGCAACGGCGTGGACGTGATGACCACGGAAACAGCCTGCCTTTCCTCCGTCTGGGAGACGGACGACGCGGTGCGGAAATTCTACGAGGTCCACGGTCGGGCCGGGGAATACCGGCCCCTGTCCCCCGGCGAGGGCGCGTACTACGACCGGATGGTTTCCATCGATCTTGACGCGGTGGAACCCATGCTGGCCCTGCCTTTCCACCCCTCCAACGCCTATCCCATCCGGGAGTTTCTGGACAATGCCGCCGACATTCTCTCAGCGGTGGAAGCCGACGCGAAGCAGCGCTGGCCCAAGGCCAGTCCCCGGCTGTTGGATAAAATCCATGACGGCGGCGTGTGGGCCGATCAGGGTATCGTGGCGGGCTGCGCAGGGGGCTTGTTCGACAACATCACCGCCACTGCCGACATTCTGCGCGGCGGCCCGGAGGGCGGCGATTTCTCTCTCAGCGTCTATCCCACCAGCGTACCGGTGAGCCTTGCCCTGACCCGGGCGGGAATTTCCGCCGCGCTGCTGGAAGCGGGCGCGGTTTTAAAGCCCAGCTTCTGCGGTCCCTGCTTCGGCGCGGGAGATGTCCCCGCCAACAACGCCCTCAGCCTGCGGCACACCACCCGCAACTTTCCCAACCGGGAGGGCAGCAAGCCCGGCGAGGGGCAGTTTGCCGCCGTGTGCCTGATGGACGCCCGGTCCATCGCTGCCACCGCCCGAAATGGCGGCAAAATCACCCCCGCCACGGAGGAAACGTTTACGCTCCATCCTCTTCCCTATTCTTTTGACCCCGCGCCCTATGAAAAGCGGGTGTACAACGGCGTGGGCCATCCTCTGCCGGAGACGGAGCTTGTGATGGGGCCCAATATCACCGACTGGCCCGTCATTCAGCCCCCGGCGGAAAATCTTTTGGTGGAACTGGCGGCGGTCCTGCGGGACGAGGTCACCACCACCGACGAGCTGATTCCCTCCGGCGAAACCTCGTCCTACCGATCTAATCCCATGCGGCTTGCGGAGTTTACCCTCTCCCGCCGGGAGCCGCAATACGTTCCCCGGGCCAAGGCAATTGCCGCCGAGGAGACGGCGCGGCTCGCAGGGACCCCCTCGGAAAAACTGGTTTCTCTTCTCGATCGCGTGGGCGACGGGGAGGCGCTTATAAGCACCACCCAATTTGGCTCCGCCATCTACGCCAACCGGCCCGGAGACGGCTCCGCCCGGGAACAGGCCGCCTCCTGCCAGCGGGTGCTGGGGGGCTGCGCCAACCTATGCCAAAGCTTTGCCACCAAGCGCTACCGCTCCAACTGCATCAACTGGGGGATTTTTCCCTTCACCATAGATACGGACTTCCCGGGTGAAGACGG
>DKLF01000096.1:91448-95447 GCA_002455655.1 Oscillibacter sp. UBA6647 | reverse complement strand
GGGGTGTGGAATGGGGCGTATTTTTTGTGAGGCAATCACAGGCGTGTTTTGTCCAATAAGTAGCGGCGCTTTTACGATTCCCGCCCCTGAAACGCCTCCCGCAGTTTGGCCAGCGCCTTTGTCTCCAAGCGTGATACGTAGCTCCGGGAGATGCCGAAGGAGGAAGCCACCTCTCGCTGGGTCAAAGGGACGGTTCCACCTAGACCATACCGCAGGCGGATGATCTCCGCCTCCCGCCGAGTCAGCGTTTCAGCCACAAGGCGGCGCAAGCGCAGCGCGTCGTCCCGGTCCTGAATGTCGTCCAGCATCGTGTCGTTTACGCCTACTACATCCATGAGCTGCAAGGCGTTGCCCTCTTTGTCGGTGTCGATGGAGTCTGCAAGAGACACATCGCCTTGAAGCTTTTTCTGGCTGCGGAAATACATCAGGATCTCGTTTTCTATGCACCGCGCCGCGTAGGTGGCAAGCCGCGCGCCCTTGGACGCGTCAAAGGTGGAAACGCCTTTGATCAGGCCGATGGTGCCGATGGAAAGCAGGTCCTCCTGATTGCTCTGGGCACAGTAGTATTTTTTCACCACATGGGCCACCAGCCGCAGGTTCCTCTCGATCAGCGCGTCCCGCGCCTTCATGTCTCCCTCGGCCATCTGCCGAAGATATTCCCGCTCCTCATCCGATGTCAGAGGTTTTGGAAAAGAGCCCCCCCCGTTAAGCCGCAGGGTAAAAAGCAGCGTATTGGCGAACAGCAGCAGTGCCGCAGTCAGCATAAGCCCTCCCTCTTGACGGCGCAGTTTGCGCCGCGTCTGCCGCTTTTATGAAGCGAGCGGTCCGCCGATTCAAAGGCGCACCAACTGGCGCCCTCTTCGCTATCCTATGCGGCGGCGGCAGGTTCCTATGAACACGAATTGCCGCCGAGCGAAAGCAAAAAGCCCGTCTGGCGGTGCGCTTTCCTCTGGCGATTTGACTGGAGAGCGAAGGTCTGTCCCCCAATAAAGCGGGCGGCGATAGAACAGCCTGGTGCGGTGGGCAGCGTCGAGACTGACAGGGAAGCGGAGGACTGCTTAGCCGCCCGCGCTTTCATGGAACTGAAAAAAGCGGGGCCGGACATTTGTCCGGCCCCGCTTGGGGTATTTTGCTTTTTAAGGGTTAGCCGGGGAAGGCGCCCTCGGTCATCTGATTGATATACTCCATATAGGAGGTCTGCACATCAGCGGAAACCAGATCGTTGTTAAAGGTACCCACGGTCAGGCACTGGTTGTTGAAAGAGCCATAGATGGTCTTGCCGCCGAAGGTTCCGGCTTCCACATCCTGCATGGCCAGCTTCAGCATACCGGCGTTGTCGGTGACAACGGAGCCGATCAGGCAGGGATTCTGGCTCTGCGCCACCAGATCAGCGGGCTGGCCAATGTCGAAGATGGCAATCTCGCCGCTGCCGTTGGCTGCGTCGATGGCCTGACGGGCGCCGGAGTCCACGGCGGAAGCGTCGCCAAAGAAGACGTCGGCCTTCTGGGAGATCATACCGTTGGCAAGCTCCATGCCCTTGGCTACGTCACTGAAGGAGCCGGCATAGGCGGAGAGCACGGTGATGTCGGGATTGATGGCCTTGGCGGCCTTCTCAAACCCGGCCAGCTTCGCCTTGGTGGTGTCGATTTCCATGCCGCCGATGAAGCCCAAAACATTGGTCTTGCTCATCAGGCCCGCCAGCGCGCCGGCCATGTAGCCGATCTGGTCCGCGTCGGGCAGGATGCTGGTGATGTTGTCAGTGGGCAGAGTGGTGGCGCCGTTGAGCACGGCAAACGCAATGTCGGGATAGTCCTTGGCGACCTGTACGGTGGCGTCGGAATACTGATTGCCGGGCAGGAAAATCATGTCATAGCCCATGTCGCAAAAGCCCGTCATGGAGTTGGCATAGTCGGATTGGGCCACGCTGTCGGCATAGTTGGTTTCCCAGCCGAGATCGGCGGCGGCGGTTTCCATGGCGTTGTAGCAGGCGGCGCCCCATCCGCCGTCGGAGATGCTGGAGTCGCAGACCATGGCCACCTTATAAACCTTGTCGCTGCCGCCGGAAGCGGCGGCGCTGCCCGCGGAACCGCTTGCGGACGCAGGGGGAGTGGAGCCGCCGCCACAGGCCGCGAGAGACACGGTCATGGCAAGCGCAAGAGCCATTGCAAAGAACTTCTTCATTTTCGTTTTCCTCCGTAATTCAGATTGTGAATGGGATGGTTTATCAAAAGGCCGGTGCCTGATGAATGAAATTCAGCGCTCCTCGCGCATATACGGTTTTCCGTTGGATGCGGGCCCGGATTTCTTAATGCCCAGCACCGCCAGCGCCGCCAGCGTGAAGAGATAGGGGATCATCTGGAATAGCTGATAGGGAGTGGAAGCGCTGAAGATTTGCAGACGGAGCTGGAGCGCGTCGCAGAAGCCGAAGAGCAGGCAGGCCATCAGCACGCCCCCCGCGCTCCACCGGCCGAAGATGACCGCGGACAGGGCGATGAAGCCGCGCCCGGCCACCACGCCGTCGGAATAGGTGTTGACATAGCAGGTGGTGAGATATGCGCCGCCAATGCCCGCCAGCGCACCGCAGATAATGCAGGCCACGTATTTTTGGCGGATGACGTTGATGCCCAGCGTTTCCGCTGCCTTGGGATACTCGCCCACGGACTTGTAGTTCAGGCCGGCCTTCGTGCGGTTGAAGAAGATGGCGGTAAAAACGACCATCAGATAGGCAAAGTAGACCATGGGAGTCTGGTCAAAGAGGAGCTTGCCAAAAAACGGGATATCCTTCAAGCCGGGGATTGCCACGGTGGGCATCAGGGTTGCCTGCGCCAGCGTGGAGCTGACCCCGAAGTAAACCCGGTAGATAAAAGACGCCACCGCAGGGGCAAAAATGTTGATGGCCATGCCGTAAACAATCTGCGGGGCGCACAGGGAGATGGTGCAATAAGCGTAAATCATGTTGATCAGCACGCCGCCGCAAGCGCCCGCCACAATCCCGAGGAAGGGGCTGCCCGAGAGGAAGGAAACCATAAAGCCCGTCAGCGCGCCAAAGGCCATGATGCCGTCCAGACCGATGTTGACGAGACCCGCCCGCTCGGAGTAAAGCTCCGCGAGGGCTACCATCAGAATGGGGGTTGCCATGCGGACGGTGGAGAGAATCAGTTCACCGATATCCATATTACTTCACCTCTCCCTTCTTTTCCAGATGGTTTGAAAGCCACTGGCGGATGTGCGGCAGCTTGACCAGCGCGGTGCCAGCCACGGCGAAGACAATCACCAGAGCCTGAATAATGCCGATAACGGAGGTGGGAACGCCGGTTCCGGCCTGCATGGTGTTGGCGCCGGTGCGAAGCACCGCGAAGAAATAGGCCACCACCACCGTAGCTACCGGGTTGAGCTGGGCGATCAGCGCCATGGCCACGCCGTCAAATCCGTATCCCACGGCATAGCCGCTGATCAGGCGGTATTGAGTTCCCAGCAGCTCCACGCTGCCGCCAAGGCCCGCCAGAGCGCCGGAGACGATAAAGCTGTACAAAATGTACTTCTTGACGCTGAAGCCGTTAAACTCGGCGGCGGTCATGTTCAGGCCCACCGCCCGGAGTTGAAAGCCTTTGGAGGTGCTGAACAGGAAGTACTGCACCACTGCGGCAACCGCCAGTGCGATGACAACGCCCCAGGTGACCCGCAGGTCGGGAAAAATGCGCTGGAGCTGCGTGGCGTCCGGTACGGCGGCGGTCTGGGGGACGTTGCCCTCCCGCAGAACGCTGGTGTACAAAAGCCCCATGAACAAAGTTGCCACATAGTTGAGCATGATGGAGACAATCATCTCGTTCAGGCCCCGGGTGATTTTCAAAATGCCGGGAATCGCGCCCCACAGGCCGCCTGCCACCGCGCCGAAGAGCAGGCAGAGCAGCGTGGCCCCGGGCCCCTCGATGCCCCAGGTGGTGGCCACCCAGCAGGTGGCGATGGAGCCCATGATAAACTGCCCCTCGCCGCCAAGGT
>DKLF01000096.1:90763-91316 GCA_002455655.1 Oscillibacter sp. UBA6647 | reverse complement strand
AAGGTTAAACACGCCGCAGCGATAGGCAAAGCAGGCGCAAAGGCCTGTGAAGATCAGCGGCGTTGCCTTTACCAGCGTGGAGGCGATGTTGTTGGCTTTGCCGAAGGCGCCTTGAAAAAGGTATCCTACGGCGCTGATGGGATTGCTCCCCAGAGAGGCGATAATAATGGCGCCAATGAGGAAAGCCAGCAGCACGGAGGCCAGCGGCACCAGAATGCTCACCAGATTCTTTCTGATTTTCATAACGATCCCGCCCCCTTATTTGCCGGCCATGGCCAGGCCAATTTCCTCGATAGGAGGATTCTTGCCGGAGTAAACGCCCATAATCTGCCCCTCAAACATGACGATGATGCGGTCGGAAACCTCCAGCACCTCGTCAAAGTCCGCAGAGATCAGCAGCACGCCGCAGCCCCGGGCCCGTGCGTCGATCATAGAGTCATGCACATAGCGGGTAGCGCCGATGTCAAGGCCCCGGGTGGGGTGCACGGCCACCAGCAGGTCGGGATCGCCTTCCAGCTCCCGGGCCAGGATGACCTTTTGCTGGTTTCCGCCG
>DKLF01000096.1:39351-90643 GCA_002455655.1 Oscillibacter sp. UBA6647 | reverse complement strand
CGGGTGGGCTCGTCAAGAATCAGAACCTCCGGCTCAGTAAACATCCACTTGCCCAGAACAACCTTTTGCTGGTTTCCGCCGGAGAGATTGCGGCACTCCTGATCCACGGACTCGCACCGGATGTCGTATTTCTCCTGCATGCCCAGCGCGTAGTCATGGATGGCTTTCTTTTTCAGGTGCAATCCGTGTCCATCGGAAAAACGGGCCTCTTCCGTGCTTTTCAGCACCAGATTGTCCTGCACGGACATATTGCCGATGAGGCCCATTTTATTGCGGTCCTCGGGAATGTGGGACACGTTTTCCAGAATAAAGCCGTTGGGGGTAAAGCGGGCCACGGTGGAGCCCTTCAGGTCCACAACACCCTCCTCCGGCGTGAGCACGCCGGTGACAATCTGGGCAAGCTGGCTCTGGCCGTTGCCGTCCACGCCTGCGATGCCCACGATTTCGCCCCGGCCCACGGTCAGGGACACGTCGTTCAGTCCGTTGTGCTTGGAGGACTTGTGGAAGCTCACATGGGCCAGCTCCATCACGGGCTCGCCCGGTTTTTCAATTTTTTCATAGCGGGAGGGAGCAAGGTCTCGGCCAATCATCAGGTTTGCGAGCTGGCAGCTATCCGTTCCGCGGCAGTCCAGCGTGCATACTGTCTGTCCCGCCCGCAGCACCGTGACCCGGTCGGAAATCTTCATCACCTCGCGCATTTTGTGGCTGATAAAAATAACGCTCTTGTTCTCGCTTTTCAGCTTTTCGATGATGGCAAACAGGCCCTCGGTTTCGATGTCGGTGAGGGCGGCGGTGGGCTCGTCCAGCACCAGAAGCTCTGCGCCCCGGTACAACGCCTTGAGGATTTCCACCCGCTGCTGCGCGCCCACGGCGATTTCGGTGACGGGCTTGTCCAGCTCCACGTCCAGCCCATAGCGCTCCGCCAGCTCCAGAATTTCCTTGCGCCGGGCATCCTTGTCGATGAACAGGCCCGTTGTCCGCCGGTCGCCCAAAATGATGTTCTCAAGAACCGTCATTGCCTCCACCAGCATGAAGTGCTGGTGAACCATGCCAATGCCCTTTTTTACCGCCTCGGCGGGAGAGGCAATTTTCACCGACTCCCCATTCAAATAGATTTTTCCGGCGGTGGGCTGATAGAGGCCAAACAGCACGTTCATCAGCGTACTCTTCCCAGCGCCGTTTTCGCCCAAAAGTGTGTGCACCTCGCCGCGACGAACATCCAAATTGATGTCCCGGTTGGCATAGACGCTGCCGAACTGCTTGGTAATGTGTTCCATGCGCAGAAGTTCTTCCATTGGCATCTCCCCCAATCATAAAAAGGGGGACGAAAGCGCAGATAAATTCTACTGGCTTTTCGTCCCCGTTGACACACCTGAATTATTTTTATACTACCTTAAAAATAGTAAAGTGTCAAGGTGAAATTCTGTCCTATCGAAGGGAATTATTGGGCTTGTCGCGGTCTTAACGGCTTGCCGGTCACTCCGCTCAATCACGGCCGGTGGGCGGCTTGGGCGGCGGTGGGGCTGAACTGTTTTTCGCGGCGGCTTCTTCGTGCTTGAAAAAGCCGGACCAGATGGCGCCTGTGGGGCAGGCCGCCTTGCACGCGCCGCATCGAATGCACTCCGCCGAGTTGATGTTCCCGGTTACGTCCACGCCCATTTTGCAGGCCTTTTCGCAGCGCCCGCAATGAATGCAGGCGCTTTCGTTCACGCCCATCTGATAGACGCTAAAGCGGTTCAGCAGCCCGTAAATGGCCCCCAGGGGGCAAAGATATTTGCAAAACGGGCGGTATACCAGAACTGAATCCGCGATGACCAGCACCAAAAGCACCAGCTTCCATGAGAATAGAAACCCGGCGGCGGCCCGCAGCGCCTCGTTGGTCGCCAGCAGGGGAAGGCCGCCCTCCAGCGTTCCGGCGGGGCAGACGTATTTGCAGAAAAACGGGTCGCCAATGCCAAAAGAGTCCTTCAGCAGTGCGGGAAGCAGCAGCACGGCAACAAGAGACACGTATTTTCCCCAGCGCAGCCCCCAATCCAGCCGCCGGGGCGGGCTTAGCTTGGGAGAGGGGATTTTGTGCAGCAGGTCTTGCACAAAACCAAAGGGGCATAGAAAGCCGCAGATTAGCCGACCGAACAGCACCCCGAACAGCAAAACCGTTCCCGTCACGTAATAGGACACGCTCCGCGTCCGCCCGCCAATCACCGCCTGCAACGAGCCAATGGGGCAGGCCCCAGCGGCGCCCGGGCAGGAATAGCAATTCAGCCCCGGCACGCACAGGCGCTTGGAGGGTCCCTGATGAATGCGCCCGACGACAAAATTGCCCAGATGCGGGTTGTGGGCAAGGGCCGCCAGCGCCTGAATCAAGTGTCGAATACCCTGCTTCATCAGCCAATCCCGATGCACTCAAGGCAGATGTTCACGGCCTTTTGCAAAACCTCCGCCGGCTCGCCAGCAGAGACGCCCACGGCAATCAGGCCCACGGAGACGAGAAAAATTGCCGCAGTGACGAGGCGCTTTCCTGCCAACCGACGGTGAGGCCGGGGGGCGTCCTTTGCCGTCATTCCGCCGTCTCCAGCAGGGAGTCGATAATTTTAGACCACTCCTCGCCGCTGCGGGCGCCCACATAAGATTGGCCCACCAGCTCACCCTTATCGTTGACAAAAATCGTCTCCGGCACGGAGCTGACACCAGACAGCTTGGCGGCAATCAAATCCGCCGAGGGCAGCAGATGGAGATAGTTTGCCCTGGTCTGCTCCACCAGATCCCGGGCAGTCTGCACCATATCCGGGGAAAAGGCCCCGCTGGTCTGGGGAATGTCCACCACAATCCCCAACACCTGAACGCCACGGTCCGCATAGTCGGCGGCCAACTGGCCCAAATCGGGCATTTCCCGCAGGCAGGGGCCGCAGAAGGTGGCCCAGATGTTAATTAAGGTTAGCTTATAATCCGCAAAAATGCGCTGGTCCGCCGGAACGCCGTTTAAATCCCACGCGGCGAAGGAGGACAGGGTTCCTGCCGTTTCGACGATCTGATAGTCTCCGCTCTCCGTCTCATAGGGCCAGTCGATAATGCCGCCGAAATCACTGAGATTCGTATAGCCCATGTCCGAAAGCTTCGTCGCGGCCTGCGCGCTGCGGTTTCCGCTGCGGCAGTAAATCAAAATCTCTGCGTCCAGCACGGGAAGCTGGGCCGGCGGCTCGGTGCCGATCTCCTCATTGGGAAGCAGGATGGCCCCGGGAATGTGGCCCTCCGCGTATTCTCCGGCGGTGCGCACGTCCACAACCACGGGCGTCCCGGTGGTCATGCGCTCATGGGCTTCCTCGGCGGTAATTTTAACCGGCTCCGGAAAAACGTCCTCGGAACCGCTTCCTGAAGCCGACGGCTCGCTTGGTGAGCAGGCGCTCAAAAGAAATAGAAGAGACAGGCTCAATATTGCTGTTATTTTTTTCACAGTCGTTCCTCCTTTACGGCGGCAGCGGCAATGCTTTATGCAGTCCGGTGCGGGGTTGTGAGAGATGTAGTACCCTTCATATGTATCATATTTGGGATAAAATTGCAAGAATATTTTCGGAATGATTACTATTTATTGGACTTATAGCTATCCTGCATTTGGCTTATATGCCTTTTTTGAAGGGGAAAACGAGCGCTCGCGCGGCTAGAGTGATAAGGCTCGCAGAGGCGGCATAGGATGGTATTGTCGTCAGGAAAGCGTCTTTGCGTCCGCGTGCCGCCGGGGAAGCTGGGGCGGCAGGCGGACGCAAGGAGGCGCGCCGTCAGCAATTAAATCACATGCCGCAGGGAGGAGCGCTTAAAGTATGAATGGTGAAAACAACACCGCGCCGGTGCAAAATATTCAAGGTGGACTGGGACAATTACAGAT
Source organism: Oscillibacter sp. UBA6647 (assembly GCA_002455655.1). Classification (GTDB taxonomy): domain Bacteria; phylum Bacillota; class Clostridia; order Oscillospirales; family Oscillospiraceae; genus Oscillibacter. The sequence goes on along the minus strand of DKLF01000096.1, from coordinate 86,763 downwards.
CAACGCGTTTTTGGAGAACCAGCGCGTGCCGGCAGAGGACGTGTCCGTCCGGGTTGTGGACCCGGACTCCGGAAATGTTTTGGAAGAGGTTCGCACCAATGCACAGGGGAAAGCGCCGGAGCTGACCTTTCCAACGCCCCCGCTGGAATTTTCTATGGAGGCCGGACGGCCCCGGCCCTTTAACCAGTACAATGTGCTCGTCTCACTTCCGGGCTATGGGCAGACGGTCATCGAAAACGTGCAGATGTTTCCCGAGGTCACGGCAGTGCAGAACGTGGCCCTGCGGCCGACGTTTTCGGGCCTTCTGATTCCCTATCCCACGCTTTGGGGAGATTTTCCGCCCAAAATTCCGGAGGATGCGGTGAAAGAGCTGCCCTTTGCTCAAAATCTGGTGGTTCTGCCGGCACCGGTGGTGCCGGAGCTGATTGTGGTGCATCAGGGCCGTCCGGAAAATACCGACGCCGCCAACGTCACGGTGCTTTTTACAGACTACATCAAGAACGTGGCCAGCAGTGAAATTTATTCCACCTGGCCCCGGGAAACAATTAAGGCAAATGTTTTGGCCATCATCTCCTTCACCCTCAATCGGGTTTATACGGAGTGGTACCGAAACAAGGGTTTTGACTTTACAGTCACCAATTCCACGGCTTACGATCAGGCGTTTACCTATGGGCGCACCATCTTCCGGGAGATTTCCGAGGTGGTGGACGAAATATTTACCACCTATATTACAAAGCCGGACATCGTTCAGCCCCTGTTCACCCAGTATTGCGACGGGGCGCGGCGGAGCTGTCCGGGCTGGCTGAGCCAGTGGGGCTCCAAGGACTTGGGAGATCAGGGCTATCCCGCCCTGCAAATTCTGAAAAGCTTTTACGGCTATGACATCTTTTTAGAGCAGGCGGAAAAGGTGGAGGGCATTCCCATTTCCTTCCCCGGCTATGTGCTGGAGGAGGGCTCTACCGGTGCTCCGGTGCAGACGATCCAGCACCAGCTCAACGCCATTTCCAACAACTATCCCCTGATCCCCAAGGTGGCGGAGGACGGCGTGTACGGAGAGAGCACGGCAAATGCCGTCCGAGTATTTCAGGAGACGTTTGACCTGCCGGTGACGGGGCGGGTCAATTTCCCCACATGGTATCGTATCTCCGGCATTTATACCGCCGTGGCCAATCTGGCGTAGCTTCCGCAAAAGGGCCGAACCGCCCAGAAGCCGATGCAAGTTTGCAGGCAGGCCCACCGCGAAATATCGCCAAAATAAATCAAACCGGGTCCCTGCGCCATAGGCGCAGGGACCCGGTTGCACAAATGCCGATCAAACGCTATCACAAAGGCGCGAAGGACGCGGACGGATTTTTAAAAATCCTCCTGAAGCACGTAGACGCTGATGACCTCTTTGGACTCGGAGGCCGTATCGTAAACCACGGAGAGGAAAATGTCTCCATACGCAAAATGAGCATCTCCGTCCTTATCGCTGAGAGGCTGGCCGAAAACCTCTGTAAAGTCAGACAGGCTGTCACCCAGATGCAGCCCGTTCAGATCAATGCTGTCGGTCATCACAAGGACCTGCGCCACCTTCGTGTAGGTGTCGGCATCAAACCAGACGCGAATGCCTGCCTTTTCAAAGGCCATACCGCCCTCGTCCACAGATTCGGGGGTTTCATCTCCCATGGCGGAGAGCAGCTCTTCCTGCGTCATGCCCAGAAGCCCTGTCAGGTCCGAAAGATCCAAGGCCCCGGTGTCCTCCGCCTGAGAAGACCCGGCGGAAGAGGTTCCCGACTGGGCGGATCCGGAAGAAGAAGCTTGCCCCGTGCTGCCGGAAGAACCGGCGGGCGGCTGCTGCGCGCAGGCGCTCAGCGCCACGAGGGACACCGCTGCCAATAGTGCCAGCATCCGCTTTTTAAAAAAAGTAAGCGGTTTCGTTTTTCCTGTCATACAAAATACCTCCAAAAGTAATCCCTGCCGTTTTTGGCTGGGCTTGTAATAGCTTGACGTAAAGACGCTCCAATAAGTTTCACCTTTCAAAAAAATTTTCCGGCCCCCGCCGGAAAAAACGGGGCATTTGCCGCTTGACAAAGCCACCGGGCCAGGTATATGTTGAATTTAAATCTTGTTCCGCCCGCTTTTGCGGTCGGTCGGCGCTGTGGCCCATGGGCTGCGGAATATGGGGCGACGGCTTTAAAATTGTCGCAATTGCGGTTGGTTTTTATAGGAAGAGTATGTTATAATATTGGCAAAGCAGGCAATGTAATTGTTTTTGGCTGTGTTTCCGCCCGTCTGAGGGTGCTTGAAAAGAACGGTGAATCCGTTGATCTGCCGTATGGCGGTATGGAAACGCTGCGTTTTAGAAAGGTAAGGTGTTGACTATGCACTGTATTCGGAAGGTAACGGAGGATTTGCTCTGGCTTGGCGTCAGCGACCGGCAGGCTCCTCGCTTTGAGGCGGCCCATCCCACGCCCCGGGGCATGTCCTACAACTCCTATCTGCTGCTGGATGAAAAAACCGTCCTGTTTGACACGGTGGACCGGGCGGTGCAGACTCAGTTTTTTGAAAATCTGGAGTATGCGCTGGGTGAGCGGACACTGGATTATGTGTTTGTCCACCATATGGAGCCGGACCACGCGGCCACGCTGGGCGATCTGATGCTTCGGCATCCTGAGGCCACGATTGTGTGCAACGGGAAGTCCGTCAACATGATTCACCAGTTCCACTGCACAGATCCCAAGCGGGTGATTCTTGTAAATGAGGGAGATTCCCTTCCCACCGGGCGGCACAGCTTCACCTTTTACAATGCCCCCATGGTCCACTGGCCGGAAGTCATCGCCAGCTATGACTCCACCGACCGCATCCTGTTTACCGCCGACGCTTTCGGCAGTTTCGGCGCGCTGAACGGAATTCTTTTTGCCGACGAGGTGGACTTTGACCGGGACTGGCTGGACGAGTTCCGGCGGTACTATACCAACATTGTGGGGAAATACGGCCCGCAGGTGCTTTCGCTGCTGAAGAAGGTTTCGGGGCTGAAGCTTGGGATGATCTGCCCGCTCCACGGTCCGGTGTGGCGGAAAAATCTGGACTATCCCCTGAGCAAGTATGCCAAGTGGGCCGCCTACGAGCCGGAGGTGCAGGGCGTACTCATCGCCTTTGCATCGGTTTACGGGGGGACGGAGGCCGCGGCCAACATCCTTGCCTGCCGTCTGGCGGAGCGGGGCATCGCCGTGGATATGTACGACGTGTCTGTGACCCACTATTCCTATGTATTGTCCGAGCTGTTTAAATACAGCCATATCGTGTTTGCTTCCACCACCTATAACAACGGTATTTTCGTCTCCATGGAAAATCTGCTTCATGACGTGGCCCACCACAACCTGCAAAACCGGAAGGTGGCCCTGATTGAAAATGGTTCCTGGGCGCCTGCCAGCGGAAAGCTGATGACTCAGATTCTGGGCGGGATGAAAAATATGGAGATTGTGACTGCTCCCGTCACGCTGAAATCCGCTCTGGCCATTGGGCAGGACGCGGAGCTGGAGGCTTTGGCCGACACGTTGGCCGCCGATCTGCGGGGAGATGCGCCGGCTGCCCCCGGCGATAAAGAAGAGGACAAGCCCAAAGGCTTTGTATGTAAGGTGTGCGGTTTCATCTATCAGGGCGACGCCCTGCCGGACGGCTTTGAATGTCCGATCTGTCATCGCACCGCCGAAGTCTTTGAGCCTCTGCCCTGAAAACAGGAAAAAATATATCGGAAAGGAGATTTTTTATGAAGTATGTGTGCGATATGTGCGGCTATGTCTATGACGAGGCCGAGGAAGGCCCCATGCCTGACGATTATGTCTGCCCTCTGTGCGGCGCGGACAAGAGCCATTTCCATCCCGAGGACTGATTGATAAAAAACGACCGGGGCCGTCTCCTTTTAAAAGAGACGGCCCCGGTCGGTCTGTACAGCGCAAAGAACGGAGAGAACTATCCGCCCGCCAAGAATCGCACGGGAGAATAGAGCCGCCTGCGCCCGCAGGCGCCGAAGTCCGGCAGGACGACGTGGGGTGCAAAGCCGTGCGCTTTTTAAACTCGGCACTGCAAATACTGCCTTGGCTTATTTTCAGTCGAAATTTTTATTTCCATATTTTTGTGAATCATGGTTGACACGCGAGCTATGGTTGCAGTAGAATACGAATGCTGAGATTAGAATAATAAAGCACGAAAAAGGCGGAGTGACTTTTTTTATGAGCGTAGGTTAGTCAATGCTAACTACGGGAGATTTGAAAAGTGATTTTGCACAATTTCCAAGCTGCGGCTTACAGCAAGCGGCACATGTTGTCCAACGGTTAGTAAAAGCTAACTAAGTAACAGGAGAAAGGAGAAACGCATCTCTGGCAGTACAGTATCTTAAGAGGAGGAAGAAATGAAAATCAAACGTAAGAAAATAATGTCTGCGGTTTTGTCGGCAGTGATGGCTTTGTCCTTGCTGCCGTCGGCGGCACTGGCGGCGGAACTGAATGATGCCGATTCGGCAAAACAGATCGTTTCGGCGCAGACCAGCGGGGCACAGCTCGAAAGCTATTTGACCACTGCATCGCAGGGTACATCAGACTTTGCCGGCGGCGCCGGTACGGTGGACGACCCCTATCAGATTGAAACTGCCGGGCAGCTTGCCATGGTGGCGGAGAATCTGGGAGCATCCTACAAGCTGGTGGCAAATATTACTTTAACCGGCACATGGACGCCCATCGGTACGTTCCAGGCATCGGCGGAAAATGGGGAAGAGCCCGATGAAGCCTATGCCTTCCACGGAACCTTTGATGGCAATGGAAAAACGATTACCGGACTGAACATCGGGGGAGAAAACGCCATGTGCGTGGGCCTCTTTGGCGTCACGGCCAATGCCACGGTGAAGGATCTGACCCTTGAAAACGCAACGGTTGCGGGTTTCACCATGACCGCGGCGGCCATCGGCTATGCCTACAATACCACCGTGGACAACGTGGACTTGACCGGAACCAATACCATCCACGGATGGAGCACGGGTGCCAACATTGCCAACATGGTGGCGGGTATTGTTGGCGCGGGCATGGATTCCACCATCCTGAACTGCGACGTTTCCGGGACCGCCCTGACCATGGACGGAATTTCCGGCGCAACAGTTTCAGGTGCGAACGTCCATGACGCGGGTCTTGTGGCTGGCGGGCTGGAGGGCTGCACGCTGGAGCGTTGCACCGTGAACAGCGGCAGCGTCGAGGTCACCACTGCCGGAGGATTTGCCTTTGGTATCGGAGGTCTGGCGGGCTGCTCCATTGAAGCTGCTTATGTGAAAGATTGCTCGGCAACCGATGTGGCCGTCAGAATTGCGGACGGCAAGGCCGACCTGATTGGCGGCCTTATGGGCTATTCCGGGACAAGCGGCCTTGCGGCACCTACGCAGATTACAGACTGCGCCGTCGCAGGCTCGGCAATTTACACCATCGCATCATCCACCCGGGTGGGCGGACTGTTGGGCGGCGGATTCTATTTTGATGCGTTTGCCGCGTATTACCCGGTCCCTGCCCGGATCAGTGTGACCAATAGCACTGCCGACGCAGGTTCCTATAAGCTGGTGGGCTGGATCACTGATCTTGACAGCGTCGAGGGTGCGGCCGCAGACCAATATATTTTTGCGGGCGGAGACGGCTCTACTAATACGCCCCATGAGATTTCATCCGCCGCCGCTCTGTATGCGGTAAACTACGGCCTGAATGCAAATTACAAGCTGACGGCTGATATTGACCTTTCCTCGTTTAATTTCAGCTCTCAAGGAAAGAACTACCATTTGTGGCAGCCCATCGGCGTGCTGCGCTACGGTACGGATGTAAATATGACCACCGGAGCGATGGATTTGACCAAGGCGTTTTCCGGTACCTTTGACGGCGGAAACTTTACCATTTCCAACGTCACGGTGGATGCCAGTGCCGACGAGACGATGATGGCTCCCGGCGGCATCTTCTCCTGCGTCACCGGCACGGTGAAGAACCTGACGGTGAAAAATGTCAGCGTCGCTGCCAACGAAAACGCGGCCATGACTGCCGGTGGCGTCATCGGCTACGCCTTGCCCGGTGCGGTTCTGAGCAATGTCGATTTAACGGCTGACGGACAGCGGAATACCGTCACCGGACGGAACTGCGTGGGCGGCATCACCGGCGGCAGCGAAAGCGCCGCGCTGTCCGGCTGTGACGTGTCCAAGACCGATATTGTGGTGCTGGGCAGCAACGATTTCTCCAAGACTCCGGGCCGCATCATTCAGGTCGATGTGGCGGAATGCGGCGGTCCCGTGGTGGGAGGCGGCTTCGGCGGCTCCATCACAAACTCCTCCGCCACCAACTGCACGGTGAGCGCTGCCGGCAACGAGCCTGTGGGCCTTGGCGGTCTAGCGGGCTGCCTGCAATGCATGACGGACATTACAGGTAACACTGTTACCAAAGTTACCATCTCCACGCAGAAGGGCGGGCACGCCATTGGCGGACTGTGCGGCTATGCGGGCACCGGCAATGACGGGAGAGACGATAAGAACATCACCGCTGAACCCCTCACACCAACCGCCGTCACTGGAAACACGGTTGACATTACCATTAACGCCCCCGGAGCCACCCATGTGGGCGGCCTGATCGGAACCGGCCTGTACTTCTATGGAATGGAAGACCGATACACGGCAAGTAACAATACCGTCTCCGGCTCCATTATCGCCGGGACGGGCGCGGATTCCGTGTACGGCGCAACCACGCCCGGCGCAATTGCCGGACGGGCCGTGGGCAGCAGTATTGATGAGAGCAATACGTTCAGCGGATTGACGATTAATAACGCGGCCGCGGTAAACGCTGTGGGTACCACCAACGGCATGTACGAGAGCGGGGACCAATACGGCGAGGACGACACCGCAGCCTTTATCCAAGGCATCAGCGATACCTATCAGCAGCTTTTTGAGGGCGCGACCTTCCTGCCGAAATGCGATGCCTACTGGCATGACTTCTCCGCTGCCGTTGTGGGCGCGGACAAAGCAGACGAAATGGTTGCCATGATGAAGGCTTCCATCGGCGCGGCAGAGGGCCAGCAGGGCGAAGGTGCCTTCTTCTGCGGCTTTATGGGCGACGTAGCGACCCTCACCTTCAACGGCTTGCAGATTTCCGGCTATGACGCACAGGGCGTCCGGCTATTCTCTCGCCCCTATCGCTATGTAGGAACTGAGGCTCTATATATGGATGGGAAGGCGGTTATGTCCGGCTTTACCGTCTTGCAAAGTCTGGATGCGGACTCCGGCGACTACACCTACTTCCTGATGGCGCCTGATACGCCAGAGGAAACCTACCACATTGAATTCCGCTATGGCAGCGATCTCAATGCGCTGAAGCAGTTTGCTAGTGGCAGCTATGCCAATTGGCTGGCTGCGGGCATTCCCACCAGCGCAATGGAGGAAACCACGGGGACAAAGGGCCAGATTGACAATGCTCTGCGTCAGGTGATCGCGTTGTTCTGCACCGAAAACCTGTCTGAAGGAGTGACGGCCCAGACTGCCGCACAGCGGTCTGATCTGGTGGGCATCTGGGATGCGAACGCGGCCACATTGGCGCTGCTGGAAGCCGCAACGGGACTTTCAAATGTCAGAATGTATTGCGAACTGAAGGCTGACGGTACCGGCGCGACTTATCTGGATATGGGCACCGGCAGTTATACGAAGACTGCGGATTATACATTCTATGCCTACGATAACGACGGCAGCGCCAGCACATTTTCCGGCGTGTACATTGCTGCAACCGAAGGCGGTACTACATCCACAAGCCCCTACACCATTGTCACCGATGGGACGGGTAAGACGCTGTCCTTTTATGCGGAGGATGGCACGGCCGCCTATGTGAAGCGCGGCAGTGTCCCCACTAACAACTCTGGCAGCGACTCCGGTGACGGCGGCTCTGTTTCTTCCGGAAACACGAATATCAGCGCCAGCGGCGGCAGCGTGACTGCCGCGCAGATGACTGCCGCCGTTAAAAGCGCGGCCAAGGGCGCTGCCATTTCCGTCAGCGCGGCCAGCACGTCTCAGGTTACGCTGCCCGTGTCGGGACTGACCGCAGCACAGGCCAACAACAACAGCCTGAACATTACTACGAAAAACGGCGTGATCGCCGTATCCGCCGAAGCGCTGGCGGGCGTGATTAGCGGGGCTTCTTCCAGCGCCGTCGTCAGTGTCGGCATCACGACTGCCTCGGCCTCTGCCGCGGGCCTTTCTGATGGAACACCTGCATTTGACGTATCCCTTTCCGTTGGCGGTCAGGCCGTCCACAGTTTCGACGGGACGCTGACTATCACGCTGACGGTTGCCAATCTGAGCAAGATTGCAAATCCCTATGTGCTGCACATTCTGGCCGACGGCACAAAAGAGTATCTGAAGCCCTCGGTCAGCGGAAACAGCCTCACGATCAGCGGCGTGCGGAATCTCTCCGTGTTTGCTGTGATTCCCAGCAGTGAAGTGCCTGCGGAGCTGGCATTTACCGATGTGGCAAGCGGCGCGTATTATGCGGACGCCGTGCGCTGGGCGGTTGAAAAGGGCGTGACCTCCGGGACAAGCGCCACCACCTTCGGCCCCAACGCCGCGTGTACCCGCGCACAGGCGGTGACCTTCCTGTGGAGAGCGGCGGGGTCTCCGAAGCCTGCTTCCACAGCAAATCCCTTTGGGGATGTGGACAGCGGAGCCTATTACTTCAAGGCGGTTTTGTGGGCGCTGGAGAAGGGAATCACTGGCGGCACCAGCGCCACGGTATTTAACCCCAATGGCGCTGTCACCCGGGCGCAGATTGTCACCTTCCAATACCGCGCGGCGGGTTCTCCGCCTGTGACAACTGCCAATTCGTTTGGCGATGTGCCCTCCGGCGCGTACTACGCGAACGCAATTCTGTGGGCCGTGGAAAAATCGGTTACAAACGGAACCACAGCCACCACGTTCAGCCCGAATACCAATTGCACCAGAGGTCAGATTGTGACCTTCCTGTACCGGCAGTTTGGCGTATAACGCAAACCGCCGAAATTAGAACCGGGGAGCATTGGCGCACTGCGCCGATGCTCCCCGGCTTTTTTAGCGTTGTCGATTGCCGGAAACCGGAAATCCGGGGGATTGATTCTTTGCTGCCGCGGGGCGGAAGTATTTTCTTTGTGTCGGAAACGCATGGAGAGAGTTTTTAAAGGCCTGCGATTTCAAGCGGCGGGGAAAGGCCCTGCGCAGGTGCGCCACCTGCCTCAATCGCCTTGTGAAATATGCATAAAATATAAAAAGAAATGGTTATTTTTTCGGGCGACCTGCAATTTAAGAGTCTGGATTTCAGTTTTAAAAAGTGCTGGAGTATATGGCGGTTTCAGAAATTTCCTGACCAATCAATGGATTTTTAAGAAATATAAGCACATACAACTTTCGGCACGCAGGTGGCGTCTGGTTAAAAAGACTGCAAAATAAAAAATGGCTTCATAAACTTTGTATATTTTTTCAAAAACCATTCTTGACTGTTGAAAAGCTTTGCAGGATAATACTATTTAAATAGCTAAATCACTGCTTTGTCTGACAAAACCCTCGCTTGAGAGAATGAGCGGACAACGCATTCGGGCGACCCCATACTTGAGAGGGACTTTTGTGGTTGTTTTGCAAAAGCCCCTTAAATTTATAGAATTCTATCAAAAGAGCAAGGAGTATGATGGACATGAGCGCAATTCAAACCGGGACGGAAGCCTGCATTGACGAAATCGTCGCCATCCGAAGAGATATCCACCGACACCCGGAGATTGGCCGGTCGGAGGTGCGAACCTCCGCGCTGATTCTGGAAAAGCTGGAGGAGTACGGAGTGGACAGGATTGAGCAGCCTGTTCCAACGGCTGTGGTTGCCCTGATTCAAGGCACCGTCGGACCTGGCAAGTGCGTTGCCTTGCGCGCCGATATTGATGCGCTGCCGGTGAGCGAGGACTCCGGGCTGCCCTTTGCCAGCGAGACGCCGGGAATGATGCACGCCTGCGGGCACGATATGCACGCGTCCATGCTGCTGGGTGTGGCAAAGGTGCTGTGCGGGATGAGAGATCGGTTTCGGGGAACGGTGAAGCTGATTTTTCAACACAGCGAGGATACCCTCCCCGGAGGGGCCAAAGAGCTGGTGGAAAAGGGCGTTTTGGAGAACCCCCATGTGGATGCCATCTATGCCATTCACATGCTGCCGGATCAGGAACGCGTGGGCAAAATTGGAATGCGGGCGGGAGCTGTCACCACGTCTGTGGACCTGTACGATGTGACGGTGACCGGTCGGGGCGGACATGGTTCCGAGCCGCAGAAAACAGACGATCCCATTCTGGCGGCCTGCCAGATGATTGTGGATATGCAGCAGATTGTTGCCCGCAGAATTGATCCGCTGGAGACGGGGATTCTCTCCATCGGCAGCATTCACAGCGGCGACGCGCCCAATGTGATTCCCGGCGAAGTGAAGTTTGGCGGCGTGTCCCGGGCTTTTTCAGAGGAGGTACGGGAAACGATTCGCCGCCAGATGTTTGCCATCGGCAAGGGCATGGAGTCCATCTCCGGCTGCAAGGTGGATATCTACCATTACCACGGCTATCCCGCAGCATACAACGACGCGGATCTGGTGGACTGCGCCAAACGGGCGGTGGCGGACGAGTTGGGAGACGACGCCATTGTGGAGCTGGAGCGGCCTATGGGTTTCAGCGAGGATTTTGCCTATTTCTATCAGATGACGGGCACGCCGTCCGCCTACTTTATGCTTTTTGGCGGGCAAGGCGGGGAGGAGCTGTATCCCCTTCACAGCCCCAAGCTGGTCCTGCGGGAGGAGGCCATGCCATACGGCATCCGGGCCATGGCGGGCATCGCCGTTGAATACCTCAACCGCTGAGGGCGGTATTCTAAATCAGAAAAAGGACCCGCCCCGGAGATACATCGCCAAAGGACTTCCCAGCGGCAAGCCGCCGGGTTTTGAATAGAAATAAGCACGACAGGAGTAAGGAGAAAATATGTACAATTTTGCACTTGCATTCGCTATCTGCGCAGCCGCGTTCATCATCGGTGAAGTGGTTTCCACCCTGACCAAGGCATGGATTCCCTCGGTATTTGTCACGGCAGTGGTGATGCTGGTTGGGTACTGGACTGTGCTCCCCACCACTCTGGTCAGCGACAGTATGCTGATCCCCTTCGGCAGTACCATCGGCATTTACCTGCTGATTACCCACATGGGCACGGTAATCAGCCTCAAGCAGCTCAAAGAACAGTGGAAGACCATTGTGGTATGCCTGGTGGGCCTTGCCGGTATGTGCGGGCTTTCTCTGCTGGTGGCTCCGTTGATCATGGAGCGCGAGCTGGTCATTGCCGGTCTGCCTCCGCTGACCGGCGGCATTGTGGCCGCCACGCTGATGCGTGACGCTGCTATGACTGCTGGACTTGAGAAAGCCGCCGTGTTTGCCATCACCATGTACTGCATTCAGGGCTTTGCAGGGTATCCCATCACCGCCGTCTGCCTTCAGGCGGAGGGCAAGCGCCTTTTGAAAGAGTACCGCGGCGGAGCGGTTATGACCGCTTCCGACAGAGCCGCCGTAAAGGCAGCGGAGGCCGCCACCGCTGCGTCTGCCGCGAAAAAGAAGCTGATTCCCCCCGTCCCTCAGAAATTTGATTCCGCCGTTGTGGTTCTGATCAAGTTGGCCGTCGTGGGCTGGCTGGCGACGCAGCTTGGCAGCATCGTCTTTCCCCACATCGGAAAAATCAGCGGCGCGATCTGGGCGCTGGTCTTGGGTATCCTTTTCACCACCATAGGCTTTTTGGACGCCAACTCGCTGAATAAAGCCAACTCTTACGGGATTATCATGTTTGCGCTGATGATGTATGTGTTTGACGGACTGAAGGACTGCACGCCTGACATGTTGCTGGACATCATTTTCCCCATGGTTGCTCTGATCGTGGTGGGCGTTGTCGGCATGGCGATTATGTCGTTTATTGTGGCTAAGATTTTGAGGATGTCTTTCCCCATGGCCTTTGCCAACGGACTGACGGCGCTGTACGGCTTCCCCTGCGACGCCATCATCACCGAGTCCACCTGCACGGCGCTTGCGCAGACTCCGGAGGAGAAGGAGTATCTGATGAGCAAGATGTTCCCGTCTATGATTGTGGGCGGTTTTGTCACAGTTACCATTACATCAGTCTTTATTGCAGGTGCATTTGCAACTATGTTTTAACAAAAAAGGAGTGCTGAAAGTTGAACCTCAAAGAAGCTGCCGCAAAATACGGCGATTACCTCATTGAGATGCGGCGCTGTTTCCACGCGCATCCCGAAGTCAGCGGAAAAGAGTATGAAACCAGCAAGCGGATTAAGGCGGAACTGGACAAATTCGGGATTACTTGGCGTCCCTGTGGTCTGGAGACTGGGATTCTGGCCACCATTCAAGGTGGGAAGCCCGGAAAGACCATCCTGCTTCGGGGCGACATGGATGCGCTGACCGTTCAGGAGGAAACCGAACTGCCTTATGCCAGCGAGGTTTCCGGCGTGATGCACGCCTGTGGTCATGACTGCCACATCTCAACGCTGCTGACAGCGGCCCGCGTGCTCAACGATGTGAAAGCGGATCTGTGCGGCACTGTCCGGCTGGCGTTTCAGCCGGCGGAAGAAACTGCTCAGGGCGCAAAATCCATGATTGAAAACGGTGCGCTGGACGGGGTGGATGGCTGCTTCGGCATTCATGTGTGGTCCAACGTGCCCGCCGGACAGGTGGCGCTGGCTCCGGGACCCCGGATGGCCGCCGCGGATCAGTTCAGCATTGATATCAAGGGCAAGGGCGGCCATGCCTCCGCACCCCATCAGTGCGTGGACGCCGCCGTGGTCGCCAGTGCGATGGTGACCAATTTGCAGAGCATCGTCAGCCGCGAAGTGGACCCCGGCGATCCCGCTGTTTTGACCGTGGGACGCATAGAAGCGGGAACCCGCTGGAATGTGGTTGCGGAGTACGGAAGACTGGAGGGCACCACCCGCTATTTCTCCCGGGACCTGTATCAGCGCTTCCCGGAGATGATGGAGCGGGTTGTGACCCAGACTGCGCAGACCTTCCGCGCTGAGGCGAAGCTGAATTACGACCGCATCGTTCCTCCCGCCATCAACGACGACCAAATGACCGAGGTGGCGATCGGTGCGGCCCGCAAAGCAATTTCTGCCGACGCAGTGATTGCCATTGACCGCATCACCGGGGGCGAGGATTTCGCCTATTTCATGGAGAAGGTCCCCGGCGCCATCGCACTGATGGGTGTTGGCAATGAGTCCTGCGGCGCTGCGTGGCCCCAGCACTCCGGAAAATACCGGGTGGATGAAAGTGCGCTGATCAACAGTGTGCTGCTCTACGCACAGGTCGCTGCGGATTTTAACGCGGGCTGACCCTGCGTTTTCCCGCCGCCCTTGCGGCTTTACAACAAGCAAAGGCCCTGATGCCAAAGCATCGGGGCCTTTGCTTTTGCGTTTCCGCAGTTTCTCAAATGAGGCCTCAGACTGCCGTCTGATTGCAAGATCTGTAACGAGGACGGGGGTTTTCAAACATCGCGGGGTATGATAAACTGATATGCAAATAAAGAGAAGCCGCTGGGACGCAAGGGGGGAAAACGGGCCATGAACAAGACTTTACTCTATCTCATCTATTTTGCGGCGTATTCCGCGATTTTGCTGGTAATCGGCAAAAGCAGCCTGCGGGACAGCGACAGTGTTGGAAAGTTCTTTATGTGCGACCGGCGGCTGCCTTTGTGGCGGTGCGTCTGCACCTTTGTGGGAACGTGGGTTTCGGCGGCCAGCATTCTCAGTCTGACCGGTTCGGTGTATGAAAGCGGGCTGTCGGCGCTGATGTTCTCGGTGGTGCCGTGGTTTCTGGGGGCGCTGCTGATGATACACGTCAGCGGAAAGCTGTATGCCACAGGTGTCACCACAGTGCCGGAGCTGTTTCGCGTCCGATACGGGTCCAAGGGACTTCAAGCGGCGTTCGGCGCGCTGCTTGCGGCGGTGTACGTGCTGTATCTGGTCATTCAGATCAAGGGCTTCGGCATTGTGGCTTCCACGTTATTCGGCATCCCGTACAGCCTGTCCATTCTGCTGGTGTACCTGTTCATTTTGTACACGTCCTTCGGCGGTTACCAGTCGGTGACCCGCAGCGACGCATTTAATCTGATTCTCATGATTGTGGGGCTGGGCGTTCTGCTGGTGATCGTCGTGGCCCGGGTGGGAAGTCTGGGCGAAATCTATTCCGGCGCGGCGGGCGTGACGGGATACGCCCATGGGGGAATGGAGTATGCCACCGAGGCTGGGGACCTTCTTCGGCCCTTCGGGCAGGGGGACTTTGCGCCGCTGATGAGCATCAGCATGTTTTTCGGCTGGGGGCTGGGTCTGGCTGTAAATCCCCAGTATGCCGTGCGAATCTTAGCTTCGCGGGACGCTCGCTCCGCCCAGCGGATGATCTGGATTTCGCTGGCGCTGCTGGCGGGAATTTACTTCACGTTAAGCAGCATCGGCCTTGGTATGCGAGTGCTGATCCCCACGATGAATGAGACCTTGTCCACCGATGAGATTTTTACCTATATTCTTAACAACGACCTGTACAGCGAGTGGAGCGGATTTTTGCTGTTTGCCATTATCGGCGCGTGCGTTTCCACCGCCAACTCTCAGCTTTTGCTGATCGCGTCCAGCTGCTCCTGCGATATTGTGGGGGCGCTGTGGCCAAGGCCGCTGAAAGAGAGCACACTGGTGAATCTGAGCCGGGGGGCGGTGATGGCGGGGGGAACGCTGTCGCTGCTGCTGGCCCTGTCGCCGCCGGCCTCTCTTTTGACATATGGCGGGGATGTGTGGGGCGTATTCAGCGTGACGCTGCTGGCCCCGGTGTTTGGGACCCTCCTGTGGGAGAAAACCACCCGGACAGGCGTATGCGCCGCGCTGGGGGCCGGACTTTTGGCGCTGGCAGTATTTTATCCGCTTTACTATGTGGGCCTGCTTCCCGTGCATCCCGCCCTGCCGGGAACGCTGATCTCCGCCGGGGCGCTGTGGCTGGGGTCCGTGCTGAGCCGGAAAAAGGAGGCGGAGGGATGAAAAGAAGACGGTCGCTGACCATTGAGAATAAGATTCTTATGGCGGTGGTGGGCATCTGCGTCCTTTCCGTGCTGTGCTTTGGTTTTTTGATGCTCCGGGAGGGGTATACGAGTAAGATGACGCAGGAGCGGGAAAAGGGAGAAGAGCTGCTGGCCTATATCAGCTGGGATATCCGCCAGTTTGGAGAAAATGTGGGACAGGACGCGATTCTCGCGGGCTGCGCCGCTCTTGAAAACGACGGACTTGTCATTCTGGACGACAGGGGCGCCCGTCTTCTGGGAACGGAACAGGGAGCCGCTCTGGTGGCGGAGGGAAGCGTTTTGGCAGAGCAGCGGGACAATGGGTTTGGCTGGAGACTTTGTTATACGCTGGATGAGGCGGCGTTTCAAAGCGGTCTTGTGGAAGAGCAGAAATACGCCATTCTCGCCACCATTGCCCTGTTAATCATCACGATTCAGGTGGGCGTCTTTGTGTCTTACGGGATTTCGGAGCCGGTCCGGCGGCTGGCAGCAGCCTGCGCCGCCATCGGAGAACGGCCCCAAGAGGCGTCGCCGGAGCTGATTCCCACGGATGTGGGCAGTGCGGAAACGCGGCAGTTGGCGGATGCGTTCCGCAGAATGCTGGAAGAATTGCGGCGGTATAACGCGGCGCTGGCAGAGCAGAAAGCACTGAACGAAAATATTGTGCAGAATCTGCCACTGGGCGTGGTGGCCTATGGCGCGGACGGGCAGGTGCTGTGCGTCAACGACCGGGCCAGCGACATGCTGGCGGATGAGACGTTTTTTGCCGCCGGACAGACGCTTCGCCTGGTGCTGGAGCGCCGTCTTACGCAGGCCAGCGTTCCCCTTGAGGCAATTCGTCTGGAGGATGGCCGGGGGGATGTGCGGGTTTATCAGATAGGGGTCTGGCGGCTTGGGCGGGGAAGTCTTGAAACGCAGCCCGGGACGCTTTGCACCATTGACGACGTGACCTATGACAAGATCATGGAAGAAAAGGTGGGAGAGAGCGAGAAGCTGGCCTATATCGGAAAGCTGGCCGCCATGCTGGCCCATGAGATTCGCAATCCGCTGGCGGGCATCCGCGCTTCGATTCAGGTGGTGGGCCGGGGACTGGAGCGGGAGCGGGACCGGACCCTGTGCGTCAGCGTCATCAAAGAGGTGGACCGCATCAACGAACTGATTGGGGACCTTTTGAATCTGTCCCGCAAGCGGGAAAGTCACAAGGCCGTGGTGGAGCTGAGGCCGCTGCTGGGCGAGGTAGCCATGCTATACTCCAAGCTGGCCGGGAACCACGGCGTTACCATGGAAACCACGGCGGAGCCGGGCCTTGCCATTTATGCCGACGAGGCGGAACTGAAGCAGGTTTTGATAAATCTTGTGAGCAATGGGCTGAAAGCCGTGGGACAGGGGGGATGCATTGCCCTGAGGGCGCAGGGCGGCCCCGGGGAGGTCCTTTTGTCGGTGACGGACAACGGCGCGGGAATGGACCGTGAAAAGCTGCGCTCCGTGGAAAAGGGAATCGCCTCGGGAGGGACCGGACGATACGGCCTTGCCATTGTCAGTCGATTACTGGAGCAAAATGGCGGCGAAATGAAAATTCTCAGCAGTCCCGGCGGTGGGACGTGCATTGAAATGCGGTTCCGCCGGACGGATACAGGGGAAAAGGAGACGTTATGAAGGAACGGGTACTGGTCATCGACGATGAAAGCCTCATCCGCATTTCTCTGGAGGCGGGTCTTTCGGACATGGGCTATGAAGTTGCCACAGCGGGGAATATCGCCCAAGGTCTTGCGGCGGCGGAGCGGATGCGGCCAAACGTGATCCTGCTGGATAACCGCTTGGAAGGGGATGTGGGGACGGATTATATCGAAGTGCTCCGCCATCTTGACGAGGAAGTGCGCATCATCATGATCACCGCTTACGGAACGGTTGCGCAGGCGGTGGAAGCCATTCGCCGGGGGGCCTATGACTTTGTGCAAAAGCCCTTTGATCTGGATGAACTGAACCTGACCATTCGCCGTGGTCTGGACGAGCTGAAAAAAGACCGCAGCCTGAAGGCTGTGAAGGGCAAGCAGCGAGAGCTGATTGGAAACAGCCCCGCTACCGAGGAAATCCGGTCCCAGATCCGTCTGCTGGCAAAAAATGACAACGTGGACCTGCTGATCCGGGGTGAAACCGGTACAGGCAAGGAGGTGGTGGTGAATATGATTCACTATGCCTCCGCCCGGCAGGCAGGCCCCATGGTCAAAATCAATTGCAGCGCCATCCCGGAGAATCTTTTGGAGGCGGAGCTGTTTGGCTATGAAAAGGGCGCGTTCACCGGGGCGGTGAAGACCAAAAAGGGCCTGTTTGAGCTGGCGCACGGCGGCACGGTGTTTCTCGACGAGATTGGTGAGATGCCCCTTGCCATGCAGGCAAAGCTCCTGACATTTCTGGAGGACCGCTGCTTTAAGCGGGTGGGCGGACTGACGGATATCCCCGTGGATGTGAGGGTGGTGGCCGCCACCAACCGTCGGCTTGAGGAAGAGATTGCCAAGGGGACCTTCCGGGAGGATTTGTTCTACAGGCTCAATGTCATGCAGATATTTATCCCCCCCCTGCGGGAACGGGTGGAGGATATTCCCGTCATCGCGGATTACTACCTGAGGCACTTCAACCAGAAGTTTTCCAAGGAGATTGAAGCCATTGACCCGGCCTATCTTGGCGAAATGCGCCGCTATTATTGGAAGGGCAATGTGCGGGAATTAAGAAACGTTTTGGAACGAGAGGTTTTGTTTTGCGAGGGGAAGACCCTTCGGGGCGCGCCTTTGGCCGCTTTTGGCGGAGGGGCTGCCCCGGCTGGGGTAAAGGACCTTTCCTTGGGACCGATTGATCTGGAGGCCGAAACTGCGGCATTTCAACGGGCTTATATCCGCCGGGCGCTGACTCTGAGCGGGGAGAACAGCACTGCGGCGGCGGAGCTTCTGGGCATCAGCCGGTTTACGCTGAAGCGGCGGATGGAGGATGCGGACGTGCGGAATTGAACGATTGGCCCGTGCAGAATCGCACGTCCACTTGGGAAAATGGTATATTTTCCTAAGCGGACGTGTTTTTTTGCGAAAAAGTCAGAGACTATGAAAGTGAAAATCACAAAAAGCAACTCAAAAAAATGTGAAATACAAACAATTATTTGGCCGATGAAATGGAAATGATGTGCGTTTGTAATAAAAACTTGAAAGCTTGGTATGAAACTTGCTGCTAAGTATGACAGGTACATCTGGAATTGTGCCCATGGGGCAAAAAAGGAAGGAGCTTACAATTATGAATCTGGTGGATCTAAACAGCGATTTGGGAGAGAGCTTTGGTGCATACACCATCGGTTTGGACAGCGAGGTGATTCAGCACGTATCGTCTGTCAACGTGGCCTGCGGCTATCATGCGGGGGACCCGCTGGTCATGGCGCAGACCGTGGCCATGGCGAAAGAGGCGGGTGTGGCCATCGGCGCGCATCCGGGTTTTCCCGACCTGATGGGCTTTGGCCGGCGGAATATGGTGTGTTCGCCCAAGGAGGCCAAGGCCTATGTTCAATATCAAATGGGCGCTTTGCTGGCGTTCACCGCCGCGGCCGGGGTGAAGCTTCAGCATGTGAAGCCCCACGGTGCGCTTTATAACATGGCGGGCAAGGACATGGATCTGGCGTCCGCCATCGCGGAGGGCATCGCAGAGGTGGACAGGGACGTCGTTCTTCTGGGCCTTGCCGGAAGCAAGATGATTGAGGCGGGCCGGGCCGCAGGACTGCGGGTGGCCAGCGAGGTGTTTGCAGACCGCGCCTATCAGGCGGACGGTTCTCTGGTTCCCCGCAAGCAGCCCGGCGCGGTAATTCACGATAAGGACGAGGCGATTCGCCGCACGGTGCGCATGGTGATGGAGGGGAAGGTCACCGCCATTACAGGCGAGGAGGTTTCTATCTCTGCCGATTCCATCTGTGTACACGGCGACAACCCCTCGGCTGTGGAATTTGTGAAAAATATCCGTGCCGCCATGGAAGCACAGGGCGTGAAAATTGCGCCCATCGCCGCCATTGTTTAAGCGCGTGCTACAAATATAATTGAAGTGAGGAAATCCCGATGAGTGCGAACGAGACGACAAAGAATAAATCTGTTTTGCTGGGCGCCGCGTTTTTGATGGCAACTTCGGCCATCGGCCCCGGCTTTTTGACCCAGACCTCCAAATTTACCGCACAATACGGTCCCGCGCTGATTCTCATTATCCTCCTGGCAATCCTGATGGATATTACCGCGCAAATGAACATCTGGTCCATCGTCAGTGTGTCCAAGATGCGGGCGCAGGACGTGGCAAACAAGGTGCTGCCCGGCCTGGGCGTTGTTCTTGCTGTTTTGGTGGCATTTGGCGGGTTGGCATTCAACGTGGGCAACGTGGGCGGCGTGGCGCTGGGCTTCAACGCCATGTTCGGCCTGAATGAAAAGGCGGGCGCGGTGATTGCCGGCTGCCTTGGCATCATCATCTTTGTCAACAAAAACGCCAAGACCATCATGGATAAGGTTGCCACCATTCTGGCTGCTATTATTCTGGTCACGGTGCTGGTGGTGGCGGTGATCTCTCAGCCGCCCCTGGGCGTGGTGGCGTCCAGTCTGACCAAATTCAATGAAATCCCCTCCATGTTTGTGGCACTGACCACATTGCTGGGCGGCTCCTGCGGCGGCTACATTGCCTTTTCCGGCGCGCACCGGTTGCTGGACGCGGGCATTTCCGGCCCCGAAAATGTGAGCCATGTGCGCAAGAGTGTGCTTCAGGGTTGCGGAACCTCCGGAACCGTGCGTATTTTGTTGTTCTTGGCCGTTCTGGGAACCTGCATGATCGGGCCCCAGTGGAATGCCGCCAATGCCGACACCATTATCAACGCCAGCAACCCCGCCGCCGAGGCATTCCGCCTGTCCGCCGGCAATTTGGGCTATCGGCTGTTCGGCCTGTGCCTGTTCTCTGCCGGCGTTTCCTCCGTGGTGGGCGCGGCATTTACCTCCGTCTCTTTCCTCAAGACGCTGCACCCCTTCATCAACAAGTATGAGCGCCAGTTCGTGGTGGGCTTCATCACCTTTTCCTCGCTGATGATGGTGCTGGTTGGCAACGCCGCCCAATTGCTGATTGTTGCGGGGGCTTTCAATGGCCTGATTCTGCCGATCAGTCTGGGTGTGATGCTGCTGGCGTGCCGCAATAAAAAAATTGTGGGCGAGGAATACAAGCATCCTACATGGATGATCGTGTTGGGTGTCATTGTGGTCTGCATCTCTCTCTACGCCGGAGTGAAAGCCGTTCCCGGCATTTTGAAGCTCTTTGCCTGATAAAAGGCGTATCATTGGCGCTGGGCGCGGCACCGCCACGCCCAGTGGAAAGGAACAAGTATGGACGAAGTGAGATTTTTAAATGCCGGAGATACGGCTGTGACCGTGGAATTCGGCAATGAGATCAGCGTGGCGATTAACGGTCGCATTCGGGCGTTTAACATTGCCCTGCTGGAAAGCGGCATTTCAGGTATTGTGGAGACGGTTCCCACCTATCGCTCCCTGATGGTGCACTATGATCCGGGCGTCATTCGCTATGCCGCGCTGGAACAGAAATTAAAGGGGCTGCTGGGCGGGCTGGACAAGGTGCGGATTCCCCCCAGCGAGGTGCTGGAAATTCCCGTGCTGTACGGCGGGGAGGAAGGGCCAGACCTTCCGTTTGTGGCGGAGCAGGGAGGCAGGTCTGTGGACGAGGTGATCGCCATTCACAGCGCGCCGGAGTATCTCATCTACATGCTGGGCTTTACGCCGGGCTTCACGTATCTTGGCGGCATGGATGAGTCCATCGCCACGCCCCGGCTGAAAACACCCCGGGTCAAAATTCCCGCTGGCAGCGTGGGCATCGCCGGGGCGCAGACCGGGGTGTATCCCATCGACTCTCCGGGGGGCTGGCAGTTGATTGGACAAACCCCGGTGCGGATGTACGCGCCGGAGCGTGAAAAACCCATTTTGCCGGAGGCGGGACAGTATATGAAGTTTTACCCCATTGATCGGGCGGAATATGATAGAATTGCAGAGCAGGAGGCCGCCGGGACTTATGTCTGCAAGCGACACTCCAGAGAGGGGGGGGCGGAATGAGTATCACGGTTCTGCATCCCGGTATGCTGACAACGGTTCAGGATCAGGGACGGACGGGGTTTCAGCAGTTTGGCGTGCCGGTTTCCGGCGCGGTGGACCCCCGTTCCGCCGCCGTGGCCAATATTTTGGCGGGCAATGAAGAGGGAGAAGCCGTTCTGGAGTGTACCATTATGGGCCCGCAGCTCCGCTTCGACCAGCCTGCGGTCATCGCCGTTACCGGCGCGGACTTAGGCCCCACGCTGGACGGCGTGCCCATGGACAATTACCGCGCCGTCCGGGTAGGGGCGGGGCAGGTGCTGCGCTTTACCGGTCCCAAATCCGGCTGCCGGGCATTTATCGCCGTGGCGGGCGGACTGGATGTTCCGCAGGTGATGGGAAGCCGTTCTACCTATATGAAAGCAAAGATCGGCGGCTTCCATGGCCGAAAGCTGGAAAAAGAAGACGTGCTTGGCCTCCGTGCGCCGGGAACGGAACCAAAGGCACTGGCGACCCGCGCCATCGCGCCGGAGTTTCGCTCGCGGGCGGAATACACGCTTCGGGTGGTGCTGGGACCTCAGGACGACGCGTTTACCCCTGCGGGAGTGGAGACGTTTCTCTCCGGAGTTTATACCGTCACGGCCGAGTTTGACCGAATGGGCTGCCGACTGGAAGGCTCGGAGATTGCTCATGAAACCTCCGGCGACATTATTTCCGACGGCATCGCGTTCGGAGCGATTCAGGTGCCCTCTTCTGGGCAGCCCATCGTGATGCTTTCCGACCGGCAGACCACCGGAGGCTACACCAAGATTGCCAATGTAATTTCCGCCGATTTCCGCATTTTGGGCCAGCTAAAGAGCGGAGACAAGGTCCGTTTTGAAAAGATATCTCTGTCCGCCGCGCAGGAGGCTTTGCTTGCCCAGCGGGCGTCGCTGCGGCTGCTGCGGCATGTGCTGGACAACTGACGAAAACAGGCGCTACCATAAAAAAGGAGGAGGACCAATGTCATTTGATATTACGCCCTATATCGACCTTTCTCCCGCTGCGGTGCGGAGAAAAATACGCGCTGGGGAAATCGACTTTCCAACCGCAGGGATGTGCCGGGGCTATGCGCAGGCCAATCTTGTAATCCTGCCGCCGGATTATGCGGCGGATTTCAGAGAGTATGCCCGGCGCAACCCGTTCCCCTGCCCGATATTGGAAGTGATCGAGGGCACGCCCGCGACCCATGCCATGGGAGAGGGCGGGGACATTACCACCGACATTCCCCGTTACCGCATCTATCGCGCCGGTGTTTTTACGGAAGAACTCACCGATGTGTCCGCCTATTGGGAGGACGGCTATGTGGGATTTTTGATCGGCTGCTCCTTTTCCTTTGAAGAGGCGCTGCTTTCTGCGGGAATTGAAGTCCGGCATATTACGCAGGGCCGCAACGTGCCCATGTACAAAACAAACATTGCAACGGTGCAGGCGGGACCGTTTTATGGTCCCATGGTCTGCTCCATGCGCCCCATGACCCCGGAGCACGCCGAAATTGCCAAAGCCATTACGGAAAAGATGCCCAATGTCCACGGCGCGCCTGTCCATATGGGGGATCCGGCGCAGATCGGAATTCAGGACATCATGAAGCCGGATTACGGAGATGCCGTGGAGATCAAACCCGGCGAAATCCCTGTGTTTTGGCCCTGCGGCGTGACGCCGCAGGCGGCCGTGGAGCATGCGAAGCCGCCCATTGTTATCACCCACGCGCCGGGACATATGTTTATCACCGACGTAAAAAACGCAGAGCTGAACGATTATCTGGAAACGCGCAAGTAAAAATAATGATGAAACGCCGCCGCCCGCTTTTGCGGGCGGCGGCGTTATGCTTTCAGCATTTGCGGCAGGCAAATTTTTTACAGAGGAATGACTTGCGCGCCTGAATGATTCCCCAATTTCCGGTCGCTTGCCCGAATCCATATTAAAACTTGCCCCTCCAGACGAGTTGTGCTATACTGAAAAGCGTATGTCTTTAGAACGATTTTGGGGGAATTTACTTTGTTTTTGCGGTTTATATCTGATTTAAAAAATGAATTTCGGGGATATGACTCCGCGGGCCTGATGCAGGACGCAATGGCCGGACTGACGGCCTGCGCGGTGGCGCTGCCCTTGGCCCTGGCGTTTGGCGTCAGCTCCGGCGCCACGGCGGCCGCGGGCCTTGTCACGGCCATTATTGCCGGCGTGGTGATTGCCGCGCTGGGGGGCGCATCCTATCAAATATCCGGACCCACCGGCGCCATGAGCGCCGTGCTGATCGGCATTGTAGGAACCCATGGTTTGCAGGGCGTATTTTTGGCCAGCTTTGCCGCGGGAGTACTGCTGCTGATTGCGGGGATTTTCCGAATGGGCCGCCTGATCTCCTTTATCCCAATGCCCGTGGTGATGGGATTTACCTCCGGAATTGCAATCATTATTGCCATGGGGCAGATTGATAATTTTTTTGGAACTGTTTCTCAGGGAAGCTCTAACTTGGAAAAACTGGCCTCTTATGGAAGACTTGGGTTTACCCCCAATTGGCAGGCGGTGGGTGTGAGTGTTCTGGTGGTGGCGGTGATGCTGCTCTGGCCTAAGAAATGGGGTGCAAAGGTGCCCGGATCTCTGGCGGGAATTGTTCTGGCGGCTGTGGCGTCGATTGTATTTGGCATGGACGGCTTGACGACCGTGGGCAATATTCCGCGCTCGTTGCTGCTGAGCAACCGCCTGACGCTTGGCGGCGACAGCTTTGGAATGCTGGCAAATTTGGGCTCGCCGATTGTCACCATCGCGGCGCTGGGCATGATTGAGAGTCTGCTGTGCGGCGCGTCCGCGGCCCGAATGAAAAACGAGACGTTCAATGCCGATCAGGAATTGATTGCACAGGGCGTTGGAAACATGCTACTGCCCCTGTTTGGCGGCGTACCCGCCACGGCGGCCATTGCCCGCACCAGTGTGGCGGTGAAGTCCGGGCAGCAAACCAGACTTACCAGCGTGTTTCACTCCTTATTCCTGCTGGCGTCCATGCTTTTACTGGGCGGCGTCATGGCAAAGCTGCCGCTGGCGGCGCTGGCGGGGGTGCTGATGGTCACGGCATGGCGCATGAACGACTGGGACGGAATCCGGTACATCTTCTCGCACCGCTTTAAGTCCGGTATCAGCCAATTTTTCGTGACGATGCTGGCCACTGTGGTCTTTGATCTGACCATGGCAATTTTGCTGGGTGTGCTGTACTCCGTTATTTTGTATATGTCCCGTGTCAGCCATATCTCCGTCAGCTTTTCTGCGATTGACGCAAATCGGCTGCGGGATGTGCCGGATGAAAAAGCCGCTGTTTGGGAGACTTCGGGCGTGGCCTATGTGACCGGTTCTTTGTTTTTTGGCGCGGTGGATGAATTTAATCGCTGCATCAGAGAAATGCCCGCATATGATCATGTTATTTTGTCTCTGCGGGGAATGCCCAGTGTGGATGTGTCGGGCGTTCAGACGATGCTGGAGCTTTGCCAGAGCATGAAGGAAGAGGGAAAGACAGTGGCCTTTTGCGGCGTGACGACCTCCGTGCGCGCATATTTTGATCGGGCGGGAATCACCGCATTGCTGGGAGAGTCCGCTTATTATTGGAGCGCCGACCTGGCAATCCTTGATCTTTTGAAGAAGGAACTGAAGGAGCAGGAGCAGGCGGCATTCGTCGGGTGAGGAAAAACACAGATTGCCCCCCAATCGTTATCCGGCATGGTGTGCTGGAACGATTGGGGGGCTTTTTTACGTGAAATTAAGATAGGCCGCTCCGCAAGAGCGTTAGCCCTTACGGAGCGGCCTGTTCTTTGGCAGACTTTAATACTCGCCGCCTGACGCAGCCTCAGAGGAGAAAAATTACTTCCAGTAGTCCAACTGGCTGACGTCCATCCCGATGTCGGCGGCGTGGAAGACAGGGTTTCTGCCCTCCTTCTTCTGGGACACATAGTCGCGGCATGCGCGCACCGCTACCTTGCTCAGCACAACGCAAGCGGGGAGATTGATCAGGCACATAATGGCCATCATAATATCAGCAATGGCCCACGCGGCGGACATGGACAGGGCCGCGCCGATGACAATTATCGCCGCGCAGGCTAGACGGAAGCCCAGCATAAAGCGTTTGCTGGGCACTTTGCGGTGAATAAAGGTTAAGGCGTTATCCACATAGAAGAGATTGCCCAGCAGCGTGGTAAACGCGAAGAGAACCATTGCTACCGTGACAAACACAGGGCCGAAATCACCCATAATGGTTTTAACGGATTCCTGCACATAGGGAGCACCGGCAAGCTCGGCGGTGGGCTCCACACCAGAGCACAGGCACATCAGGGCGGTGGCGCTGCAAATCAGAATGGTGTCAATAAACACGGACAAAACCTGTACAAGCCCCTGCTTGACAGGGTGGGAAACGTCGGCAGCCGCTGCGGCGTTGGGGGCAGAACCAACACCCGCTTCGTTGGAGTAAAGTCCGCGCTTGATACCATACATCATGCAGGAACCTGCAATACCCGAAAAAATCGCCCTGAAATCAAACGCGTCACGGAAGATTTCCTTAAATACGGCGGGAATCAGGCTTGCGTTGGAAACCAAAACGATCAAAGAAACGGCGATGTACATCAGGCCCATGAAGGGGACGATGGCGCTGGTGGCTTTCACCACGCGGCGACCGCCGCCCAGAATGCACCAGCCCACGAGAATCGCCAGAATCATGCCAATCACCCACGGAGAGGTTTTGGCGTCGTAAAAGCCATATACAGAGAAGGTGGATTGCAGATTGTAGGAGGCCAGCATGTTGAAGCCGCCCGCATAGGTGAGAATCAGACACACGGAGAACAAAACGGCAAGGCCGCGGTTATGGAGGGCCGTTTCAATGTAATAGGCCGGGCCGCCATAGCTGTCTCCGTTTTCGTCCCTGCGCTTGTAGACCTGTGCAAGAGTGCTTTCCACAAACGCGGAAGCGCCGCCGATGATGGCGATCAGCCACATCCAGAACACCGCGCCATAGCCGCCCAGGCAGACCGCGGTGGAAACACCCACGATGTTTCCGGTACCCACGCGGGAGGCGGTGGAGACCATCAGTGCCTGAAATGAAGAAATTTTTCCCTCGGAAGAGGGCTTTTCCATTACCACGCGAATCGATTCGGGGAAGAGCCGAAGCTGGACAAAACCGGTGCGCACGGAGAAAAACAGACCGGCTGCCAGCAGGACAACAATCAGTACCGGGTAGTACAAAAAGCTGTCCAGTCCATCCAAAAATGCTACTATCATGGTATACCTCTCTCTTTCGTCCTTAAATTTGCAGAAGTTCTTGGCGCCTTACCGCAATTTGCGTTTGGCAAGGCAAAGCTGTTGATAGAACACCCCCTTTGTCTGTGTCGCCGTTTTACGCGGCAAGCTATGTGCGGAGCCGTTAGCCGCGATTTTTAATTATACCGTATAACCGGAGCCGGAGAAATAGTGAAGTCCCAAATAATGCGAAAGATATTCCAGCACACGGTATGCGCCCACGCTGTTTCCCTTGGGGTCCAGCGCCGGATTGAAGGCCGCCAGCCCCATTTTCCGTTCCACGGTTCCCATGATGCCGCCGCCCACGCCGCTCTTGGCCGGGATGCCCACCTTCATGGCAAACTCTCCGGAGGCGTCATACATTCCGCAGGTCACCATCAGGGTTTTCACAATGCGCACAATCCAGTCCTCCAAAAGCGTCTCGCCGGTGCGGGGGTCCACGCCGTTGTTGGCCAGAATCAGCGCATAGTTTGCCAAATCCTCCACGTTCACGCTCAGCGAACACATCCAGAAATACAGGTCCACCACGTCTTCGGCGTCATGTTCCAGAATATTGTCACCCTGCATGAGGTATGCCATGGAACGGTTGCGCATCCCGGCCTTTTTTTCCGACTGAAACACCGCTTCGTCCAGATGAATGGTATCCCTGCGGCAAAGCCTTCGGGTGAGCGCCAGAAAATCCCCGGAGGGGTCCTTGCTGTCCATGCAGCAGTCCGCGGTGGCAATGGCACCTGCGTTAATCATGGGATTGAGCGGATGGGTGTTTTTCGTTTCCAGCCGCACCAGCGAATTAAATGCGTCACCGGTCGGCTCCACCCCCACCTTGCTGAACACCCTGTCATAACCCGCCGTCTGCAACGCCATGATAAGGGTGAGGGTTTTGGAAATGCTCTGGATGGTAAATTCCTGATGCCAGTCGCCTGCGGAATAAATCTCCCCGTCGGTGGTGATGACGCAGGCCCCCAGTTTGTCGGGATATCCTTTGGCAAGCTCCGGGATATAGGTCGCCACCTTTCCTGTGTGAAGGAAGGTGCGGGCATAATCCATCGCATCAACCAGCGTTTTTTCAATCAGTTCATTGCGAGCCATCGGAAATCATTCTCCCTTTTTCTGTTGTTTCGCCTTTAAGTTTGATGGCGGAATTGGACAAAATGCCTTATATTTAACGATATCCTAACATAATTTTTGGCAAATGTATAATAGCAATCTCCGATAGGGTTATGCAGCAGCCGTTATAGCAAATTCGACTGATTTGCCAAAAATTCTTTGTCAATTTCGCATACTAAATCAGTACATCATTTGTCTAAAAAATGCGCTATAATAGAAAATATATGCAAAAGGGGGAAGGCGAGGCCCAGCTTGTCCGGGCGAACGCACGCCCCGGCGTGTGTGCCGGGATAAAGGAGAGAGCAGCATGGATATCAAGCATCTGGAGTTTTTCTGCGCGGTGGCCCGCTATGGGTCAATCAACCGCGCGGCGCAGGAGCTATACATTTCCCAACCACATCTCAGCCACATCATTCGGGATATGGAGACGGACGCGGGCGTGCCCCTTTTTCAGCGGACCAAACAGGGAGTTACGCTCACAGCCGAGGGACAAGCCTTCTTGGAGCACTCCAAGGTCATTCTCAAGGAGATGGAGAGTCTTAAGCAGGTCTCCTGCCGGACGGAGCCGGAGGGGGACTGCATGAGGCTCTCCATGACCAAATTTACCCACACGATGGAAAGCTTTAACGAGGTGTGCACCCGCCGCCAGCGTCTTCCTAAATTTACTTATTTTCTGAACGAGGGGACCACGCTGGATGTGGTGTCGGATGTGGAGGAATGCGTTTGCGATGTAGGGTGCATTCACTTTGCAAGCCACGAGGCAGAGCGCTTTCACAAGCTTCTTTCCGAAAAAGGGCTGGAGCTGACGCCGCTGGTCACTATGGCGCCGCACATCGTCGTCTCCAAAAACCACGAGCTTCTGCGCAGGAACATTCCCGTCACGCTGAAGAATTTAAGGGACTATGGGTTTGTCCGCTATATAGGACAGTATGAGGATTTCATTTATAATATTTCCACGGAGGACCACCAGACCGATCTGAACAATTCTTCCCGCATCATCTATGTGTATGGGCGGGCGGCGCTGATGCACCTGATTTCTGAGAGTGATTTTTATACAATTGGGATTCAGGGCTTTTCCACGCAGGATTCTCTGTATCAGTGCGTCTCCATCCCCATTCAAAACTGCAAGGAGCGGTTGGAGTTCGGCCTGATCACCCGCAAGGGAGCCGTGCTGTCCGATTCTGAGCAGGAGTTTATCCGGAACGTGACCACCCGATACCGTGCGCTCCAAAAGACGCCCTGACTGTCCTCTGCGCTTACCAGTGGCTTTTCCACGCGGCCCCTTGCAGGAATGCAAATACCGGAAAGTCTGCGTATTCAGAGGTGAAGTCCGGCCGCAATGGCTTTCGCAAGATCCGCTGCTTTGAAAGCGGTTCAACAGATTACATGGCACACGTAGCAAACAGATGCAAAAATGCAGATAAAATGAGCGGGACCTATCGAAAGCCTTGGGCTTGCGACAGGTCCCGCCTTTTGTGTGTAAAACAAGATTGAGAAAGGGAAGGGATGCGGCTGATTCAGCCAGCCTTACTGCATAGAATCCAAAATGGCGTCCGCCAGCGTTTCCAGCTCAAACGCCTTGTCCTCTTGCAGGGAGGAGGCCATGCTCACCCGCTCGTTCAGCACGGTCATATTCTTCATTTCCTCGTCCAGGAACTTCTGCATCAGATCGCCGGACTTAATGGCCCAGGACCCGTTTTCCATAATGGCCACGGTGCGGTTTTGCACGTTTAGCGCCTTCATATCCATGAGAAGGTTGTGCATTGCCGGATAAATTCCGAGGTTATACGTCACCGAGGCCAGCACAATATGGCTGTACTTAAAGGTTTCGGAGATAAGCTGGGAGACGTCGGTGGAGGATACGTCATACACGGCGACCTTCGTCATGCCCTTGTCGCACAGCCGCGCGGCCAACGCCTGGGCGGCGGACTCCGTATTGCCGTACATGGAGGCGTATACAATCATCACGCCCTTTTCCTCCGGCTCATAGCGGCTCCAGGTGTCGTACTTCTGGATGAAATACATTAGGTCCTTGCGCCACACCGGCCCGTGGAGCGGGCAGATATATTTGATCTGGTTCAGGATGCCGCCCGCCTTTTTCAGGATAAGCTGAATGTGGGGGCCATATTTTCCCACGATGTTGGTCAGATACCGGCGGGCGTCGTCCAGCCAGTCCCGGTCGAAATCCACCTCGTCGGCAAACAGCTTTCCGTCCAGCGCACCGAAGGTTCCGAACGCGTCGGCGGAGAAGAGCACGCCGTCGGTGGTGTCAAAGGTCACCATGACCTCCGGCCAGTGGACCATGGGGGCAAACACAAATGTAACCACGTGCTTTCCAAAGCTGAAGGTGTCGCCTTCCTTTACCTCCACAATTGCGTGTTCATCCACGGGGAACTTGAATTGGCGCATCATCATGAAGGCCTTT
Source organism: Oscillibacter sp. UBA6647 (assembly GCA_002455655.1). Classification (GTDB taxonomy): domain Bacteria; phylum Bacillota; class Clostridia; order Oscillospirales; family Oscillospiraceae; genus Oscillibacter. The sequence continues at coordinate 56,714 of DKLF01000096.1, read as the reverse complement.
TCGTTGCTGATAATCACCACGTTGGGCCACCGGAGCAAAATCTCCTCGATGGAGCCTGCGTGGTCCGGTTCCAGATGGTTGATAACCAGATAGTCCAGCGGACGGCCCGCCAAAACGTACTCCATGTTTTCCAAGAGCTGCCGGCAACCGGACCAATCCACCGTGTCAAACAGGGCGGTCTTTTCATCCATCAAAAGATAGGAGTTATAGGAAACACCTCTGGGAATGGGATATGCATTTTCAAACAAAGCAAGGCGATGGTCGTTGGCCCCTACCCAGTACACATCCTCGGTCACATTTCTTACACTATACATATTCTTTTCCTCCCTTCGGTTTTACGCCTGAATGAATTGGTCCTTGGACTCGGCACACTCAGGGCAGGCCCAGTCTTCCGGCAGATCCTTGAACTGCGTGCCCGGTGCGATCTCGCTCTCCATGTCGCCAAACTCAGGCACATATTCATAGCCGCAGCCGCTGCAAACATAGCGGGGACCGATGGGCTCCGGCTTGGGCATACGGGGGCGCTTCATTTTCACCATGGGAGGGGCGGGCTGCTTGTCGCCGGTGTCCAGCGCGGCGGTGAGCAGGGGCAGAATCTCGTTCACGTCGCCCACGATGCCATAGTCGCAGTTCTTAAAAATCGGGGCGTTTCCGTTTTTGTTGACCGCCACGATGATTCCCGCGTCCTTAATGCCTTTGAGATGCTGGCTGGCCCCGGAAATGCCGCAGGCGATATACAGGTTGCCGGTAAATTTCTGACCGGACATTCCCACATAGCGATTGAGCGGCAGATACTTCAGCGTTTCAGCCACGGGGCGGGAGGAGCCGATTGCCGCGCCTGCGGCCTTGGCCAGATTTTCCACCAGAAGCATGTTTTCCTTGTCTCCGATGCCCTTGCCGACGGAAACCACACGCTCGGCCTGCACGATGGGCGTATCCAGAGGAATCCCCACCGTAAAGTCAAAGCCGTCTTTTTTCAGCGCATCCACCAACGCGGAAATCTGCTCCGTGGCGGCCCCGTCCCGGAAAATCTGCTTTTTCCGAATTCCGGTAATGGGCGCGGGCTTTTTAGACCGGCTGGAGGAAGCGTTCTCCTCCTTGGGCGGCTTGCCCAGAATGTGAGAGGCGATGACCACCCGCTGAATCTCGTTGGTGCCCTCATAGATGGTGGTGATTTTCGCGTCGCGGTACATCCGCTCAACCTCCATACCCTTGAGGTAGCCGGTGCCGCCGAAAATCTGGAGCGCGTCGTTGGTGACCTCCAATGCAATGTCGGAGGCATACTGCTTGGCCATGGCGGATTCCATGCCGAAGGGCTCGTGGTTCTCCTTCAACTCTGCCGCCGAATAGACCAGGAACCGCGCTGTGCGCAGCTTGGTCGCCATATCCGCGATTTTGAAGGAAATGGCCTGCTGGAAGCCGATGGGCTTGCCAAACTGGACGCGCTCTTTGGCGTAACTCACCGCCTGCTCGAACGCGCCCTGCGCAATGCCCAGCGCCTGCGCCGCGATGCCGATGCGACCGCCGTCCAGCGTGGCCATGGCGATTTTAAAGCCCTCGCCCTCCTTGCCCAGCAGATTTTCCTTCGGAACCTTCACGTCGTTGAAAATCAACTCCGCGGTGGAGGACGACCGAATGCCCATTTTGTCGTAATGGTCGCCAAATTCAAAGCCCTTCCAGCCTTTTTCCACGATAAAGGCGGAGATGCCTTTTACGCCGATGTCGGGGGTGGTCACTGCGAAGACCACATATGTATCGGCCTTGGGCGCGTTGGTGATGAAAATTTTCCCGCCGTTCAGCAGATAATGGTCGCCCTTATCCACCGCCGTGGTTTCCGTTCCGCCCGCGTCGGAGCCTGCGTTTTGCTCGGTCAGCCCGAACGCGCCGATTTTCTCTCCCTTACACAGCGGGACGAGGTACTTTTTCTTCTGGTCCTCGGTGCCGAAGCCAAAGATCGGCCAGGTGCCCAGGGACGTGTGCGCCGACAGAATAACGCCGGAGCCGCCGTCAACCCGGGACAGCTCTTCCACCGCGACGGCATAGCTGATCATGTCCAGACCCGCTCCGCCGTACTCCTTCGGGAAGGGAATGCCCATCAGCCCCATTTTTCCCAGTGTTGCCACCGCTTCATCGGGAAACTGATTTTCCTTGTCCATGAGGAAGGCGAGGGGCTTAATCTCCTCTTCCGCAAACGCTCGGACCTTGGCACGAAGCTTTTCCTGCTGCTGCGTGGTCGTGAATAACATACTGCTTCCCCCTTTTTAATTGACCACCATATTTGACAAAAAGTGTCCACTTTGAACGCGCAAAAATAATTACCCGTCAAATAAAATTTCCTGAAGGCTGTGAGTCTCCAGTTCCTGATCCAGCTTTTTCTGGATGGAGGTTAAATTGATATGCGCGCGGCAGACGGTATTTCCGTGCGCCTTGCACCAAAGGCACTGATACTCCGGATTCATACAGGGACTGATGAAGGAATCCTCTTCCATGACCTGCATCAGCCGGAAAAGCGACACCTGCTCCAGCTTGGCCGCCAGAACATAGCCGCCATCCGCTCCGCGTAAAATTCGGACAATTCCGCCTTTTTCAAGCTTTTTTAAAATTTTGTAGGCAAACTGCTGGGGAATCTGTTCCCCTTGGGCAAGCTGCGCCGCAGTGGCCCGCTCCTCGTCCGCAAGTACCCGCAAAATCCGCAGAGCGTAATCCGTTTCCTTTGTAAGAAGCAATGTTTCATCTCCTTTTCCTGTTCCACTCTACTATTCTGGATATAAATTGTCAAGTATATTTCAGAAAAAATAAAAAGTTTTTGTACAAATTTATTAAGGAAAAGATTTACCTCCTGTCTGGCATTGGCGCATATTACAAAAGAAGAGAGGCTTGTGGATTTGCAGAAAGCAAGGCGGACGGTGCCGACTTGACAGGACAGGAACAAGATAAAGTGATTTGTATGGGCAATTTTATCGAGAGACAAGCACAGAAAAACAGGATTTATCATTCAATTAAAACCGGGTGACAAATCCTGCTTATGAAGCTTGCAAATGTTTTAGAACTACTTTTTATCAAAATTTATGTTTTACGAAGCCCATTGCGTTTGACAAGTGCTTTGCAGATGCTGAGATTGACCATCCAAAAGCAAATCAAATTTAAAGAAATTTAGAAATTACTTTCAGAGGGATTGTTATTCTGTGGGTACATTCCAGTTGAATGTATTCAGGTAGGGCGCTTTTTTTCTGGCGTTGAATTCCCGGATGTTGTCCTCTGTCCACGAATACAGTCCCGTCCCGGCCTTTATGACGGTCCGGCCGCGCTCAATACCATTCAGAACAATTTTTATAAAATTTCAAGGTTACGCCGCCTTCTTCACAAGTTAATTTGCACAGCGCTTCGGTCTTGGGAAGGAATTCATCAAACGCCTTCTCGTGGCCTTCCGCAAATACCTGAGCAATCAGTTCCTGATCCTCGGCAGACAGCTTGTTCCAGTAATCGCCGTTCATGACATAGACTGCGGGGAAGGGATACAAGCCGATTTCTGTGAAGTATTTGACGACCTCATAGTGCTTCTGCATAGCGGCAGAGGTAACGTTGATCTCTTCGCCGTCAATCACGCCGTTTTGCAGACTGGTGAACACCTCGTTGTAAGCCACGGTGGTGACATTTGCGCCCAGACGGCTGACATAATGTTGGAAGTCATTGTGCGAAGCTTCAGGCCCTTCAGGTCCTCCAGCTTGGTAATCTGCCTGTCCTTTGTTGCAAAGTGGCGCATACCGTTTTCAGCGGAGCCTAAAAACTTCGGATTCAGAGAAGCTTCCACTTCGCTGATCAGCGCGGCAAATTCATCGCTGTCCAGCGCGGCTTTTTCCTTTTCGTAATTGTTCAGCAGGAACGGAAGCTGGGTGCACTCCAGAAGATCGGTGTACTGGCTCAAAGCGGAAATGCTCAGACCCACCAGCGGGATGGTGCCGTCCATCACCTGACTGACCAGTTCCGTGTCACCGCCCAATGTACCGGCATTGTGCAGCTCCACGACAATGTGGCCGTTGGAGCGTTCCTGAATTTTCTTTGCGACCCACTGGGACATGGTGTCGGTGGGCATACCGGATGCTTCCGGAGTGGCATAGACGATGGTGATGACGTCATCGGCGGCACCGGAGCTGCCGGCGGGGGGCACGGAGGAGGATGCGGACGGAGTGGACCCGCTGCCGCAGGCAGTGAGCGTCGTCAGCAGTATGGCGGTCGCAAGAATCAGCGAACATGCTTTTTTCATTTGAGTTTCTCCCTTCGATTTTCAGGTGTGGCAGGTGATCTCTCTTTCTTCCTGAACTGTCTTCATTATAGGAAGCCTTGTTACAAATGTCTTTCATCTAACTTTTCTGCTTTTTATATTATTTTCACTTTTTTTGTTGCGTTCGGAAAACCTTGTGGTAAAATTAAACTAGAAAGTGTGGGGTTTTTTATGACAAATGTAAATGTGTTTTGGATTTTTATGTTGGATTACTCTAAAAATTGGGGAATCCACCGCCACCCACATGACTACTATCAATTGTACTATATTACGTCCGGAAAGGGAATTATGGAAATTGAGCAGCAGCGCATTCCGCTCTTTCCGGGGCGCTCCGTTCTGATTCTTCCGGGGCTTGAACACGAACTGTTTGAAATTCAGGAAGGCGTTCTGCGCATGATCGACGTAAAGTTTTATATACAGGATGACCTGCTATCGAATGAGCTTGGGAAGATCCCCTGCACTCTGCAAATGGAGGAAGAGTTTTATACGCTGCTTTCCCGGGTTCGCACCGAATGGAAATCCGCGCTTCCATTTAAAAAGAACATGGCAAATATTCTGCTGGAGCAGTGCCTTTACTCGCTTGTCCGCACGTTTGTGAAGTCAGAGGATTCCAAATTTCTTTTTCCGCAGCTTCATGAAAAGATGGAGCGTTTGGACGGCCTCTCCCGTCAGATTGCAGACTATGTTCAGCAGCATTTTTGTGAAGGATTGTCTTTAGACAGGATGGCAAAGGAACTGACCTATAACCGAAATTATCTCTGCAAGGTATTTAAGCAGGCGACAGACATGACAATCGTTCATTATGCCAACTATCTCCGCATTTCAAAGGCTGTGGATATGATTCGCTATACCAACGAGAAAATGTCCGATATTTGCGAGAGCAGCGGGTTTCGGGATATTCACTATTTTTCAAAGGTGTTTAAGCATATTACCGGCCACACGCCGGGAGAATTGCGAAACCGGCAGGAATATGACATGTATACCGATATCCTTCAGCACGGAAGGTTTGTCTATCGCTATTACAATGGCCCCAACACAGATGCTGAGAGTTTAAAGGCGGGGGAGCCGGACTGAGTATGCGTGCAATCTGTGTGCAAAGGTACAAATAAAAAGAGCGGGACCTTTGGCAATGCTTAGGTGTGCGAAAGGCCCTGCTCTTTTGTGTATGGGAAGGGAGGACTGCGGCGGCTGGTTCCGAAAAGCCTGCTGCGAGGCTGTAAATTACGCGTCGTCCCGCCTCACGCGTTTGGCGTACATAACCGCCCGGCTTTTTGCATAGGATGGAGCAACGCAAGGCGGGGAGTGTTGCTTTTTGAAGGGAAACATGGAGGAGCGGGCCGAGCAACTGGCCCAGTACATCATAGAAAACCGGGCGACGGTCCGCGCCGCCGCCGGAAAATTTGGAATTTCCAAATCCACCGTACATAAGGACATCACAGAGCGGCTGCCCAGAATGAATCCGGCGCTGGCGGCGCAGGCGCGGCGGGTGCTGGACGTGAACAAGCAGGAGCGCCATATCCGGGGCGGAATTGCCACCAAGGAAAAATATCTCCACGGGCATCGGTGACGGAAGGCAAAAGCCGTCCGGAAACCGGCACAGTTTAGAACTGGAGGGAGCTTTGATGGAAAACAAATTCAATCGGGGCCGGAGCGCGGCTGCTTCCCCCATCCCGGAAGGGAGCGCCTGCGAACCGGAGGTCCGCCGGTGGGTTCATCCTATCCCGCAGCCTGACGGCCCGGCGCTCCCGGAGTCCACGCTGCATTATATCTGCTGCGCCCTCAGCTATCAGAACGAACTGCTCAGCGAAATCAAGACGCTTCTGGAGCAGTGCTGCGGGGAAGAGTCCAATAATTCGCCGTCTGGCGAGCAGGCTCCGGAGTAAACGGGGAAAAACGGAAACCGCCTTCTTTTCGCACAAGGTGCAGGGGCAGCAAAACGGGCCAGCCGGCAGGCTGGCCCGTTTTACTTTTGGAAGATTGGATGAAAAGAAGTTTTGTCTCTTGCAAGTATTATGATAACGGCAATATGTTAACCGAAAAAGCAAGGATTGTTACAAAAGTATTAAAAATACGCACGTTATAATTTTTTAAATACTTTTGTGCTTATCTGAAAATTCCTTGTATTTTCAATGGGCTTCTCGGATTCCTCAAAACACGCGGTTAAAATATTCTGAAATATTCTAAAAGCATGTACGACACAGAAAGTACACAGTGAAACTTGAAATCCCTTAAAAATCTACACAGTAGAAACCTAGCTATTTAGAATAGACTGTTCCAATGCAGCCACGTATTCCGCCAACTTGTCCGCCGCGCTGCGTTTATGTCCATCTCGCAAGTGGGTGTAGACAGCCTCCAGAACTTGCGGTGTATCTCCTACGATCTCAGCAGCCTGCCGGGGGTCTATTCCGGCTTCGTAGCAGATCGTGGCAAAGCTGTGCCGGAGGCAGTGGGGCGTGATGGGAAATGTTTCCACAAGCTCCCCGCTATCAAGCTGCTGGATTTCATTCAGCCCTGCCTCCCGACAATAGGCCCTCCATAGGGCTTGAATTTCAGAGGCCCGCATAAAGCCGCCGTCCTTGCCGGGGAACAGCAGCCCAATCCGGTTTTTAGGAATGCGCGCCGCCAGAGACGGCAGGAGTGGAATGTCACGTAAACCGTTTGCACTTTTCAAATGGTCTTCTAAGACGGGGACTTGCCCTGTGTAGGACAGTTTCTTGGTGATGTGAATGCATCCGGCCTTGCGATCGATATCGTTGTAAGACAGGGCTAGAGCTTCGCCACGGCGGCATCCGGTAAACATGAGAAAGTATCCCAGTGACACGTCCGCATCTTTCTTGTGGCTTTCCAGAAGCACTAGCGCCCGCTCCTGCTCGTCCGTCAAGGACTCGCGCCGTTTCGGGGGCAGCGTGTGCTTTGGGAGCCGTACTTTGTCCGCAGGAGATGTAGCGATATCCCCGGAAACCACGGCAGAATCAAAAACCATTTTTATTACCGCCAATTCAGTGTGCGCGGTATTTCGGCTGTGCGTTTTTGAAAAGTCGGCGATTTGCCTTTGCAGGTCCTGTGGAGTAACTTCAGACGCATGTTTGTCCCCCAGGGATGCTATCAGCCGAGCCGCGGCGTAAGAATAAACGCGGCGGGTACTCTCTGAAATTTCACTTTCGTGAGAAATCTCCCATTCTTTTGCTATGTCCTTGACTTTCCTGCCTTTGCTTGCGACCTCCTTATATGCTAATATTTTTCGATCTACCTCGCGGTCAGACTTACCCCGGAACGGAATCCGCTTGCCGTTGATGGTTTTGATCGACTCGTGAAGCCCATCGGGGCGCACATAGTATTTCGCCATAGTAATAAAATCCCCCTTTTCATCGCGTCGCAACTGTGATAAGATAGGGGCGCAGAGGCCCCAAGGATAAATCCCCCTTGAAAATCTGCTCTTGCCGTCCCGGTGTTGGTAGCGCCGGGGCGGTGCTTTTTTATTTTACGATAGTCATAATTATGTGGCAGGATGCGCATCTGGATATCCCGCGCTGTGAGTTTTTCATATAGATTTCAGCCGTTCCAGCGCAGACAGGGCACGTATAGCGTACGGCCTTTGGATACCTACGCTGGGGTAACGTTGACACCGCATCCACCGTGTGAAGAAACAAATCAAATTATGCCTCTGATAGCATTACAAGCTTACGGTGGGCAGAGGATATCTTTTCTTAGTCATGACTCTGCCTTGACAGACGAGAGACTGATTACTTTCATTTGTAATTACAACATCGCAGTCGGCCCGATCTCTATTTAAGGAGAATAGGTACGTAATCCCCAGTACTCTGTCGTAATGGTATTGCTTGCAGACGGTGCCGCCATCTACGCAAAAAACGCCGATATCTCCGTCGGTCAGCGCGTCGTGATTTACAAACACCGTTGAGCCGTCCGGAAAATGCGGCTCCATAGAATCACCCTGAATGCGTATCGCGAACGCCGCGCCCGCCGGGTCGTCCGGTCCCAATTCGTAAGGTTCGTAGTCCTGTCCGACCAGCGGAGTTGCGATGCCTGCGGCAGCGGGTTCCAAATACAGATTGATAATTTTTGAATCCTGCTCAGTCTCTGCATTTTGGAAGAATCGCGATTCATCCTCCACCCTTGCCAGTTCCACGTCGGTTAAATCCCTAACCGCCTGCTTACCCCAATTGTCTAAGCTGTCGTAATCCTTTGCTAATTTCTGCGCCTCTCCTGAATAAGGGGAGGCGCTTTTGCTTTCCGTTTCATTCTCTAATTCTGCAAGGCCCCTGCGCACCAAATCAACCACTGCTTTACTGCGCGTGGGAAAACGGTATGAAAATTGGTAATCGTCTACGCGCCTCAATAAAGTATCTTCCAGCGTCACAGAGAATCTGGGCTTTTCTGTTGCCACTATTATCGGCCTCCTTTCTTCGCAAAGTATAACACAGGTGCACCACTTTGTAAATAGTAAAGTGATGTACCTGTGTTAAAAAGTGATGTACTTCTTTGGATAATTTGCTAATTGAAGTGGTTCACTTTGCGTGGTATATTTTAGAAAGTGAACCACCTGCTTGAAAAATAAAAGAAGTGAACCACTTTCGAAAGGAGTTATACCAATGACAGACATGCGACGTATCACGATCTCGCTTCCCGACGATTTGGATGCCGCCGTAGAGGCATTAAAAGGATCTGAACGATTCAAGGGGCGAACCTACTCCCAGATTATCAGATATCTGCTAACGCTGGGCCTTAAGTCAGAAGATAGACGGAGCACGTGAAAAGCGGCTGATGCTATCTCGGCGGACTGCACTTGGAGCAGGCCGTATATCCCTGAGATTTAGCATTGGACAGCGAGATAGCTATTTGGCTTTTCCGAAGATACTGGCAACCGTCGCGGTGGTATTTCTCTCCGGTTTTGGTCACATACACAGTTACGGTTTTAGTATCTTCCGTGGTCTGGGCCGCTTTGCTCGTAGACGCGGTGTTACTGGCAGAGGTAGTCGTGCTACTACTTTTAACCGACGCTTTTCCATCAGTCACACCTACTGCGTAGCCCAACTCATACCCGGCATCTTTACCCGCAGAAAGCCCTTCAGCGTATCCAGCGGTGCGCCCAGACTCTGTACCTTCGGAGTAACCGGCGCTCTTACCTTCGGCGTAACCCTTGTCGTAGTTAACCGCTAAGCCCTCTTGGTATCCAGAATCACGTCCAGCAGTTTCACCCGATTGATACCCTTCCGTGTATGCGGCATCGTGTCCAGCGTCTGCACCTGCTTGGTAAGACGCGCTGGAAGCTCCCACCAATATGAGAGCCGCAATTATACCACTGAGGATTCTCTTTCGCGTAAATCGCAAACCAACACCTCCCCAAAATTTACCATAATTCTACACCTTTCCCCATAAATGTTCAATGCCAATTAATTGGAGGTAAATTTGTGAAAAAGAAACAGTACAGGCCCGGGTGGACCCCACCTGATGCAGTTGCGTGGTGCGACTTCCACCAGCGGGGCATGAACTACCCATACATTCGGCGAAAGCGATGCCTGTTCCGCCGTCATTGCAGCCGCCCCTGCAAGCATCTGCAATGGTTTCCGGTAACGGCGGGCCGAAAGGAGGACGAGCCCTCATGAGCAGGGAATCAGAATTTTACCGGGACAATTTGGAACAAGTGCTTGAGTATTCAAAAGGTCGTCAGATGTTGAATATCAAAGAGACTATGGAATTTACCGGAATTAAAAGCTATGCGACCGTGGGCAAGATGTTCCCCTTTTTCAATGGGTACATCAGCGTTGCCACGCTGGCCCGGTGCATGGCGAGGAAGGAGAAGTAATGAGCCAGAAATCAGAAAAATACGCCCGCCACCTCTCCACACGAATGGACAAGCTGGAACAGGACTGCCGCTTTGTTGCGGCGCTGCACAGCATCAGCGATGATACTGCTACGGAACTGCGCCGCAGGACTCGTGAAAAGGCCCGTCTCGCCAGACAGTGGCGGCAGCGGTGTATGTGGTTGGCTGTTGTTGCGGCTACGCTGGCCGTCGCCCTGTGCTTGACACTCAAGGTGAAAGCAGACGCCGCGCTGGTGGAGGAACCGCCTATTGAATCCATTCCCATTGTGGCGGTGGCGCAGGAGGACTTTGAAAATGAGAAGATTGAAGTGGCTTTGCTGGAGAGCGCCAACGTCATTGAGAACTGCGCGGTGACGTGGTACACAGCGGATACCTGTGGTAAACATCCGGGAGACCCGGCCTATGGAATTACATATTCCGGACTGCCGGTGGTGGAGGGCCTTTCCTGCGCCGTGGACCCCGACGTGATTCCGCTGTACTCGGACGTGTTTGTGGAGTACGCGGACGGGATGGTAGAACAACTGTGGGCGACGGATACCGGCGTGAAGGGCAACGCAATTGATATTTACACGTCGGACTATGACTACGCCATTCAGTGCGGGCGGCAGAGTTTGACGGTGTGGTGGGTGGGGCCATGAAAATTCTCTGTGCTTGCGAGGAATCCCAAGCCGTGACAATCGAACTCCGGCGGCTGGGCCACGAAGCTTATTCCTGCGATATTATCCCGTGCAGCGGCGGTCACCCGGAATGGCACATTCGGCAGGACGTTTTGCCTCTGCTCAACGGAAACTGCGAGTTTGATACTACCGACGGGGCTCATCACCAAATTGTTGGCAGATGGGACATGATTATCGCGCATCCCCCCTGTACCTATCTGACCAACGCTGCCAATAGAGTCAGGAATGCCCCGGGCAGGGAGCAGAAGCGGGTGGAGGCCTTTGAATTTTTCATGCAGTTCGTCAATGCAGACTGCAAAAAAATTGCAGTAGAAAATCCATGCGGATACGCCAATTCGCACTACCGGCCGGCAGATCAAACGATACACCCTTACTATTTCGGAGATCCGTGGCTAAAACGCACATGCTTGTGGCTGAAAGGACTCCCGCCGCTAGTTGCGGACCAAATGCTCCCAAAGCCAGAACCACTGTATATCCGCACCACGGAGAAGGGATATGGAAAGAAAATATACACAACTGAAATGATGCCGCACACAAAGGACCGTGCAAAATTGCGCAGCAAAACCGCACCCGGCATTGCCCGCGCCATGGCGGAACAGTGGGCCAGGGAGGTGGCTCCATGAAACCCCATTACCTCATATGCACCCGCTGCTATAAGCGCTGGAATGTATCTCGGCTGCGGGACGGGAGGCCCTATGTTTTCCCGCATTGCGCAAAAAAGCGCCGCCTGCGGGATGGCAGTCCCACAAGCGGCAGAGAAAAAAGATACACGCCCACATTATCGGGCAGAAAGTGAGATTTGTCAAGATGAAGACGGAGAAATGCCGCGATGCGCCCGATTCGTTCACCCGTGGGGATGCCGCTGCCGCGCTGGGCGTGTCAACGTACTGGGTGGACAGGCTGGCGAGAGAAAACAAGCTGTTAAAAGACCCGCAGAAGCGAATCACTAGAAGTAGCTTGGAGCGGTTCCAAATTGGTAACTCCAAAAAGATTGAAGCGGCGCAGGCGGAAGTGCTTCACGCCTACGAGATCGGCCTTTCCATGAATCTTATAGAAATCGTGGCGGACAACGCTATCCGCGACCATAGTATCCTGCTGCCCGGTAGACTGACCGCGCGGCAGTTCACATACCAGACCATCTACAATTACGTAATGAAGGAGAAAAAACATGGCTGCTATTAAATCCGAATTGACCCTTGGCCTGTCCCTGAGCAATGAAAATATTGAGGTGCTGACGCGCTTCTGCGAGTCCGTGGATTTCCTCAAATCGGCATCGCAGTCCGGGGCGGAAGTCAAGCTGCATTGGCCTGAGCCCGCAGCCGCGCCCGTACAGGTGACCGCCCCTGCGGCAGTTATGCCCCCTTTCCAGCAGCCCCCGGTGTCCGCGCCTGTGGCAAACCCTACCCCTGCGGCTTCACCTTCTGTCCCCAGCCCCGCCTACATGACTGGTGCCCAGCCGCAAACCGCTGTACCTACCGCCCCTAGCTTCACCCCGGCAATTCCGGCCATGACCCCGCCCGCCCCGGTAGCGCCTACCGCCGCGCCCACGTATACCATGGACCAGATTGCAAAGGCCGGTGCAGAGCTGGCGCAGGCTGGCAAAATGCCGCAGCTTTTGGGTCTGTTGCAGCAGTTCGGCATTCAGGCAATCAACATGTTGCCGGAGGCACAGTACGGAGCTTTTGCCATGGCGCTTCGCGGATTGGGGGCGCAGCTCTGATGCCGACGCCTGAATACCACGCCAGAAAGTCTCCGTCCTCTGCGCACCGCTGGATTCACTGCCCTGCGTCCATCAAACTGAGCGAGGGCATCCCCACGACCACCAGCCCCTATGCAGAGGCGGGCAGGCTGGCCCACTCCATCGCGGAGTTAAAAGCCCGCAAGCGGTTTTCTGTAATGAACAAGCGCACGTTTAACGCGCAGCTGAAAAAACTGCAAGAGGACGAGCACTACGCCGCTGAAATGGACGGGTACACCGACCTGTATGTTGAAATATTGGAACAGCACGCCATGGCTTTTCACTCTGCGCCGTTTCTCGCGCTGGAAACTTCTGTGCCGGTGGGAATCTTCACGCAGGAGATCAAAGAAGACGGAACCCCGGCTACGGGAACTGCCGACTGCATCCAGATCGCCGAAGGGGTCTTGTGGATCACGGACTATAAAAACGGCGCCGGTGTGCCGGTGGATGCTGAACACAACCCCCAGATGATGCTTTACGCGCTGGGTGCGTTGGCTATGTATGCACTGGTCTACGGAGACTCCATCCAGACGATCAAAATGACCATTGTACAGCCTGCGCTGCACAGCGTGTCCGATTGGGAGATCAGCCGCGCGGAATTGGAGGATTGGGGAAGGGAAGTCCTTACCCCCGCCGCCGTGCAGGCGGACAGCGAAGACCCCGGAGAGCCTTGCCCCGGCGACTGGTGCAGGTTCTGCCCCATCAAGAACCAGTGTCGGGAACGGGCGAACACGGTTCTGGCTGTGGAGGCGTTCGGCAAGAAGCTCCCGCCGCTGCTCTCTGATGCCGAAGTTGGACAGGCGCTGCAACGCGCAGAGGGACTGGTTTCTTGGTACAAAGACCTGCAAGACTACGCGCTGCAATCGTGTCTGGATGGCAAAGCAATCCCCGGATTTAAAGCTGTGGAAGGCCGCAGCAGCCGCGCGTGGGACGATCTGGACGCCGCCTTTGCCGATCTTCAGCAACGCGGCGTAGCCGAAGCCATTCTGTGGGAGCGCAAGCCAGTGACCGTAGCGGCTCTTGAAAAGACACTGGGAAAGAAGACCTTTACCGAAGCTGCCGCCGGGCATGTGACTGTGAGTCCCGGCAAGCCTACGCTGGTTTCCGAATCCGATAAGCGCCCTGTTTTCAATGCTGCCGCACAGGTATTTACCCCCATTAACTGAAAGGAAGTACATCTATGAACGCAAACACTTTGACCATCGGCGAGGCCCGCCTGTCCTACTGCAACCTGTTCCAGCCTAAGCCCCCCTTCAACAATCCGCAGGGGGACCCGAAGTACTCCACAACCGTTCTGGTGCCCAAGACCAACCTTGCCGCAAAGGCCGCGATTGACACGGCCATCAATGCCGCGATTGGTACCGGTGTCAGCTCCAAGTGGGATGGGAAGAAACCGGCGATGCTGGCGATCTGTGTTCACGACGGAGACGGCCCCCGGCCCAGCGATGGGGAGCCGTTCGGACCTGAATGCAAGGGCTGCTGGGTATTCACCGCGTCCTGCAAGCCCGACCGCCCGCCTTTTGTCGTGGACGGCAACGTGCAGCCCATCCTCCAGCAGAGCGAGATTTATTCCGGCGTGTTTGGCAATGTCAACATCAGCTTTTTCCCGTATAACAGCGGTGGCAAGAAGGGGATTGGCTGCGGCCTGAATGGATTCCAGAAGTCCCGAGATGGGGAACCTTTGGGCAACTCCGTTTCTGCTGTGGAAGCGTTCGGTGCGTCCGCCGCAATGCCCGCAACACCGGGCTACGCTGTTCCCGGATATGCCCCTCCGGTTGCCGCGCCTGCGTACCCTCAGCAGCCCCCCGTCGCATATCCTCCCCAGCAGACAGCCCCCGTTTATCCGCAGCAAGCTCCGGCGTACCCCCAGCAGTGGCCGGTGGACCCGATCACCGGGCAGCCCGTTCCCAGCGGTATGCCGGTCATGGGAATGTAATCAAAAAAGGGCCCCTTCGGGGGCCCTTCCAATCCGGGAGGTAAATCATGCAGCACCACTTGAACATTGACTTAGAAACATACAGCTCCGTGCCGATCACAAAGGCCGGACTTTATAAATATGCGCAAAGCCCGGACTTTCAAATTCTGCTGTTCGGATACAGCCTCGACGGTGCGCCGGTACAGGTTTTGGACTTGACGCAGCCGAGGGCTTTTATCCCGCAGAATGTGGCAGGCTGGCTATTTGACCCGCAATGCGTCAAGCACGCGTTCAACGCCGCGTTTGAGTGGTACTGCCTGTCTCGGTACTTCGGACTGGAACAGCACCGGGACTGGACGCCGGAAGTCTGGCTGCCCCAGTGGCGGGACACGCAGCTTCATGCACTCTACTGCGGGTATCCTGCCGCGCTGAAGAACGTCGGCGCAGCCATGGGCCTGCCGGAGGACAAACAGAAGCTCCGCACCGGCGGAGCATTGATCCGCTATTTCTGTGTTCCGTGCAAGCCCTCTAAGTCCAATGGCGGACGTACCCGCAACCTGCCGCAGCATGACCCGGCGAAGTGGGACCTTTTTAAGACCTATAACGCCGGGGACGTTGTGGCAGAGCAGGAAATAGAGCGCCGTCTTTCCGTCGTGCCGGTGCCTGACGAGGTGCAGCAGCAGTGGGTCCGTGATCAGATTATCAATCTGCACGGTGTGGCGGTGGACCTGCCACTGGTGGACGGTGCAATCGAAATCGGCTCCGTTGTCCACGAAACCCAGTTGCAGGAGGCCAAGGACCTAACCGGCCTTGCTAATCCCAACAGCCGGGACCAGCTTTTAAAATGGCTGAATGAGGAGCTGGAGGATGATTTGCCGGACGTCCGCAAAAACACGGTCACGGATTTGCTTGCACAGGGCGTACCCAGCGACAAGGCCTCCCGGATGCTGGAGCTTCGGCAGGAGCTTTCTAAGACCTCCACCAAGAAATACAACGCAATCGAAACCTGCGTGTGCGCCGACGGGCGCATTCGGGGCCTGCTGCAATTCTACGGCGCCAACAGGACGGGTCGGGAAGCCGGGCGACTGGTGCAGGTCCAAAACTTACCCCACGACACGGTAGCAGCGGAGGCCACAGCGCGGGAATTGGTGAAGTCCCGCAATTTGGACGGATTGAAAGCCATTTACGGCAACGTGCCGCAGGCGCTCTCCGCGCTCATTCGCACATCGCTGATTGCGGCCCCCGGAAAAACATTTGTAGACGCTGACTTTTCCGCAATCGAAGCCCGCGTGATCGCGTGGCTGTCCGGGGAAGAGTGGGTGCTGGACGTGTTCCGTACCCATGGCAAGATTTATGAGACTACCGCCGCGCAGATGTTCGGCGTCCCCTTTGACCGCATCAAGAAGGGCAACCCTGAGTATGCGTTCCGTAAAAAGGGCAAGGTTGCCACGCTGGCGCTGGGATACCAAGGGGGTAAAGGCGCTCTTATTAACATGCGCAAGACGCTGGGCATGACGGAAGAAGATCTGCCTGAAGCCGATATGCCCGATATCGTCCGGCGCTGGCGCACTGCCAACCCGCACACGGTGCAATTCTGGTATGACGTCAACGACGCGGCGTTTCGTGCGGTCACCTCTGGGCAGGCCACGACGGTAGGCCGCGTGGCCATCGCCCGGGAGATCTACCGGGGCGCGGGGCTGGACTTTATGACAGTCCTGCTGCCCTGCGGACGCAAGCTCTACTACCCCGGCCCGCATATCGGCAAGAACCACTTCGGCGAGGACAGCATCATGTACTGGGGGCAGGACGGGGCCAACTGGAAACCTGTTGAAACCTACGGCGGCAAGCTGGTGGAGAACATCACGCAGGCCGTGGCGCGGGACTGCCTGTTCTATGCCATGGAGCAATTGAACGCCGCCGGATACCCCATCGTTTTTGATATCCACGATGAAGTGGTGCTGGAAGTGCCGGAGGAAATGGCCGATCTGGACAAGGTGGTGGAGCTCATGTCTCAGCCCATTCCGTGGGCGCCCGGTCTGCCGCTGAACGCTGACGGCTGGGTGGGGAATTACTTTAAGAAGGATTAGCACTAAGTTCTAACACCTGTCTTTTTATGGTGGATTATTTAACTTTGGCAGATTTTACAGAATTGTGAGCCCAGTGGCGTAAGCATTGTAACGCCCACACAAATTTTAAGTCTCCCTTTCTCGCGTAAAGATTTTTTGAAATATATATATTCTTGTGTTTGAAAGAAAGGTGCGTAGTCTGCCCCGTTAGCATACTCGCTATAGTGTACGCGGATCAGTCCTAACCTTTGAAGAGATGAAATAGACATGGCTTGTACTTCCAAATCTTTCTCATCTGGGTTTTCCAAAAATACATTTGTCATTATTAACTCATACCGCCCATCCGAGAGAGAATTGAAATATTCAGACTCGGCCTCGAGTTGCCTTACCGAAATATTTAACGCGTCCTTAGTGTCCCCCGCAGCTAAGCACAATCGATATTCTGCAATGGGCGATTCATCGGTAGTTATGTAGTTTAGATTTTGAGCATCAAGCGGAGACAACTGCTTGATAATTTCAACAAAGGAAGGGTGTACGGATTCTCTATAATCGGTGTTCATTGATTTCGCCAGTAGTTTTGCATACATAGTTCTCAACTCTTCACTATCCATACTATATGCTATGGACTGCAAGGCAGGCACAGCAACATATGATTCAGGGGAAACAATTTTACTTGGATCAACATCCGCCAGCTCAATCTCAAGAAGTTTCTTTGTCTTCTCTAATTCGTATTCGCGTTTTGTAATCCAAAGATCCAGCGGGATCAATGCCGCATTAATCGCACGGGGAATTCGGCCTAAGAACTTCCCAGTTTCACAAGCCGCGGGTTTTGCCAAATCATTA
>DKLF01000096.1:0-39263 GCA_002455655.1 Oscillibacter sp. UBA6647 | reverse complement strand
CATCAACAATTGCGCTACCGTTCATCGCAACATCCCCTCTCATTTTCTCTTATATTACAAAATATCCCCAATTAATTCAAGAGGTGGTTACATGAAATACCAGCTAAAAATGCGTTTGTTTCTTTGTAAAGTCGGCCTTTTTTTCCTTCGGTTAATTAAATGCTTACTATTAAAAATCAAAAAGCTCGCCAAAGAAAAGTAAAACGAGGACTACGCAAAGGAGTGCCCCTCCATGATGACAAATGATCGAAAAATAATTATTTCCGCAGGCGCAAGCAGGCTGGCAAAGGTCTGGACGCGTCAGACACTGCTGCTCTCGGAACTCTATACCCGGCTGGCCACGCCCGCCAGAGGCACAGAGACGCTTGATACCTACCTGTCTCTGCCCAAGAACCAGCAGGACACCCTAAAAGATGTGGGCGGCTTTGTGGGCGGGGCGCTCAACGGCCCGCGCCGCAAGGCTGGCGCGGTGGCGGGCCGGGATATCCTGACACTTGACCTTGACCACATTCCCGCCGGACAGACAGAAGCCGTCCTGCGGCGTGTGGAGGCTCTCGGCTGCGGCTACTGCGCCTACTCAACACGCAAGCACTCCCCGGCAGCTCCCCGGCTGCGGGTAATCCTGCCGCTGGACCGGACGGCGACGGCGGATGAATACGAAGCCTGCGCCCGGAAGCTGGCGGACATGATCGGCATTGACATGGCCGACCCGTCCACCTTCGAGCCGTCCCGGCTGATGTACTGGCCCTCCTGCTGTGCAGACAGCGAGTATATCTATCAAGTGGGGGACAAGCCCTTACTGTCTACCAACGGCGTGCTGGGACTGTATGACGACTGGCACAACGTTGCTTCATGGCCGCAGGTTCCGGGCGCAGACAAAGCCCCCAAGCACCTTGCCACGCGGCAGGGCGACCCGGAGGAAAAGCAGGGCGCCATTGGCGCATTCTGCCGTACATACGACGTGCTTCAAGCGGTGGACAAGTTCCTGCCGGGGGTTTACGAGCCTGTGCCGGGATTTGACGACCGATATACCTACACCGGCGGCAGCACCACCGGCGGTGCAATTATCTACGACGGCGGCAAGTTTCTGTTTTCCCACCACGCTACGGACCCATGCGGCGGTCGGCTGGTCAACTCCTTTGATCTGGTGCGCCTGCACAAATTCGGCGATCAGGACGACGACGCGGCGCCCGGTACTCCGACGAATCGGCTTCCGTCCAGCGCGTCCATGCTTGACTTGTGCCGGCAGGACACCGCCGTTTCTGATTTGCTGCACAAAGAGCGGGGTGCGGAGATTTTGGAAGCATTTCAAAAGACCGACAGCCCCGCCAACAGCGAAGACCTTGCTATGTTTCTCGGCGGGCTGAAAGGCGAAGTGCTAACGACCGATGTGATTCGCCGGTTGG
This sequence comes from Oscillibacter sp. UBA6647, assembly GCA_002455655.1. Lineage (GTDB taxonomy): Bacteria > Bacillota > Clostridia > Oscillospirales > Oscillospiraceae > Oscillibacter. The sequence continues at coordinate 37,857 of DKLF01000096.1, read as the reverse complement.
TGGCACTGTTGGGAATCCAAATCAAACTAAACGATGTGACGTGGCATGTCGAACTTTCCGGCTACCCACGAACATGGTCACGGGCCAACGCTGGAAATTTACTCCCGGTTCCGCTGCTGGACCGGCTTAAATTGGCCGGCGTAAAAGGCGCGGCAAAAAACACGGTGGCGGACTGTCTGGATGTGATCGCAGAAGAATGCCGATTTAACCCGGTCACGGAAATGTTTCAAAATACACAGTGGGACTGCGCGGACCGTGTCACAGAACTTTATGATATCTGGGGCGTGACGGACCCGCTCTCCCAGACGCTGATCCGCAAATGGCTGCTGCAATGCGTAGCCATGGCCTACAATGACGAATACAGCCCGCAGGGGGCTGACGGAGTTCTTGTCCTGCAAGGGGATCAGGGGATTGGCAAAACAAGCGCCCTGCGCCAATTGGTGCCGTTGCCGCGCATGTTCAAAGAGGGCGCAAAGCTGGATCTACGAAACAAGGACACCTATATGCAGGCACTCAACAGTTGGATTTGTGAGTTGGGAGAGTTGGACCGCACCACCTCCCGCGACAGCGCCGGACTGAAAGCCTTTCTCACGCAGGATATGGACGAGTACCGCACGCCCTATGCGCACAATGCCGTGCAGCGGCCCCGAAGAACGTCTTTCTGCGGCACGGTAAACCCCGGCGAATACCTGATTGATGACACGGGAAACCGCCGATTCTGGACAGTGCCGGTGGAATACATAGACCTTGACCGGCTGTTCGCAATTACAAACGACTGGAAGATGCAACTATGGGCGCAGATGGCAGTGGAGTATCAGGCACAGCCGGGAGGTTTCCGCCTGACAAAAGAAGAGCGCCAGCAGCTTGGAGGCGTCAACACCACATACACCCGCGCGCTGGACTTTGAAGATGAGCTGCGGGACATGCTCAATTACGAACTCCCCGTTGACCAGTGGGGCGAGTTTACGTCTGCGCAGGTAGCGGCGAGGTTGGAAGCAAAGCCGCCCGCAAATCGGCTGGGGCGTGTGCTTGCGAAACTGACGGGGGAGGACCCGCGAATCGAAGCAAGGCTGCGTGAGGGCCGGAAGCTGTATCGCTTACCGCTCCTAAGCAATTGTGTTGTGTCTCCGTTCCCCATGGCGGCATCAGCGGAGGAAAAATCATGAAAGAAAGTGCAATTGAGGCCAAGCTGGTGCGCATGGTGCGTGACCGGGGCGGCCTGTGTTATAAATTTGTTTCGCCGGGAAACCCCGGTGTGCCGGATCGAATTGTGATTACGCCGGACGGGAAGACCATCTACGCGGAATTGAAAACGGAAGTTGGGAGGCTGGCGGCAATTCAGAAATGGCAGATAACCGAAATGCAAAAGCGCGGCATGGACGTGCGGGTACTAAAAGGTTTGCCGGAGGTCAGGGCTTTTGTGGAGGAGGTGATGCCGTTGTGAAAACCGGAACCATGAAGAACACGTGGGACAACCCTTTTACTGGCCGCGTCTGGCATGAGTGCGGAGCTTGTAGAGGCATAGTCTCCGCGAAAGCTGATGTTTGCCGACATTGTGGCGCGGTATTTCTGAATGTGCCGAAAAAGAAAGTCGGTGGTGTCCAATGAAGTTTATACCCCATCCGTATCAGCGGTATGCCGTAGAACGGATTATACAGGACCCTGCGCTGGGCTTGTTCCAAGACATGGGATTAGGTAAAACTGTGGAGACGTTGACCGCTATTAACGACCTGCGGTATAACCGCTGGCAGGTTTCCCGGGTGCTGGTAGTGGCGCCGAAAAAAGTAGCCGAAGCGACGTGGCAAAACGAGGCGCGGCGCTGGGACCATTTACAGCACTTGCGCATTGTCTCCGTGCTGGGTACATCAAAGCAGAGGGTCAAGGCGCTGTACACCCCTGCGGATATCTGGGTAATTAACCGGGAGAATATCCCGTGGCTGGTGGACTACTATCAGCAGGACTGGCCTTTTGACATGGTTATCTTGGATGAGTCCAGCAGTTTCAAAAATGCGCAGTCCAAGAGATTCAAGAAATTAAAGCTGGTGCGCAGCCGGATCAGGCGCATTGTGGAACTGACCGGCACGCCCGCGCCGAATGGCCTGGAAGACCTTTTCGCGCAGGTATACTTACTTGACGGCGGGCAACGGCTGGGCAAGACCATGACCAGCTACCGGGAGCAGTTTTTTACACAGGACTACGCGCACCCGGGGCAGCAGTACCGGACCTATTCGCCGCAGGATCACGCGGATAGCCGCATTCAGGATGCAATCTCAGATATCTGTATCAGCATGAAAGCAGAGGACTATCTGACGCTGCCGGAGTTCATCGAAGATGATATTCCCGTCGTACTAGACCCAGCGGCGAAAAAGGCTTACGAGAAGCTGGAACGGGAAACGCTGCTGGAAGTGGACGAGGACACCATTACCGCCGGGAGCGCGGCTGTGCTGAACGGGAAGCTGCTGCAACTGTGCGGCGGCGCTGTCTATGGCAATGATGGCGCTGTGGTCAACATCCACGATTGCAAAATGGAAGCGTTCATGGAGATCATCGAGCAGCTCCACGGGGAACACGCACTGGTGTTTTACTGGTTCAAGCACGAGCGGGACAGGCTACTCGCAGAATTGAAAAAGACGGGTCTGCGTGTGAGGTCTTATCAGGGGCCGGAGGATGAAGACGAATGGAACGCCGGGGAAGTGGACGTGCTGCTGGCACATCCCATGAGCTGCGGCTACGGGCTGAATTTGCAGCAGGGCGGACACCACGCGATTTGGTACACACTGCCGAACTGGGCGCTGGAGATTTACCAGCAGGCCAACAAGCGACTGCACCGGCAGGGACAGAAGCACCCGGTCATCGCCCATATCCTGCTTGTGCAGGGCGGCGTAGACGAGGACGTGCTTGCATCCCTGAATGCCAAGGGCGACACACAGGAAACGTTAATGCAGGCGCTAAAGGCGAGGATTGAGCGGGCACGTAAATAAGAAAATCCCCAGAGAGCATTTATGCTCTCTGGGGTATTCGAGGTTGGGCTTAATTTTATTGAAAATCCGGAAGTTCCTCGCCGCGGCACGCTAACTGTGGGCTGAAACACGGCGCGCTAAAAATTCGTGGTGTTTGATCTGGATACTCATAAGCTTCGTTTCTAATGAGCCTATATAAGTATAAATTCAAGACTATTAGGCCTGCCACAGAATTAAACGCGTTCTCTTGATTTGCCAGTTTAAAGTTTGAGTGTCTACTGTGTTTCATTTTTTGGTAGTCGTGCCACCAGTTGGGGGAATTATATGGGTCAATAGCCCAGTCGTAAAAAGGTTTTATCAGTTCATCGGTTTTGTCGTTGCGTAATTCACATTGGGTCAATTTGGGGAACCGATTCAAAATGATAGGCGTGTACTTTAACATAGTGCCCTTGTTTTTGCTGTTGTCAAAAATAATACTGGGATTAATTGCACTGCAAAGCAGCTTGCATATACTATCGATTTCAGCACAGGCGAGGGAAATGATTTGAGCAAATTCGGCTGAATACGTTGAACTATTAGCCTCACACACTTCTACGAATCTGGTTGTTTCTTCGAGGTTCTTCTCAATGTATAAGCAGTATTGCCAGTAATGGTATAGGTCTTTGTGATCCAGCATGTACTTACGCCTCCTACTGATATGTGACTTGATGTCATTACAAAGAAATGAGGTTGCTATTTTGCTCGGGGGGCCGGCCGTGGTACTTTGTAATTAAAAATATCTCTCGGCATTTTCTTGCGCAGCTCTGTGGTCTACCATATTTGGATCATAAAAATAATACCTCCAGCCTCCATCTCTTATTGAAATCGCCTCATCGCAAGGCGACCCAAAATTACCTTCCCCATCCCAAATACGGTGCCCCCCATTCTCGACGATAATTTCATACACAAGGGCCATCGAATTGTTAATTATGTTCTGAGACGAAAAATCAAATTGACCTTCAAAAATTTGTCCGATAGAATCCCACTGCTCGATTGTGTCGCGTATTTGGGGCTGCATTAATGTGAATAAATAGTTTTTAGTAACCCCACTAGGCATAAAATTGTCCACTCCTCTTCAACACCTTAAATGTGTAGTAAGGCGGGTTTTGTGCACGCTTAGAGAATCGCATGGACGTGGGTATACACGGCCTTCACGATATTAACTATATAATATACCAACATTTTACAAGATTCAACTTTTTTATATTGGTTTTGTTTAGCACCCGCATATATGGCGGACTGATATATGCGGGTATTAAAAAAGGAAGAGGCTTTATGAAAGAAAGAAAATTAGCAACGACAACGGCGCAGCGACGTGCGTCCCTCAAATGGGAGCGCAAAAACAATGAGAAGATAACAGTCAAGCTTAGACGGGAGGTAGACCCAAGCAAAGCTCAGCTGGAGGCCGCAGCTAGAGCCAGCGGGCAGAGCGTCAATGCGTGGATTATTGATGCGATCAAAGATAAACTGTGATGTATTTAATTCCGGTGGAGCAGTGCGGTGGAGTAGAAATACGACGTTTTACTCCACCGGTGGAGCGGTGGAGCACCGGTGGAGTAGATTTTTACGTGCTCCACCGGGTTAAAACCCCTGTGCGGCAACGGGGTTATGATATTCCGGTGGAGTAGGTGGAGTAGATTCATATTCTTGATTATTAGAGCGTACAGGGAGACATAGAGGGCATATACATACGCCCTGTACGCTCTATACGCCCTCCCGCGAGAGAATAGACAACTTACCCCACCGCTCCACCTACTCCACCTCCGGGCTTTTTCAGGCCGTGGCGCATGGCTGCGCATCGCGTCTTTGCCGCTTTGCGATTTTGGGAGAGAATGGACACGGGGAAGTATAAAAAACGCGCGGGTGATTGCAATTTGCAATAAGCGTGGCTTATATTTAGGGCGCAACCAATCAAACCGGGCTGTAACGGCCAATTAGGGGCGCAAATACGCAATATTTAACTGTTCATTAAGTGTTTTTACTGATACATCAGGCCTTTTACGCGCAACTGTGTATTTACTGTGCTATTTGACCCCATGAATCGGCTGATTTTGGCGCGGTGGCTGGGTTGGTGGCCTGGGTGGGCTGGGCGCAGCTACGGGCTCCGCAGGGGGTCGACCGACAGGGGCCCCGATGTCTAGGTTTCAAGGTATCCGGGAGGGGTGGCGGAAAAAGGGCGGGCCCCTCGCTGGCAGGGTAGGTAATATACAGCACACGCATTCCGCGGTCCCTGAGAACAAGCCAGTTCCGCCCTGCGGATTTTACAGGATGGGATTGTGCATGCATTCCGCGGTCCCTGAGAACTTGGCGGATTTGCGCTCCCGGGCAAGGGGTGGCGGAAAATCAGGGGGTGGGGGTTTCACAGGTCGGGCGCCCAAAAATACCAAAGGCCCCCGTCAGTTTTAAAATATAACAACATTTACTAAAATGTTTAAAAAGTTATCAATATTTGCGAATTAGCAAAAAAGTGACGCTTGAAATATATGGAAGATTTGATATAATGCAATTAAGCATAGATAAAATCGCGCGTGAAAGGTGGTGGCAGTCACGGCAAAAAAGAGTGCGAGCAAAAGTCAGGAATACGCGACCGCCGACGCTTTAAAAGCGAAATGCGAGTCGTATTTTAGCCAGTGTGACGAAGACGAGGTATTGTACGGTGAGGCAGGCCTTGCGCTTTATCTCAACGTTACGATTAAGACGCTGCGGCGCTGGTATGATGGAGAGCGCCACGAGGATTTTCAGGATACCGTTCAAATGGCTTTCATGAGGATTCAAAACCAGATTGAGACGGACCCCAGATATCAGGAAAAAGGCATGGTAACTCGTGGTATTTTCCTGAACAAGCAGCCGCGTTTCGGCGGGTACCAGGACAAGGTTGAAGCGAGACAGGACATTTCCGTGAACGTAAATATGGGCAAGGGAATGGACGAATCGGATTTCAAGTAACGGAGGTCCGGAATGCGAATTTTGGAAATATCAATTCTGACATGCGCCCTGATACTTTTGATTGCGCTGCTGGTATCCATTCTGTGTTACACTCGAATCCGGCTGGCGGAGATCAAAGCGTGCGGAAATTTCAAGCCCGAACACGGGGACGAAGGGTGCACGCAGGAACTTGCAAAACCGTTTCCCGGCAGTGTTGATGAGGGCGTTGAAAATATTATGACGTATAGCGTAGGTGGGAAGGCCGGTGATTCGCTGTGAAAGTGCAGGACGTCTTCGACAAGGCAATCCGGCTGATGGACGAGCAAAACGAATCCACCGGAACGACCGTTACCGCCGATACGAAGGAATATCTGGTGAGAACGCCGGATATTTTAGATTCCATTCTTGCACGGGTAAGTTTATCCGTTGGCTGCCCTTACGTGCGGGTAACCGCGGCGGGGGATGAAATTCAACTTGACGATGCAGTTGTTTCTGGAGTGCTGCCCTATTATCTGGCATCAGCGCTGATTGCGATTGAAGCGCAGGACAGCGTACTTGCGGCATATTTTAGCAAGGCGGGCGACGCGGCGTTGGCTGTTATCGCCGCACGGCTTTCAAAAGCTGAACCGGGGCCGGTCGAGGACGTGTACGGCGGGCTTGAGTACGGGGAGTTTGCAAGATGGTGACGCGGGGATGGTATACGTGCCCCGGCTGCCACAGAAAGCTGATTAAAATAACCCGCAGTTCCACAATGTACCGTGTTCCGGTGTATTGCCGGGCCTGTCGGTCTGAATGGTTTCCGGCCATATGGAACGGAAAAGAGCTGGAAGCCGGGCAAGCGTTTCCACTGACCGGCGAAAAAATATCATAACAAGCTAGAGCGTTTAGCGCCAGAAGCACGGGAGAGATCCCGGCTTTTGGTGCTTTTTATTTTGCCATGTGCGGCAGACCAGCCGCCATGGAAAACAAGAACCGGCAGACCAGCCGGGGAAAGGTAATTTTATGGAAAACGAAAATATGAACCCTGCCGAGGAAACTTCCGAAACCACGGATGCTTTTCTGGATGGCTGGGACCCGGACGGCATAGAGGACTCCGAGACCTCGGAGGCTGAAGCGCTGGAGAGCAATACCGAGGAGCCCCCGGCATCGGAGTCGCAGGAGCCAGCGCAGGAGCAGGCGCCGGAAAAATCAGGCACGCCGGAAGAAACCACTTCTGAAAAGCCCGAAGAACCCGAAGAACCTCCCGCGACTGCGCCGGAAATTCCCAAGACGTGGACGCTGCGGCATCTGGGCGAGGAAAAGGCCGTAAACGAGCAGGAGATGACCACTCTTGCACAGAAGGGCCTTGATTATGACCGGGTACGGGAGAAATACGACGCGGCAAAGCCAGTCATGGAGATGTTTGCGCAGATGGCGAAGCAGTCTGGCATGACCGTTGAAGAGTATGTTTCCTTTGTGAGAACGGAAGCGAAAAAGTCCGCGGGCATGAATGCCGACGAAGCAAAGCGCGCGGTGGATCTGGAAGACCGCGAAAGCGCTGTTTTAGCAAAAGAGGCCGAGGAGGCCGAAAAGCAGACTGCCGCCCAGCAGGCAGCGCAGGCTGAGGGTTCCGCAGAGGAACGGCGAAATGCCGATATCGCGGAATTCCAGAAGACATTCCCGGATGCGGCAAAGGACGCGGGCAGTATTCCGCAGGAAGTTTGGGACGCCGTGAAACAGGGGCAGCGTTTGGCGGTTGCCTATGCGCTGTGGCGTGAGAAACAGGCACTTGCGGAGACGGAACGTGTAAAGCAGGAATCGGCGGCAAAGGAGCAAAACGCGAAAAACGCGGGGCGCTCCACAGGCAGTATGAAGACCGCCGGAGCGGAAAGCAAAGCCAGCGATTCGTTTTTAGACGGATTCGGTTCCTGATACGCTCCTCTCCGCATCCATATGACGAAAGAGAGGAAAACAAATGATCAATTACGCAACCAAGTATGAATCCAAGATTGCGGAGCGATTCAAGAAAGCGTCCATTACGGACGCGGACTGCGGCCACGAATATACATTCGTCGACCCCAATAGCAAGACGATCCGTATCGGTTCCGTGAACACCGTGCCCGAGACGGAGTACAACCGAACCGGCAGTAACCGCTTCGGCAGTGTCCACGACGTGGGCGATATCCTTCAGGAAATGACCTGCGAATGCGCGCCTGCGTTTTCTTTTACCATTGACGCGCTGGACGGCACAGATCAGGCCATCGAAAAATCCGCCGCCAAGGCGCTGCGCCGGCAGCTGGATGAGGTGACGGTCCCCAACATGGACAAGCGGCGCATCAAGAAGTGGTGCATGGGCGCGAATATTCAGGCTTTGGAACCCACTGCTCCCACGAAGTCCACCATCACCGGCATGATCATTGATCTGGGCGCGAGAATGACGGATGCTCTGGTTCCGCTGGAGAATCGGACCCTTTACATCGGTACGGAGTACTACAAGCTGCTGAAGCAAAACCCGGATTATCTGGGTGTGGATGCGCTGGGCAAAGAAGCGCTGACCAAGGGCGTTGTGGGTGAGTTTGACGGTAACCGGGTCAAGCCCATCCCTTCCCGGTATATGCCCGCAGGCGTGTACTTCTTCATCAAGTACAAGGGCAGCACGGTCGACCCCGTAAAGCTTCAGAAGTACGACATTCTGTCCAAGGTACAGGGATATTCCGGCCCCGTGGTGCAGGGTGTGACTTACTACGACAGCTTTGTGCTGGGAACCAAGGGCGACGGCATCGCCGTGTGCGGCAACGCTACTGCAATTCTGGCGGTGCCCGTTATGGCCATTGCCAGCCATGCGGTTACCATTACCGCTGTATCGGGTGTGGTGTTCAAGTACACGGTGGACGGCACGAACCCCCGGTATTCCACCACCGCCGAAACCTACACCGCCCCCGTGACGCTGGCCGCAGGCCAGACCATGCGTGCCATTGGTACAAAGGACGGCAGCGTTGGCGTTGAGGGAACCAAGGTCTACGAATAATCAATGAAATCAGGGGGCCGCAATGGCCCCCTGAACGGGATTTTGGGAAAGGTGAACGCATTGGCATACAAGAGTTTTAGCAAAGCGGGCGGCGAGTTCTATGTAAATTTTGGACACGCCAATGAGAAGCAAAAGCAGTTTTATCAGGCCCGTGAATTATATGTGTGCTACGGAGGCGCGCGCGGTGGCGGAAAGAGCCACGGCATTCGCGTGAAGTCTGTGGGCGGTGCGCTGACCTATCCCGGCATCCGAATTTTAATCATCCGCAAGCATTATCCGGATATGGAAAACTCCCTGATTACCCCGATCATTCAGATGGTTCCCATACAGATTGCCAGTTACAACCAGCAGGCGCACATTATGCAGTTCGCAAATGGCTCCACGATCAAGTTTGGGCATTACGACACCGGATCAGACCTTGAGTACCAAGGGCAGGAGTTTGACTGGATTTTCATTGATGAGGCGACCCAGTTTAGTGAGGCGCAGTTCCGCGTGCTGGGCGCGTGCCTGCGGGGCACTTCCAACATTCCCCGCCGGATGTATCTTACCTGCAATCCGGGTGGAATCGGGCATCTGTGGGTTAAGCGGCTGTTTGTCGATCGGGAGTATCAGAACGGCGAAAAAGCAGAGGACTATCGGTTCATTCAGGCAACCGTGGACGATAACCCGGATTTGTTAAAAGGCTCTCCCGGATACCTGAATATGCTGGACACGCTGCCCGATGATGTGCGCCGCGCGTGGCGGTACGGCGACTGGAACACGCTTTCCGGCATTTTCTTCCCGGAATTTCGCAAAAAGACTCACGTCATTGAACCGTTTGTTCGTGTTCCGCAGGAGTGGAAGAAATATCGCGCGTTTGACTACGGTCTCGACATGTTCGCCTGCCTATGGATTGCGGTTGATTTTGACGGGCGGTGCTATGTGTACCGGGAGGTGCAGCAAAGCGGGCTGATCGTTTCCGCAGCAGCGGCGCTGATGAACAGTCTGACACCGCCCACGGAGCGGATTGAGTTCACGATTGCGCCGCCGGATATGTGGAATCGACAAAAGGACAGCGGACGCACGATGGCCCAGATATTTATGGAAAATGGTGTGGGAATCCTCAAAGCATCCAATAACCGAATTCAGGGCTGGATGGCGCTAAAAGAAATGCTGAAGCCCCTGCGCTCAGATAAGGATCGTCCGGGGCTGCTGGTGACAAATGAATGCGTAGGGCTGATTCGGAATCTCCCGGCCATTCAGCACGACCAGAAAAACCCTTCTGACTGCGCAACAGAACCACACGACATCACGCACATATGCGATGCCTGCCGCTATTTTGCGGTTACCCGCGTGATGGGGGCACAGCGAATGGAAACGCGGGAAGTGGAGGAGCTGGGCGACGATGGCGAGGACTACGACGAGGGAATGACCGGCGGTGCGTGTGACGAGTCCTATTTAAACTACGGAGGGTAAACCATGGCGAATTCCATTCTGTCAATTAAACGCTTTTTGGGACTGAACGAGAATCCTGACGGCGATACCAAAATTAAAGACGGGGAATTGTCAGAGCTTCAGAATTTCAGGATTACCCTTGACGGGCATTTGCAGGTGCGCCCCGGGAGCGCAACCGTTTTCGACCTGCGCACCGTCTGGGATGCTTGGTGCGCGGTCTCCGGAAATATTCCCTCCACGAGTGCGCCGGAGTTCTCCGGGGCGTGGTATGGCCTTGTGGGAGCTGCCGCGGTGCTCTTGTGTGCCTTTGGCGGCGTAATTTTCAAAGTAAATCTGGCAGACTGGACCGCCATGGCGGTTGGAACCTGTACGCAGGACAAAACTTCTTTTTTCGGGTTCGGCGGCAAAGTTTATTTGCTGAACGGACATGAGTATAAAGCGTGGGACGGCACGGCGTTTTCAGACGTAGTGGGGTATGTGCCCACCGTTCAAACCGCAACTTCGCCCACCGGGGCCGGGACGACGCTTCAACCGGTGAACCGGTTGACCGGGCTTCGCAAGGTGAAATTCTCCCCCGATGGGACCGCAACGGAATTCCAATTGCCTGAAACCGACATTTCCGCCGTGACAGAGGTTTTGGGAACCGGCGTTACCTATGCCGCTGATTTGGTCGCCGGAAAGCTGACATTCGCCAGCGCGCCCGCTAAGGGGACCAACACTGTCACTGTCACCTACCGGAAGGGGGGCGGCGCAAGGGCGGAAGTTGCGGGGATGCACTTCTGCGAAACATTTAATGGCAGTACAGATACCCGCGTTTTCCTTTACGGGGACGGCACCAACAAAACGCTCTATTCCGGCCTTGATTATGACGGAAACCCAACGGCAGAGTATTTTCCTGACCTCTACGAAATGTCTGTGGGGGAAAGCAACACACCGATTACTGCGCTGGTCCGCCATTATTCCCGGCTGGTGGTGTTCAAGACCAACAGCGTATATTCCTGTCAGTACGGCACGGTTACGCTGGATGACTCCAGCACAACGGCGGCATTTTACTGCACTCCCGTTAACCGGGAGCTGGGGAACGAAGCCATGGGGCAGGTTCGCCTTGTGGAAAACAACCCGCTTTCCCTGTGTTCCAGCAGTATCTACGAATGGAAATCAACCTCTTCATCCGGGAACCTAGTCTCGGACGAGAGGACGGCAAAGCGAATCAGTGACCGTGTATGGGCCACGACAAGCGGCATGGACTTGTCTCGGATTACAACGTTCAGCGACCGGGACAGCTATGAATTCTGGTTTTGCCTTGGGGACGAGGCAATTATTTTAAACTATGCAAATAACACCTGGTATCGATATAAAGGGATTCCTGCCGCACAGCTTTTAAAGTGCAGTGGAAAGGTACTGGCCTTTGCTGTCGACGGCAAAATAAGGCACGTCTCCCGGCAGTACCGGAACGATGACGGCGCCGCAATTGAGGCGCGGGCGGCGACAGGGGCAATGGACTTCGGCAAGGAGTGGATGCGAAAGTATTTCACGCTGGTGTTCGTATCTATTCAGCCGGAAGACGGCGCGAGGATTTTAATTTCAGCGGAGAGCAACCGTCGCAGTGACTACCCGAAAAAAGCGGTATCCGCCAGTATGGCAACTTTTTTTCACATGGACTTTAACCACTTTTCATTCAATACGAATCGTAAGCCGCAGGTAAAGCGGATTAAGCTGAAAGTGAAAAAGGCCACGTTTTACAAGTTGGTATTTGAAAGCAACAGTGCCACGGCGACCGCAACAGTGTTGCAGGCAGACATACAGCTGCGATATTCCGGAAACGTGAAATGAGCGAGGTGGAATCATGAGAAAATTTAGCCCGACACCCCAAAACGTGTATAAAGAATACCGCGCGGGGCTGGATTTCAATAACAACATTGAGCTGTACCGGAATGTTGAGACCAATGAAAACTTTTTCATTGGGAAACAGTGGGAGGGGGTAAAGTCCAACGGTCTTCCAACCCCCGTATTCAATTTTTTAAAGAGGGTTGTCCTGTTCTCCGTAGCGAACGTATCCACGGATAACCTGAAGCTCCACGCGGAGAATATGCCGTCCACGGGGGAAAGGGACCCCCATACCATGGAAGTCCTGACGGACATTATTAACGATCAGTTTGCCAATATCTTTGAGATGAACAGCATTGGTTCCTGCGTCCGGGAGTTTGCCCGAAATGCCGCAGTGGACGCGGATGGCTGCACGTACACCTATTTTGACCCTGACACGGATATCGGGCAGACGGCCCGCGGAGATATCCGCACGGAGGTCTTGCAAAATACGCAGGTTACCTTCGGGAATCCCAACAGTCGGGATGTGCAGTCTCAGCCGTTTATCATTATCGACCGGCGAATGCTGGTGGATGAGGCCATTGACAGGGCCATCGCAAACGATATCTCGGAAGAGGACGCGGAGAGCTTGATTCTGCCCGACGACAAGGAAAATCTCTCCGACAGCAATCTTGACCGGCTGGGGGGCGGCAAAGTTACGGTGCTGCTCCGGCTGTGGCGGGATAAAAAGACCGGGAATATTCACGGGTATGAGTGCACACGGGATTGCGTGGTTCGCGAGGAGTGGGATCTCGGCATTAAGCTATATCCGGTCACTTGGATGAACTGGGATTACGTACAGGACTGTTACCACGGGCAGGCGATGATTACGGGTTTGATTCCCAATCAGATTTTCGTAAACAAGCTGTTTGCCATGTCCATGATCTCCCTTATGACACTGGCGTACCCGAAGGTAGTCTTCGACAAGACGCGAATCAATAAATGGGATAACCGGGTGGGCGCGGCGATTGGGGTTAATGGCTCCGTTGAGAACGTGAGCAAGATTGTGGACCCGGCTACTATCTCTCCCCAGATTGCGCAGTTTATTGACCTCGCGGTCAGTTACACACAGAAGTTTCTTGGCGCCTCTGATGTGGCGATGGGAGATACCCGACCGGATAACACCTCCGCAATTATTGCTTTGCAGCGGGCTGCGGCAACGCCCATGGAGTTGACAAAGCAGAATCTTTTGAAGAGTGTGGAAGACTTGGGCCGCATCTACATGGAGTTTATGGGTGAGTATTACGGGTCCCGGTTCGTCCAGATTCCCAACCCCTACGACACGGACAAACTGGTGGTTCCGTTTGACTTCACTATTCTCAAAAAACTGCCGTTTCAAATCAAGCTGGATGTTGGAAATTCCTCCTATTGGTCTGAAATTGCAAGTCAGCAGACATTGGATAACCTTTTGATGCAGGGCAAAATTTCCACGGTGGATTATCTGAAGCGGCTCCCCGCCGGGTCCATTACTGACCGCGAAGCACTGATTAAGGCCATGCAGCAGCCGCAGACACTGTCGCAGGACGGCGCTTCTGGTGAAGGTGCACCGTCGGGTGGCGAAAGCGTCCCGCTGGTGGGAGGCCGCGGCAATCACGAGCTGCAACGGAAAATCAACCAAACGGGAGAAGTCCCGCCGGTAATGTGAGGTAAAACAATATGGCGTTGAGCAGATTTGAAAAAAATATGCAGATCATTCAGGCATTGGATGACGAGCCTAACGACGTGGGAGGAATGACAGCCACTGAGTTAAAAGCGACGTTTGACGAGGGCGGAGAGGCCGTCAAAGAGTATCTCAACGGTGTGCTGGTTCCTGCGCTGGACACCTACATAGCGCGGGTAGATAACCCTCACTCCGTGACCAAGGCGCAGGTAGGGCTTGGCAACTGTGACAACACCGCAGATACCGACAAGCCTGTGTCTGTGGCCCAAACGGCGGCTATCGCTACTGCGAAAGCGGAGGCTGTCAGCGTAGCTGCGTCTGATGCAACTGCTAAGGCAAATGTTGCAAAAGCGGAGGCCATTTCAGCAAGTGACCCGGCAGGAGCGGCCACCTCGGCAGTATTGCAGCATAACACCGCCGAAGCGGGAGTGCATACGGCGCTATTCGCTAAAAAGCTTGATAAAACCGGCGGAACACTGACCGGACCGCTGACATTAAGCGGAGCCCCGACGGCAGCGCTCCACGCGGCCACTAAGCAGTATGTTGATGAGGTATCCGCCGGTGTCGTTCTTGGCCAGATTCCGGATGGGTCGATCACTTCGGAAAAGCTTTCCGGGGGCGTTAACACGACGCTTGCGACAAGCACGGCGCATGTGGTGCGGACGGATAATCCCCACAGCGTGACGGCGGCGCAGGTTGGTGCGGACCCCTCCGGCAGCGCGGCGGCGGTACAGGCTAATCTGAACGCCCACACGGTACGCATGGACAATCCCCACGGGGTAACGGCTGCACAGATTGGGGCGGCGGTGGCGAGCCATACCCACACTCCGGCACAATGCGGTGCAGACCCAGCGGGGAGCGCCGCTGCGGTGCTGGCGCAACTTGCGGATCGGGCGAAGATTGCTACGGGGTCATATGTTGGGACTGGCACTTCTGAAGCAAGCAATCCTACGACCATCTATTTTCCATTTGCGGCAAAAATACTAATTATTGAGTACTATCCAACCACGCCATCAGCAGGTCATACTGGCTTTGCCGTGACACTTAACATCGAAGCAATCAAGAAAGTGCCCAAACAAAGCGGAATTGGGAAGTTTGTTGGATTTATCCCAAACTCGAACCTGGGTCAATTGGCCTTTTTAAGAAGTAGTAACGACACTGATAATTTACTAAGCTTATCTATTTATAGTACTGGCTCGGATGGGACGGTCTCACAATTTAACCTGCTAAATGTTACGTATAACTGGGTCGCCATTGGATAAGGAGACGTTTATGAAAATTATTGAAATTGAGGCCCAGTCTAATGGAGCGCACAGGAACCAAACGCTGGGGTTTGAAATCCCTGTTCCCGACGGCTGGGCTGTTATTCCCGATGATATGGCAGTTCCTGACACGTTTCCGTTCGTGAATATCACGGTTGAAGATAATATTGTTGTTTCCATTGCGGCTGGGGTCGTGCCAGAGGCGGCATCTCCCACGGCGGCGGAAATTAAGGCGGAGCGCAGCACGGCCATTAAAGCGGCCTGTGCCGAGGCCATCACAGGAGGATTCGACGCGGATGTGCTGGGGCGGGGGATGCTGCACTACACTCTGACGGAAATTCAGCAGCGGGACTTGCAGACGCAGTATGCAGCCGTGCGGGCCGGAGCCACGGAGGCCCTTTGGCACGACAGTAGCCGGGTTACGCACGAGGTCTATACGACAACGCAATTCATGGAGCTGTTTCAGACAGGGTACGCATACATCATCTCCTGCAAAATCCGATCTGACTGGTTGGAGCAACTGGCCCACGATCTGGCCGATGCGGATAAGCTCACCGAGGCCGCTGCGGTTGACTGGGATACAGAGCTACCGGAGGCGTACCAGACGCAGTGCGACGCGCAGATTGCCGCCATGATGGGAGGCGGCAATGAATAAGTCCGGGGACGTAATTCTAAGCGGACTACTGGCCTGTTTCGTGGGAACGGTGTACTTTCTCATGGAAGTGGCGTGGAAGACCGCGCGGGGGCATCCTGAGGGGATTAGCTGGACCATGCTGGTGCTGGCACTGCTGCTGGGCCTTGTGCTGGAGCGGATAGGCGCGGAGCTGCCGTGGAATTGCCCCATCTGGGCGCAAGCGCTTTTATGTGGCCTTGCCATCACGGCGGCGGAATTTCTGGCCGGGTGCATCGTCAATTTGTGGCTGGGGTGGCAGGTGTGGGACTATTCCCATTTGCCGGGGAATCTGCTGGGGCAGGTCTGCCCGCAGTTTACGGCCCTGTGGTGCCTTGCCGCCGGGCCGGTGATTGTGGGGCTGGACTGGATGCGGTATGCCGTTAGGGGGGGCGAGAGGCCGCGATACGATTTACGAGGGAGTTAATACTGTAAGGAATATAAAAATTCCGCCCCGAAGTGGGGCGGAATAGGTTAGTTATGATCGGAACTTTCGGGAAGCTCCTTGCCGCACAAAAACCAGTCTCTACAGGTAAGTCCCTCGCTCTGTGGATTATTCTGGCGAGAAAGCAGAGCGTCATAAGTTTGAGGTGGAGGGACTAGAACAGGCTGTCCGGGTTGCCAGTTTGCTGGCGTAACTACATGGTATTGGTCACTGGTTTGCAAAGCTGTGACCAGACGAAGAATTTCGGGAATACTCCTGCCATTTGTAAGGGGATAGATCAAAATAGCGCGGATTTTCTGATCGGGGTCGATAATAAACACATTACGTACGGTTTCTTGCTTGCTGACGTCTGGGGCAATCATCCCATACATTCGAGCAATATCCCCCATGCGGTCGGCCACAACCGGGAAAGGAACCTGAACGCCAGTGGTCAGGTATATCGCGTACACCCAGGCAAGATGAGATGGATTGCTGTCGATGCTCAATCCTAAAAGCTGAGTGTTCTTATCTGCAAACTGCTGTTGTGCTTCTGAAAAAGCAATGAATTCAGTGGTACAAACTGGCGTAAAGTCGCCGGGATGCGAGAAAAAAACTAGCCATTTACCCTTGAAGTCAGACATTTTTATAGGGCCAAATGTTGTGACTGCGGTAAAGTCAGGCGCTTGCATGCCTATGGAAAGATGATCCATTAATGCACCTCCTCTATACAATTTATGCTGGAAAAGAGTGGATGCTACTTGGTGGTGAGCTGATGACAGGACGAGAAGCCGTTGGCGCGATTATCTTGCTGGACTGGATGCGGCACGCCGTCAGAGGCGGCAAGAGGCCGCAATACTTTTTGAAATAAGAGGGAATTGGGAATGGAACACAATGCGTTGTTAAATACAAAAGCGGCGATTGCCGCAATTCTGGCGGCGCTGACGGCCTTTTGGGGCTGGTTCGGGTGGCTGGTGGTGGTCTGGGTGGGCATGATGCTGCTGGACTGGCTGATCGGCAGCGCGGCGGCCTTTAAGAAAGGGAAGTGGAGCAGCGCGAAGCTGCGGGCCGGTGCGTGGCACAAGGGCGGCGAGGTGGTGATTGTGGTAGTGACGCTGGTGGCGGACTGGCTGATCGGGCTGGTTGTCGCAAATATTCCCGGCATTACGTTGCCATTTGAGTATTCCGTGCTTCTGGCGCCGTTGGTAATTGTGTGGTACATCATCGGGGAGCTGGGCAGTCTCGCGGAGCACGCCGTGACATTCGGTGCGCCGGTCCCGGGGTGGCTGGTATCCGCGCTGGAGGCTGGGAAAAAGGCCGTGGACAGCGCGGGGGACAAGCTGACCGGAGATAAATAGTTGTAATCCAGCCGCAAGGGCGGCAGAAAATATATTTTTGGAGGTACATTATGAACAATCCCGACATGAGCAGAAAGCCCGAACACGCGGGCCAGACCGTGCAGCAGGGCTGCTTTGCAATCACCTATGACGAGCTGGGGTACGCCACAAAGGCGGTGCTGACGAGCCACAGTCCCGGCGTGGTGGTGGATGGGGAAGTTATTCCCGGCGAGCCGATCAAACGGCCCGACAGGGAGTAATAATGAGCGTGAAAAGCTACTCTAAGCGGCAAAGCGGCGGCGTGAAGCTGTCCGCGAACTTCACCGTAGCGGAGTTTGCCTGCCATGACGGAAGCGACACTGTGATGATCTCCGGGGAACTGGTGGCATTGCTCCAGAAAATCCGGGACCACTTCGGAAAGCCCGTCACCATCAACAGTGCGTACCGCACGACGGCGTGGAACTCCAAGCAGGGCGGTGCGCCGAAGTCCCAGCATCTTTTGGGCATGGCGGCGGACATCACCATTTCCGGCGTGCCGCCGCTGGCAGTGGCGCAGTACGCAGAGTTTTTGCAGCCCAAGGCCGGGGGCATCGGAGTGTATCAATCCTTCACCCATGTGGATGTGCGGGCCGTCAGGACGCGCTGGGACAGCCGCAGCGGCAGTGAGAAGGCCGTGCCCGGCTGGCCGGGGTATACGGAGGCATCCGAACTGGACAAGGCCGTGGACAGGCTTGTAGCCGCTGGAGTGATTGACAGCCCCGACCGCTGGAAGTCTGGGAACTGGACAAAGCGGGCCGTGGAACTGTTGATTATCAAGATGGCGGCAAAGGTCTGACGGCGACTGAGGCGCGTTGGCCCAGTAAATACGTAAAGCCGAACAGGGCGGGGCACTGCCCCGCCCTTATTTTCAAGAGAGGTGGAGACAATGGCAAAAACAAACGGTCCTGACATGTCCCGCGACACATCGAAAGCCGGACAAACTGTTTCGCAAGGGCAGTATTCAGTATCATACGACAGCGACGGGTATGCGAAGAGTGGCACAAAAACTTCTGACAGTCCGGGTGTTGTTGTTGACGGCACGTATTACAGCGCAGAAAGTCTGGGAGGCGGGGGAAGCTCTAGCGGGGGCGGCAGTTCATCCTCTAGTAGCACGCAAAGCTCATCTGGAACGTCTTCTGCGGGAAGTGACTACACGCAGTATTTAAAAGACCTGTATGCAGCGCAAACAGCATCCCAGTTGGCGGCGCTGAAAAGTACTTACGATCAGAACACGGCAGATTTGTCGGCGCAGGCGGCAAAAATTCCACAGACGTATGGTGCTGCACGAAACGATGCTGCGGCACAGAACGAGATTGCAAAGCAGTCTTTTAACGAATACGCGGCGACCCGTGGGCTGAATACGGGCACTTCTGGGCAGGCGGCGCTTGCTAATTCGTCGGTGCTGCAAAAAAATCTTTCGTCCATCAGCACGGGTGAGGCGGATGCACTGAGCGAAAACGCGCTGGCGGCGCAAAAATTAAAGTCTCAGTACGACTCCGCCATCAATCAGGCACAGGCCAGCGGCAATGCTCAGCTTGCGCAGGCGCTTTATCAGGAGTATGTGCGGCAAGCGGATGCTCAGGTGGCGGCGCAGGCGGCGCAGCAAGCGCAGAATAACTGGGAAACGCAGTACCAGACGCAATTGCAGCAGTACGCAGATAGTCAGAACCAGTGGCAGCAGGAATTTGATTATAGCAAGCAGAGCGACGCGCAGAAGTATGCGTACAATCTGGCAGCGTCCATGTTGAGCCAAGGAGTTATGCCGGATGCAGCCACGCTGACCACTGCTGGAATATCTTCTGCCGATGCGCTCAGTATGAAATTGTCGGCGGTGCAGGGGCAATCCACGGGGACCGTATCGGCTACGTCGGTCAAGAAATCATCCAATAGCGGCGATGCCGTGTCGTATGATAACGGGGGACTGAGCACATCTCAGATCAAGCAGCTGCAAAACTACTATGGTGTTACGGCGGACGGATACTGGGGGGCCGCATCCGCCAAAGCCGCAGGTACGCTGGGAGCAGATCAGGCATGGTATAACTACAAGCTAAATGCGGGTGGTTCGACCGGCGGAATGAATATCGCCAACTATAACGGGTTGAAACGGACTATTACCGGGCTTAAAAATGCCGGTAAGAACGATAACGCGGCTTCGTACATTGCGGCGAATTGGGACAACCTGAATGCCGAGCAGCAATCTGATCTCAGAAAGTATTGCGCAGAAATCGGTATTTCAATATAACCGGAGGGACATATGGCAAAGCTTGACATTAAATTTAATAATAGCGGCAAAATATATTCGTTTGATACGGAGACCGCAAAGAAAAAGCCGGTGTCTGTCCAAGAGGAAATGCGAAACAGCGACCCTCGCCCCAACGATCCCGTGACGCAAATGCTGATTAGCGATTTGTCAAAGCAGACCCGCACAAGCCGCATCGCTGACACGGTGAGCGGTGCGTTGAAGTCTACGGCGGGAGGTCTGATGGACATGACAGGCGTGCTGTACCAATCCGGGCAAAATGCTCGGAGCGCGGGGAATCAGCAAACCCTGAACGAGTATAAAACCGCCCTTTACCGTGCGCAGCGGGAGCTTTCTGACATGCAGACTGAAAACGCCCGCAGTCCCGGCGCGTGGGGCGAGGTGGACCTGCAAGCACAGAGAAACATTCTTGCGGATGCCCGTAGAAAATACGATGCTATGAACAGGGTTGTTCAGGGAGGTGTTCAGCAAAAGGCCACGGATGCCGCCAGAGATTTTGCCGGTGACGTCACCGCCTCCGGAATGCAGGATGTGGAACGCGCGAAAAATGGCATGGGCAAGCTTGGAAAGCTGGCTGTGGACGTAGGCGTGGCCGGGGCGCAGATGGCGGCGGATGTTGGCATGGCGGCGCTTACCGGCGGCAGTGCGCTGATTCCTATGGCTGCACGCGCCTTTGGCGGAAGCACGCAGGACGCGCGACAAAGCGGGGCATCCTTTGGGCAGCAGGCGGCCTATGGTCTCAGCAATGCCGCGCTTCAGGTGGGCACAGAGAAGATGTTCAACGTAGCGGCCCCGTTTAAGAAAATGTTTGGCGCGGGCGTGTTGGATAAGGCCCTTGAAAAAGCGACGGCCAAATTGACAGGGAGTGCCGCAGGACGGGTCGCGCTATCCACGCTCAGCGAAGCATCGGAAGAAACGGTGGCGGGGATTCTGGACCCGCTCTTGAGAGCGGCCACGCTGGGCGAAACGCCGGAGTGGGATGCTGGGCAGATTTTGCAAGAGTCTCTGGTGGGCGGCATTTTGGGCCTTGCCGGGTCTGGCGTGGAGATTGCCACGCAGAAGCGCGGGAATGCCGCTCAGGAAGCCGCAGGAACGGCACAAAGCACCCCGGCGGGTAATTTTACTGCTGCGCCCAACGATGCAGTCACGCAGCTTTTTGTGGATGCGCTGGCAGGTAAAAAAGCAGCCAGCACCGGAACGGAATCGGCAAAGACGAATTATGACACCTCGGAGGCCACGGCGATTAGGCATGAGGGAAAGTCGTTCCGAAATTTAGTAGCTGGGTTTGATACGAGCGTGTCCGAATTTTTCAACAAGTGGAGAAATGGACGTAAAAGCCATCAGGGGGAAAAGCTTGAAAAGCTGTATTTAGGTAAACTCTCGGAAGGGTCCAGATCACAGGTAGCCAATATTCTCGGATATTCTGTGGGGGAAAGAAATGTTATCGTCACGAGTGACGACGTGAAGCACATTTTTGACCATCACGGGAGCGCCGAATTGGAGGCAAAACGGGGGAATCTGCCGATTGAGCAATGGGCTATCGACGCGCTCCCGGAAGTCATTTCCGCCCCTGATTCTATTATCCCGGGGGAAATTAAAAAATCCGGGAAAAATCCCGGAAAGCAAGGTGTTATATTCAGCAAAGCATTACAAAACGGACGCGTTATTACGGTGCAGTTTGACAACAGCAGTCGTAGGACAATGGAAATTACCACGATGTATGTAAAAGAAAATAGCGGAAATCCCACTCAGGCGCTGAACGTGGAAAATCAATCCCCGCAGCTTACGTCCGAGACGCCTCCTGATCCTGTGGTTTCCGCTACAAATAGTATACCCAGTTCAAACGCAAATGTCAAGAATGATATTCTTTTGGACATATTTACAGGCAAAAAGCGTCTTGAAAACGGGGAGTTTGTAGAGGCTCCCCAGCCTATGGGCGACGCAAGTTGGGCCGATGGCAGTTTGGGAAGTGCGCAGGCCGGTTTTGATCCGTATTCCCAACTGCAAAATCAGACCGACGCCGCGAACTTCCACGATGACGGGGCCAACGCTGCCCGCGTGGTAGATGTTCCGAAAACTAACTTTGAGGGCCGCAATGTTCCGGAAAGTGCGAAGACCGTCATGGGGGCGCAGGCGATTGACGGCGCTGATGTGCGCATGATCGAGAGTCAAATTGCAAACGGAACGCTGGCATTTGATACAATTACGGATGAAAAGGCCGTTGCAAAAGCCCAGAATGCCATCCGCGAAAAAACCTTTGATGGGGCGCTGGAGCAATACCGTGCAAGTGTTGAATCCAATGTGGCTTCCAAGGACAATACAACGCTGGGGCAACAGCTATTGATTCTGGCTATGCGCAGTGGCAACACCGCAAATGTGTCCGAACTGCTGTCCCTGTACACCCGAAACTCAACGACTGCCGCACAGGCTATGCAGGCTCAGGCGATTTTCCGCAAACTCAGCCCTGAGGGGCAACTTGTGTCCATTCAAAAAGCGGTAGATTCATTCAACCAAAAGCACGACACCACCATTGAAATTGATCCGGAGGACGTGGAGGCTTTTGTGGACGCGGAGGATGACGCGGCGCGGGATGGCGCGGCTGAAAGTATTTTCAAGCACGTTGCGGAGCAGGTCCCCGGAACCTTCACTGCAAAATTTGACGCGATCCGGTATCTGGCCATGCTGGGGAACCCCCGGACACACATCAGAAATATCCTTGGAAACACGCTCTTTCAAGTTCCGGTGGCTGCAAAAAACCGCGTGGGCGGTGTTGCGGACGCAATTGCAAGCGCGGTTAGTGGGGGGAAATACGAGCGCACAAAATCCATCAGCGGTGTCTCCCCCGCAAGTCAGCTTGCGAAAGAGAGTCGCGCAGATTGGGCGAACGCAAAGGCTTTCCTGTCCCACGGGGGCAAATTTGTCGAGGGGCAAACTTCTCTTTACAACATTGAATCGGAACAAAAAGCGTTTAAAGATAAGGGCCTCGGGGGTGCGATCAATAAGGCCTCCGAAATCAACAGTGCGTTGCTGGAAGCGGAAGATACGATTGCAAAGAAGTTTATCTACACTCAGAGCCTTGCTGGATACCTAAAGGCAAACGGCGTGCAGTCCCTTTCCAGCGCAGACCCCGGACTTTTAAACCGGGCCAGAAGCTATGCCGCGCAGGAGGCTCTGCGGAACACATTTAACGACACGAACGCGCTTAGCGAAGCGGTGTCCAGTCTCAACGGGCTGCGAAGCAGCAATAATAAGTTCAAGCGAGCCGCCGGGTATGTTGTGGAAGGGGTTCTCCCGTTCAAGAAGACCCCAGCAAATATTCTTATGCGCGGCGTGGAATACTCCCCTGTTGGTGCGGTGATGGGCGCGATTGACACCATTCGAGGGGCAAAGAGCGGAGACACGACAAAACTCACACAAGGCATCGACCGTATCGCGTCCGGTATGACAGGCTCCGTTCTGATGGCCGCAGGCATGCTGGCTTCTGGCGCCGGATGGGTCACTGGGGGCGGAGACGAGGATAAGAACCAACGCGATTTTGACAAGCTTCTCGGGTATCAGAGCTATGCGCTAAATTTAAAAAACGGAAAATCCATAACGTTAGACTGGCTGGCCCCTGCCGCAGTTCCGTTTTTTATGGGTGCACAGCTTCAGTCCGCGATGGAAGACGGCGGATTGAGCCTGGACGACACGGCATCTGTTATTAAAAGTATTTCGGATCCTATGCTTGAAATGACCACACTCCAAGGACTAAACGAGGTCGTGGAAAGTGCGGCATACGCAAAGCAACGAGGCGAAAACGTCCTCGCAGCCATTATAACCGCCGCGCTCACCAGCTACGTGACGCAGGTATTTCCCACAGCTCTAGGACAGATTGAGCGGGCGGGCGATAAGGTCCGCGAGACAACCTACGTTGATAAAAACAGCAAGGTCCCAACGGATTTACAATATCTTTTCGGGAAAGTTGCAAACAAAATCCCCGGCGTGGATTACAACCAAATCCCGTACATTGACGCATGGGGCCGAGAGGACGGGCAAGGCAGCGCGGCGGCAAGAACGGCAAACAACGTATTTAACCCGGCCTTCGTTTCTGACGTAAAGGTACGACCCGTCGAAAGGGAGCTTCAACGGATTGCGGATAAAACCGGGCGCACGTCTGTATTCCCGCAGAGGGCCGAAACTAAGGTCAATTATTCTGTGGACCAGGGGGGAGATAAGGTCCCAAAGGAAAAAAATCTGTCCTCCGGTGAGTATTTGAAATATGCAGTGGCCCTCGGAAAAGAGAAATACAATCTTTTGAACGCGGCGACAAGCGCTGAATATTATAAGTCCATGACAGACGATGAAAAGGCTGATTACGTTGCCAAACTGTACCAGTACGCAAAGGCACAGGCAGTCAAAACCGTGACGACTGGGTCTGTGAATGACACGTGGATTGACAATGCTCAGTCCGCAAAACGGGATCTCGGTGTTTCAGCGCCTGAATACATCGCCCTGCACGAGAAGTACGGGGTAGCTCTAGTCGGCAGCAGCTATGAAAAAGTAAAAATTGCTGTCAAGGCCGGAATTTCTATTGAGAACTACATGAGCATACGAGGGGCATTGGACGGAAACGACAATGGAAGTATTTCGCAGGCAGAAGCAAGATCTGCGCTGGAGGCAAGCGGTTTGTCAAGGGAACAAAAGGATGCAGTGTGGAAGTTAATCAACAGCTCGTGGAAAAAGAACCCGTATCAATAAAGGACAGGCGGAGGGGGTTTCCCCTCCGCTTTTTGGGTCATAAACTTAAGTTGCGCTCTTGCCATTTTCTCCCCGACAAGGTATGCTAAGTTTAATCATATATCAGCTTTCTTTAAAAAGGTGGTAATTTGGGTGAAAATTTTTAAATCAATATTGAAGCTTACGGACACCAGACGAGGAGCGGCGCTACTTTATGTTTTAGTCTCTATATCTTTTACACTCCTTTTTGGCGGAGTTTTCTCACTTCTTCTAGGCAGCTTCGCCGAGTCATGCGGGGCAATGTTTCTTATGTTCTTTGCGTTTCCATGCATATCCGCCGCCTTGCTTTTATGTACAAAAATACCTGAATGCTGGGCGATTCCACTCGGGGCGGGGCTTTACTATGGGGCGGTGGTAGTGTCTGCAGGCATGCGGTTTTTGGGTTGGGTAGAAAGTGACGCGGGCCGGATAGCAGTAGGCTTTGCGGTTTCGGCGGCGGCTTGTTACATTGTGTATTTGAAAAAAATATAAATCTACCTGCCCCCGAGCGTCCGTTCTTGGCTGTCACAGAAGGACACAAGAAGCTCCCATGCGTCGTGGCATTAAAAAGCGGAGGGGATTTCCCCTCCGCCTTTTGCGCTACACAGTTGCGACACAGTGTTAGTTGTTTTGATTGGTACTGCTGGTAAAAAACATACAAAAGTATGAAATCTCCTACCGTCAATTAAAAACAAATAAGACGTTTGAATTTACGCCTCAGAAGGCGTATGATAGCGAGAGAGTTTTGTGAAAAGAGGAGAGACCAATGCAATTTTTAAAGAAAAACGGGCTGGGGCTGTTGCTATGTCTGGCGATTGCCGCGCCGTCCTGGCTGCTGGGCAAGCGGTTTCCTGTGGTGGGCGGGGCGGTGATTGCCATTCTGGCGGGAATGGTGATCGCGCTTTTCCTGCGAAGCAGGAGCCGTTTGGAGAGCGGAATTAAATTTGCCTCCAAAAAGATTCTTCAGTGGGCAGTGATTTTACTTGGCTTTGGGATGAATCTGCGGGTGGTGATCGAGACGGGGAAGCAGTCCCTGCCCATCATCCTGTGCACCATCGCAACCTCTCTTGTGATTGCCGCCGCGCTGCACAGGGCGCTTCGCATCCCCGGAAACATCTCCACGCTAGTGGGGGTAGGCTCCTCCATCTGCGGCGGCAGCGCCATCGCCGCCACCGCCCCTGTGATCGACGCGGACGATAAAGAGGTGGCGCAGGCCATCTCGGTGATTTTCTTTTTTAATGTGTTGGCGGCGGTACTGTTTCCTCTCCTTGGAAGTGTGTTGGGCTTTGACACCGGTTCCGGCGAGGCATTCGGCGTGTTTGCAGGCACGGCTATCAACGATACCTCCTCCGTCACCGCCGCCGCTTCCACATGGGACAGTATGTGGAATCTCGGGTCTGCTACGCTGGACAAGGCCGTGACTGTAAAGCTGACCAGAACCCTTGCCATCATTCCCATCACGCTGGTGCTGGCTCTGATGCGCGCCCGCCGGGAAAAGGCTGCCGGGGGCACGGGGAAGGCCCTGCGGCTCCGGGATATTTTCCCTTTCTTTATTCTCTACTTCGTGGCGGCCTCCGTTGTCACCACCGTGGCGCTGCGGATGGGGGTTCCGGCGGCGGTTTTTGGCCCGGTGAAGGAACTGAGCAAGTTTTTTATTGTGGTGGCAATGGCCGCCATTGGGCTGAACAGCAATCTCGTCGAGTTGATTAAAACCGGAGGGAAGCCTTTGGCCCTGGGAGCCTGCTGTTGGGTGGGTATTACCGCGGTCAGCCTTGTGCTGCAAAGGACCTTGGGTATCTGGTAATACAGGACGGAGAAGATCGCAAGAGAATTTTCGTCTGCGGAGTTCCGGCTGGGGGAAGTCCTTCGGGGATTCGGACTGAAAAGAAAAGCAGGCGGCGCAAACGCGCCATCTGCTTTATTTCATGGAATGCATGGAAGCGGACAAAAAAGAGAAGCCGTTATTTGCCGTGATCGCCATTCCGGAGAGATTGAAAAAACGAGGCCAGAAGCGCACGGCACTCCTCTGCCAAAATCCCGCCCACCAGCGCGGGCGGGTTGGGAAAGCTCTCCATAAACAGATTTGTTACCCCGCCGCAGGCACCAAAGACCCCGTCCCGCGCGCCGTAAAAAACTTTGGCAATCCGGGCATTCAAGATTGCCCCGGCGCACATGGGGCAGGGCTCCAGCGTCACATACAGGGAGCAGTCCTCCAGCCGCCAGTCTCCAAGGCGGCGATTGGCGGCGGCAATGGCGTCCATCTCTGCGTGGGCGGAGGCAAGGCCGCGTTCCTCCCGCCGATTGCGGCCCTCTCCGACAATTTCGCCCTCCCGGACAATGACGCAGCCCACGGGAACCTCCCCGGCTTCCGCGGCCTCCCGGGCCAGCGCCAGCGCCCGGCGCATAAAATCCTCGTGCTCCATGAAAACCTCCGTATAGAATTTGGAATAATTGTCCAAACTCCCCGTAAGATATAGTGCGCAAAGAAACGGGGGAGTCATATGAAAAACGTATTCTTTACCAAGCGTCCTGTGCAGGAGTCTGAGCTGTCGGTCCTGCAAAGCGAGCTGCGCGCGGCCCAAGGCGAGCTGTCTCTGGCATATCGACAGTTCGATCTGGCAACGGACCCGGAGCTGGTGGAGTCCTGCGTCTACCAGATCAGCGCGGCCAAAGCCCGGTGCAATTACCTGATCCGCGCCATCAAGGCCCGCTGCCCCGACACGGCGGCGATGACCCGGACAGAGGAGGCCGCCACATGGACTTAAGTCATAAAATCATCCTGGGAGTGCTGGCGGTGTTTCTGCTGGCGGCGCTGCTGCGTATTTTCAAGGCGCCGTTGAAGCTGGCCGTCAAGCTGTTGGCCAACACCTTTCTGGGCTTTCTCGCGTTGTATCTTGCTGGGCTGACAGCCCCGTGGACCGGCATCGCACTGGGCCTGAACATCTGGAATGCCCTGGTGGTGGGGATTCTGGGCCTGCCGGGGTTTGTTCTTCTGTTACTGGTGCAGTGGATTCTTTAGCGGCTACATATTAAAATTAGGTGCTTGATGAAAGACGGGGGCGGAGAAGTGCCCCCGTTCTTTTTGTAAAAATCAAAAATTGAATGAGCGATTTCAAGAGATATTAAGAGAAAAGAGAAGATAATAGAAGGTATTATATATCTAAATCAGATTTGTGTTGACATTGCCGAAATAGGGTGGTATAAATAAACGTGCTTTGATTTTACCCTGATCGTTCAGGTTTGTAAAGAAGATCAAGAATTTCATATACGGAGGAAAGAACATGTCCACTTTTATGGCCAACGCGTCCAATATTGAGCGCAAGTGGTACATCCTGGACGCCGCCGGCAAGCCCTTGGGCAAGACGGCCGTCCGCGCTGCCGACATTCTGCGCGGCAAGACCAAGACCACCTTTACCCCCCATGCCGACTGCGGCGACTTTGTGGTGATCATCAACGCCTCCAAGGCGGTGCTGACCGGCGACAAGGGCAACCAGAAGATCTACCGGAGACATTCCGGCTGGATCGGCGGCCTGAAGGAGACTCCCTATCGCATCCTGATGCAGGAGAAGCCGGAGCTTGCCATGCGCGAGGCTGTCCGGGGCATGCTGCCCAAGAACAGCGTGGGCCGCTCTTCTCTGACCCGGCTGCACATCTATGCCGGCGAAAACCATGAGCAGCAGGCACAGATGCCCGTGGCGCTCGACGCGGAATAAGGAGGAAGAACAGAATGTATCAGTCTAAGAAGCCCTATCTGTACGGCACAGGCCGGAGAAAGTCCTCCGTGGCTCGCGTTCACCTGTTCCCCAACGGTACCGGCTCCATTGTCATCAATGGCCGGGACATTGACGAGTATTTCGGTCTGGATACCCTGAAGATGGTGGTCCGTCAGCCGCTGGAGTCCACCTCCAACACCGGCAAGATGGACGTTGTGGCCACCGTTGCCGGCGGCGGCGTGTCCGGTCAGGCCGGCGCTCTGCGCCATGGCATTGCCCGCGCCCTGCTGCTGGCCAGCGAGGACAACCGGCCCATCCTGAAGAAGGCCGGCTTCCTGACCCGCGATCCCCGCATGAAGGAGCGCAAGAAGTACGGTCTCAAGGCCGCCCGCCGCGCACCTCAGTTCTCCAAGCGTTGATTTTTCGAGAGATCCCCGGAACCGCTTGGTTCCGGGGATTTTTGCCTGAAAAAGACAGATGGAGATTTGTGCGCGAAAAAGGTCCGCCGGAAAGGAAATACTGGGAACAAATGCTTGACTGCGGCAAAAAGTCATGATATAATTCCATTCTGCGCGGATATTCCGCGAATTTTGCCATGCGAATGTGAGGGAGAACCCCGTGCTGGAGGAACTGACAGGAAAATCCAGAGTCGTGGGCGTGAAGCAGTCCCACAGGGCCATTGCGCAGGGACAGGCCGCAAAGGCGTTTCTGGCCTGCGATGCCGACCCGGCGTTGCTGGAGGCCCTTGCAAAAAGCTGCGAAGAGATGGGCGTCCCCGTTGAAGGGAAGCACACCATGGCGCAGCTTGGCGCCGCCTGCCGCATCAGCGTGGGCGCCGCCGTAGCCGTCCTTTTGAAATAGGATGGAACATTTCGGTTTTTTCGGAATAGCTTACCGGCTTTCCGCAAAAAATAAAGGCTGTGCGTTTTACAGTCAACCTATTTGACAAGAAAGGAGAACAGTATGCCTACTTTTAACCAACTGGTCCGTAAAGGACGGGAGCAGTCCAGCTACAAGTCTGCATCCCCCGCGCTGCAGTTTGGCCTGAACACCCTGAAGAACCGGAGCACCGATCTGCCCTCCCCCCAGAAGAGAGGCGTTTGCACCGCTGTGAGAACGGCTACCCCCAAGAAGCCCAACTCCGCTCTGCGTAAGATCGCCCGTGTTCGTCTGACCAACGGCTACGAGGTCACCGCTTATATCCCCGGCGTGGGTCACTCCCTGCAGGAGCACTCCGTCGTCATGATTCGCGGCGGCCGCGTGAAGGATCTCCCCGGCGTTCGGTACCACATTGTCCGCGGTACTCTGGATGCGCAGGGCGTTTCCGGCCGTATGCAGTCCCGTTCCAAGTACGGCGCCAAGCGGCCCAAGTCCAAGTAAGGACAACTCACTGAAAGCTTTGCCGAATAGGTTTATATAGATCACCTCTTTGGCGGGCATTCACGGAAGGCAGAGATGCCTTTTGAGTACCTATGACATCATATTATTATGAAGGAGGGAAGCATCGTGCCGAGAAGAGGTAACGTTCCCAAAAGAGAGGTTTTGCCCGATCCCGTTTACGGCTCCATTCTGGTGACCAAGCTGGTCAACAGCGTGATGCTGGACGGTAAGAAGGGCGTAGCCCAGAAGGTGGTCTACACGGCCTTCGACCAGATCAAGGAGAAGACCGACAAGGACCCCGTTGAAGTGTTCACTCAGGCCATGGAGAACATCATGCCCAGCCTGGAGGTCAAGGCCCGCCGCGTGGGCGGCGCCACCTATCAGGTGCCCCTGGAGGTTCGTCCCGCCCGCCGTCAGACCCTGGGTCTGCGGTGGCTCACCGCCTATGCCCGCTCCCGCGGGGAGCGCACCATGGCGGAGCGCCTGGCCAATGAGATCACGGACGCATCCAACAACACCGGCGCCGCCGTCAAGAAGCGCGAGGAAGTCCACAAGGCTGCCGAGGCCAACAAGGCGTTTGCGCATTTCCGCTATTAAGGAGAAAGACTATGCCGAGAAAAAACTCGCTCGAAAACACCCGTAACATCGGCATCATGGCCCATATCGACGCGGGTAAAACCACCACCACAGAGCGCATCCTGTTCTACACCGGTGTGAATTACAAGATCGGTGAGACCCATGACGGCACTGCCACCATGGACTGGATGGCGCAGGAGCAGGAGCGTGGCATCACGATTACGTCCGCTGCCACCACCTGCCACTGGAAGGGCTCTAAGAGCCAGTTCCCCGATACCCGCATCAACATTATCGACACCCCGGGCCATGTGGATTTCACCGTGGAAGTGGAACGCTCTTTGCGCGTGCTGGACGGTTCTGTGACGGTGCTTTGCGCCAAGGGCGGCGTGGAGCCTCAGTCCGAAACCGTGTGGCGGCAGGCTGACACCTACAAGGTTCCCCGCATGATTTACGTCAATAAGATGGATATCATGGGTGCGGATTTCTACAACGTTCTGCGGATGGTGGAGGATCGGCTCAAGTGCAACGCCGTCCCCATCCAGCTTCCCATCGGCAGCGAGGATACCTTTAAGGGCATCATCGATCTGGTGGACATGAAAGCGGACGTGTATTACGACGATCAGGGCAAGGACATGCGCGAGGAGGAGATCCCCGCCGACATGACTGATCTTGCCAATGAGTACCGGGAGAAGCTGATGGACGCGGTGTCCATGTTTGACGACTCCATCATGGAAGCTTATCTTGGCGGCGAAGAGGTTTCCGCGCAGAAGATCCGCGCGGCAATCCGCACGGCCACCGTCAGCAATGAGATGATTCCCGTCACCTGCGGCACGTCCTATAAAAACAAGGGCGTGCAGAAGCTGCTGGACGCGATTGTGGACTATATGCCCTCTCCTGTGGACATTCCCGCTATCAAGGGCGTGAATCCCAAGACCGAGGCGGAGGAAGACCGCAAGCCCAGCGACGACGAGCCCTTCTCCGCCCTGGCGTTTAAGATCATGACCGACCCCTATGTGGGCCGCCTGAGCTTTTTCCGGGTCTATTCCGGGCATCTGACCACCGGTTCCTCCGTGCTGAACAGCACCAAGAACCAGAGAGAGCGCATCGGCCGCATTTTGCAGATGCACGCCAATCACCGGGAGGATATTGATGAGGTCTTCGCAGGCGACATTGAAGCCGCTGTGGGCCTGAAGAATACCACCACCGGCGATACCCTGTGCGACGAAAAGGCTCCCATCATTCTGGAGTCCATGGAGTTCCCCGAGCCCGTTATCCGCGTGGCCATCGAGCCCAAGACCAAGGCCGGTCAGGAAAAGATGACCATGGCGCTGATCAAGCTGGCGGAGGAGGACCCCACCTTCAAGACATGGACCGACGATGAGACAGGGCAGACCATTATCGCCGGCATGGGCGAGCTGCATCTGGACATCATCGTGGACCGTATGCTTCGCGAATTCAAGGTGGAAGCCAACGTGGGCGCACCTCAGGTGGCTTACAAGGAAACCATCAAGAAAAAGGTGGAGCAGGACACCAAGTATGCCCGCCAGTCCGGCGGCAAGGGCCAGTACGGTCACGTCAAGCTCCGTGTGGAGCCCAACGAGTCTGGCAAGGGCTATGAGTTTGTCAACGCCATCGTGGGCGGCGCGATCCCCAAGGAGTATATCCCTGCGGTCGATTCCGGTATTCAGGGCGCTTTGAACGGCGGCGTGTTGGCCGGCTTCCCCGTGGTGGACGTGAAGGTTACGCTGTATGACGGCTCTTACCACGAGGTGGACTCCTCCGAAATGGCGTTTAAGATCGCCGGTTCCATGGGCTTCAAAGAGGCCTGCCGCAAGGCTGACCCCACCCTTCAGGAACCCATCATGAAGGTTTCCGTCACCGTGCCCGACGAGTATATGGGCGACGTCATCGGCGATTTGAACAGCCGCCGTGGCCAGATCATCAAGCTGGAAGCCCGTCCCGGCGCCCAGCAGATTGACGCCCATGTGCCTCTGGCTGAAATGTTCGGCTATGCCACCGACCTGCGCTCCCGCACACAGGGCCGTGGTCAGTATACCATGGAGCCCAGCCACTATGTCGAAATCCCGAAGAACATCCGGGACAAGATTGTGGCCACCCGCAACGGGAACAAGGCTGAATAATTGGGGATTGATTTTCCCCGCATTTTACTGTAAAATGGGGAGCACTGAATATAACTGCGCTGCCCGCAAGGATTTTTGAAATTGACAGGAGGATCATCAAATGGCTAAGCAGAAATTTGAGAGAACCAAACCCCATGTAAACATTGGTACCATCGGTCACGTTGACCATGGCAAGACTACCCTCACCGCCGCTATTACCAAGTGGCTGTCCCTGCAGGGCAAGGCCAAGTTTGAGGCCTATGATTCCATTGATAAGGCTCCCGAAGAGAAGGAGCGCGGCATTACCATCAACACCGCTCACGTGGAGTATGAGACCGATAAGCGTCACTATGCTCACGTTGACTGCCCGGGCCACGCCGACTATATCAAGAACATGATTACCGGCGCTGCCCAGATGGACGGTGCAATTCTGGTTATCGCCGCTTCCGACGGCCCCATGGCTCAGACCCGCGAGCACATTCTGCTGGCCCGTCAGGTGGGCGTGCCCGCCATCGTCGTGTTCCTGAACAAGTGCGATCAGGTGGACGACGCCGAGCTGCTGGAACTGGTGGAGATGGAAGTCCGCGAGCTGCTGAGCAAGTACGAGTTCCCCGGCGACGATCTGCCCATTATCAAGGGCTCCGCGCTGAACGCGTTGGTTTGCGAGTCCACCGATCCCGCCGCTCCTGAGTATGCTTGCATCAAGGAGCTGATGGACGCGGTTGACGACTATATCCCCACCCCCGAGCGCAAGGAGAACATGCCCTTCCTGATGCCCGTCGAGGACGTGTTCACCATCTCCGGCCGCGGCACCGTGGCCACCGGCCGTGTGGAGCGCGGTATGCTGAAGCTGAGCGAGGAAGTCGAGATCGTCGGCATGGCGGAAGAGAAGCGCAAGACCGTCGTCACCGGCATCGAGATGTTCCACAAGCTGCTGGATTACGCTGAGGCTGGCGACAACATCGGCGTGCTGCTGCGCGGCGTGGACCGTAATGGCATTGAGCGCGGCCAGGTTCTGGCGAAGCCCAACTCCATTCATCCTCACACCAAGTTCAAGGGTCAGGTCTACGTTCTGAGCAAGGACGAGGGCGGCCGTCACACCCCCTTCTTCAACAACTATCGTCCCCAGTTCTACTTCCGTACCACCGACGTGACCGGCGTCATCTCCCTGCCCGAGGGCGTTGAGATGTGCATGCCCGGCGACAACGTGGAGATGGATGTGGAGCTGATCACCCCGATCGCTATCGAGAAGGGCCTGCGTTTCGCTATCCGTGAGGGTGGCCGTACCGTTGGTTCCGGCGCTGTTATCGAGGTTGAGGAGAAGTAAGAATTCTGAAACTCGCATTCGTGCGCTTTTAGAATGACTGAATTACTCAAAATACGGAGCGGTGTGCTTTAAGCACACCGCTCCGTTTTTTATTGAGAGAGTTCGTTTACAGGGAATTTGACGTAAAACAGGCGGCCTTTGGAGTCTCCCAAAAGCCGCCTTGTAATATTCCAATGTGGCCCTCAGTATTGCAGCAGCAGTTCCCGAATCTTTGCGGCAAAGCTGTCCCGGTCCACATCCAGCACCACGAAGACGTTTTGCTGGGGGAATTGTCTGTCGCTCCACAAATCCGTGACGGTTTTGCCCAACGTGAGATTCCCCCGGGTTTCCACATAAACGCCTGCCGTCTCTCCAGAAAACAGGTCCGGACAGGCCAGAAACAGCACGGGGCAAGTGTCGTGGCAGCAGAGGCCGGGGCCGTTGAGCCGCTCAAAGAAGCTCAGGGCCAACTGGTTGCTCTCCCGGACGAAGCGGCACACCGGCGTGCCGTGTGCGCCAATCCCCTCCACTTCCTCAGGAGTGAGATAGGCCTGCATGGTCACGTCCAGTCCGCACATGACTACGGAAATACCGGAGCGGAAGACCGCCTGCGCGGCATGGGGATCGCCGTAGATGTTAAACTCCGCCGCTGGAGTGACATTGCCGCCCCGCGCCGCGCCGCCCATGATAAGAATGCGCTTTAAAAGGGTTTTCAGCTTGGGGTACTTGCCCAAAGCAATGGCAAGATTGGTCAAGGGGCCTACCGCCACGACCTGAAGCTCGCCGTCGGCGGCTTCTGCCGCCTCGTACAGCGCATCCCACGCGGGTTTGGTTTCCCTGATTGCCGGAGAGGGGGGAAGCTCCACCTCACCCACGCCGTTTACGCCGTGGACCAGAGGGGCGGTGTGCAGCGGGACGAACAGGGGCTGCTTCGTGCCGGGATAAACGGGTGCCTCAATACCCGCCAGATGGCAGACATTCCGGGCGTTTTCAAAGGTCCGATGTAATTCTGCATTGCCCGCCACGGCGGAAATGCCCTTTAGTTCCAATTGGGGCAGCCGCGCCAGCACCAGCAGGGCCACCGCGTCGTCCACACCCAAATCGGTATCAAACCAGACAGGGATTTTATTCATACCGCAACCTCCCGTCCGTCGTAGGCTTTTACGGCCTCGGCCATTAGGTCCACAAACTTTTCACGCTGAAGGTTCAGGACACAACGGGCATTGGGCGCATGGCGAAGCTTCCCCTGCGGGTCGCCTACTGTTGCGCCCCGGCAGTATTCTCCACCGGTTTCAATGCCCACGTACATCTCCTGAATGGTAAACACCTCCGGGTGCAACAGAGCCGCCACGGCCACCGCGTCGTGGACGGGGGCGCCCTGATAACCAAGGTCCCTGTGGAACTTGAAAAAGAACTCCAGCCAGTCTGCCACCACGCCGGCCACCTGATTGCCAACGGCCCGGATGCGCTCAAAATCCTCGGGGAAAATCAGGGCCTGTTCCGTTACGTCCAGTCCGGACATCAAAAGGGGAAGCCCGGAGGAAAAGACAATTTCCGCCGCCTCCGGGTCCGCCAGAATGTTGAATTCCGCCGCCGGGGTCCAGTTGCCGAAGCCCAGTCCGCCGCCCATGACAGAAATCTGAGCAATCTTGGATTTCAGCTCCGGATGAGACAGCAGCAGGGCGGCAACATTCGTCTCCGGGCCGGTGGCAATGATGGTCACGGGATCGGGACTTTCCCGCAGGACCTTTGCCATCAGTTCCACTGCGCTCAGGGGAGAGAGCGGGTCTTCCGGTCGAGGGAGACTGGGACCGTCCAGCCCCGTCTGCCCGTGGATATTCCCGGCGGTGATAGGGTCGCATAGCAGCGGAGCGGGCAGGCCCATGGCGATGGGCGCGGTAATCCCCAGCAAGGCGCACACCCGCCGGGCGTTAAAGGTGGTTTTCTCAATGGTCTGGTTCCCAGCGGCGGAAGTGACGGCCAGAATGTCAAGCTCCGGGCTGGCCTGTGCCAGCATCCAAGCCATGGCGTCGTCGTGGCCGGGGTCGCCGTCCAGAATCACAGGGCGTTTCTTCGGACTGTTCATATGCAGTTTCCTTTCAGATGGGCTGTGTGCAGCTTACTTTCCGGCGGTGGAGGCCAACGCGGCGGCAGAATGACGATGCCGCGTGCGGCTCCGGGCCACCAGAGCAAAGATCACAAGCCCCAGAATGGTCACGAGATAGGGAATGGGGGAGACAAGATTGGAGTCCGCTCCCAGAGACGAAACCTTGATGCCCAGCGCCTGGGCAAGACCAAAGACCAGCGCCGCCAGCATGGCCCCGAAAGGCTCGCCCGCGCCCATGGCCTGCGCCGCGAGGGCGATAAAGCCCCGGCCTGCCACCATGTCCTGAGACCAGCCCATGGCGTAGTACATGGACATATACGCGCCGCCAAGGCCCGCCATGGCCCCGGAGAAGCCGATGGCAATATACCGGATGCGCAGCACGCTGACGCCCACAGAGGCCGCCGCGTTGGGATTTTCACCCACAGAGCGGATGTTCAGGCCCAGCGGGGTCCGATACAGCATGACCCAAGTGAGGAACACCAGCAAAAAGGCAAGATAGGTCAACACGCTGTGTCCGGAGAGAATGCCGCCCAGAATGGGGATGTCCTTCAAAAGCGGAATGTTGACGGAGGGCGTCTGAAGGCTTTTGGTAATCAGGGAGGTGGTGGAGGCCATGGCGGAGCCCTCGGTGAGCTGAGTGATGACCTTCACCAGAAACAGCGTGCCGCCCGAGCCGATCATGTTCACGGCCACACCGGTGAGAATGATGTCGGTTTTCAGGTTGAAAGAGAAAAAGCCCATCAGCAGGGACACCAGAATCCCGATCAGCAGAGCCAGCAGCACGCCCACAAACCAGCTTCCGCTCCAATAAGCGGTGAGCGAGCCGAAGAGTGCTGAAATCATCATGATGCCCTCAAGGCCGATGTTGGAAATGCCGGCCTTTTCTCCGATGACCGCGCCCAGCGTAGCGAAGAGAATGGGGGCAGTGATGCGCAGGACGGAGAAAAAGAAATCCATGGTAAAAATACGTTCCAGAAGCATATTACTTCACGCTCCCTTCCGCGGGATTTGCCTTTGCGGCCAGTTCCGCCTGCGTGTTGCGAACCACCAGTTTCTGGCGGTAGCGGGAGAGGAACTGCTCCGCCGCGAAGAACAGGAAAATCAACGCCTGAATAATGTCGATCAACTGGGCGGGAACGCCGGAATAGGTGGACATCAGGTTACAGCCCTTGTTGAGATATGCCATGAAGAAGGCCGCAAGAGGGACAAAGGCCGGGTTGTTTCCGGCGAGAATCGCCACGGTGATACCGGTCCAGCCATATCCTGGCAGAGCGCCCCAGGAGAAGGTGGTATAGCGGCCCAGCATCTCAATGCTGCCGCCCATGCCCGCCAGAACGCCGCCCAGCACCTGCGAGAGAATCACAATGCCGCCCACCTTCATGCCGGAATACATGGCAAAGTCCTGATTGATGCCGATCATGCGGATGGCATAGCCCCAACGGGTACGGTACATGAACAGCGCGGTGATTACCACGAAGGCCAGCGCCACCACAAAGCCCCAGGATAGCTTGGACCCGTTGTCCACCAGCTGGGGAATCGCGGCCCCTGCCTGAAAGGGATAAGACTGGATCTGCCCCTTGCTTTTGTCGGCCAGATAGGTGTTCAGCAGATATTTGATGAGGTACATCACCACGTAGTTCAGCATCAGGGAGTTCACCATTTCGCTGACGCCAAGCTTTGCCTTCAGCACGGCGGGAATCAGCATCATCACGCCCACGGAGGCCGCCGCAATCAGCACACACACCACGGGCAAAAGCCCCGCGGGCAGATCCAGATAAATGGCAGCCAGCGCACCTGTAAAGGCGCCCAGCATGACGCCGCCCTCCGCGCCAAGGTTAAACTGGTTGGCCGAGAACATGACGCAGGTGGCAAGGCCGGTAAAGATAATGGGAATCATGGAAGCCAGAATGTCGGAAAGGTTTTTGACGCTGATGCTTCCGTTTGCCCGGAAGGCGGGGCCGATCAAAAGCTGGCGCAGGGCGCCCCCTGTCAACGAAAGCTTGGCGGAGACAGCCGCGCC
>DKLF01000157.1 GCA_002455655.1 Oscillibacter sp. UBA6647 | reverse complement strand
TTAATTTTTTCGCCTACAGCCATATAAAAGCCCTCCGATCGTAAGAATCTTATGGACATTATAGCATTATAAATTATAAAACAAAAGAATTTTCTTTTGTTTTATATTGACAGAACCAAAACGAGAATATATAATCCAATAAACAAAAGAAATTACTTGCGCATAGCAAATTTTAAGTGCTGAATCGGAAAGGACTTGGCTTTATGGAACGGACTGTGACACAGGGAACTATGAACCTTAGAGAGTGCCGGACACTGAATGTCGGGGATGTCCAGAATATTTTAGGGATTGGTCGTTCTCAGGCTTATATGCTGGTTAGGACGGCTTCTGTCGGCGATAACCCACCTTTCAAGGTCATGCGTTTAGGTAGCAGACTTCTCGTCTCTAAGAAGTCCTTTGACGCTTATTTGGAAGAAAACGGCCTGTAAGGAGGAATGCAATATGGCAAGTGTCGTCAAGCGGAAACTGAAATCCGGCACGGCTTACTATATCAGCTACCGCGTACCTGACAATAAAGGGCTGCCAAAGCAACACTGGATACGCTGTAGCAGCGAACGTGAAGCAAGCGATATGCTGCGGCGTGTGCAGGACGCAGAAAAAGACGGTCATTTATATTTCAATGAAAGTGAGCTTTCATTTATCGCCAAAGGCAGCATGATGGCGCATAAGAATATGACTGTTTCTGGATTGTTGGAGCAGTATATAACTGAATATGGGGTGCAGCACTGGCAATCCACCACATTGCGTTCCCATAGAGCAACGATTCAGAACTACATCTGCCCCTTTATCGGGAATATTCCCGTGTATCGCATCACTGCAAAACTCATGCAGGAATACTACAATGAACTGCCGCAGCACAAGGCAAAGCAAGCCCCGTTTCACAAAGCACCACCCGAAAACATATCAGCGAGGACGGTCAAGGAAGTACATAAGATTCTGCGCCCTGCATTGAAACTGGCAGTCCGCGACGGAATAATTGACTTCAATCCGGCACTAAGCGTCCTTCTTCCACCACAGCCTAAGCATAAGCGCCCGCAGTGGACGGGGGAAGAACTGAAATACGCACTTTCCATTTGCGATGATGAATTGCTGTATCTCTGTATGAGCCTCGTATTTGCCTGTTCCCTGCGTACCTGCGAATTGGCAGGGCTTACATGGGACTGTGTGAATGCAAGCCAGGAAAGCATTGCAGACCATTCTTCCTGCATCTACATCAAAAAGGAATTGCGCCGGATTGATAAGCAGTCCATGAAGGATACAGGAGAACGGGATATTATCAAAAAGTTTCCGCCCATCTTAGGCGGAAAGACAACGGTTATGGTTCTGAAAGCGTTAAAGACAGAAGCAAGTACAAGGCGCGTCTATCTGCCGGACACCGTGGCACGGCTTCTGATAAACTATAAAGCACAGCAAGAAAAGCAGAAAGAGTTTTTACAGGGCGATTACCACGATTACGGCATGGTCATTGCACAGGACAACGGCAACCCATATGAGGGGAATCACTTGTCAAAGCGGTTCAGCCGCTTTGTTCGTAAGAATAATCTCCGCCAGGTCGTATTTTACAGTCTGCGCCATTCCAGCGCTACAGAGAAGCTGCGGGAAACCCACGACGTAAAATCCGTGCAGGGCGATCTAGGACATGCCAGAGCGGATATGACGGAAAATGTCTATGCCGGGATTTTGGATGAAAGCAGAATGAAGATTGCAGTCAGCATGGACAATGAATTTTTTAAGGACATCAAGGAGCCGCCTTTTACAGAACAAAAGGACAAGGAAAATCCAGTGGACGGAATGGACAAGATCTAGTTCGTTAGCAGATTTGTTGGCAGTTCGCGCTTTTGCAGCATCCAAAAAGTCCAATCAGTCCAATTTTGTTAACAGATTTTGAGGAAGGAAAAAGAAGCTCCATTACCACTTTCCCTTTCAGCTGTTCCAGCTTGTTGGCAGCTTGCTAACAAAAATTTCATGCAAAAGAAAAGGACTGAAAGCCCAAGAAACCTTGCGTTTTCAACCCTTAGTGGCGTCCCCGAGCGGATTCGAACCGCTGGCCTTCCGCTTAGGAGGCGGACGCTCTATCCAGCTGAGCTACGGAGACATAGATTCAATTTTCAGAAAAAACAACTAAATAACGGACGGAAGGGCATACGCTCGACTATATGCTTAGGAGGCGGATGCTCTATCCGGCTGAGCTACGGAGACTTATTTAAGTGCAAAGAAGAGGAACCGCCTGCTATTCTACCCGATTTCCGCCCTGCTGTCAATTGAAAAGCCCGGCACTACTTTGTCCCCGGTCAGATTTCCCTTCCTTGGTTCAAACAGCAAAAAAGCTTTAAAGCGCGGCGATTCGGCTGAAAAGGCCGTTGCAGTCCCGATAAAAAGCATTTATAATATCCGCAGACGGGCAGGACGGCACACACCCAGAGAATTCAGCGCGTCCAACCCATAACCACAGTTCTGCCCTCCGGACGGGCAGGCGCAAAGGAGCGAACAGGTATGACAAACGTGGCACTGGTGACAGGAGGAAGCCGGGGAATTGGTCGGGCAATTGCCCGAAAGCTTGGGCAGCAGGGCTATGACGTGGCCATCAACTATCACCGCAGCCGCCAAGCCGCCGAGGAGCTGGCGGACGAGTTGCTCCGCGCCGGGTGCAACGCTGCTGCGTTTGGCGCGGACATGGTGGAATCCGGCGAAGTGGACGCGATGTTCCGCGCCATAGAATCCGCCCTGGGGCCGGTGGATACGCTGATTAACAACGCGGGAATCGCGCCTCCCTCCGGCCTGTTTCAGAATGCGGACGACGAAATCTGGAACCGGACCTTTGCCGTGAACGTGGGCGGAATGCGCAGCGCCATCCGCCGGGCTCTGCCCCATATGCTCCATGAAAAGCGAGGCAGCATTGTCAACATCTCCTCCATCTGGGGCCTGCGGGGGGCCTCCTGTGAAACGGTATACGCCGCTACAAAGTCCGCCGTAATCGGGCTTACCCGCTCGCTGGCTCTGGAGCTGGCTCCCTCTAACATCCGGGTAAACGCGGTGGCCCCCGGCTGCATCCAAACAGATATGCTCCGCGCCCTTGGCCCGGAGACGCTGGAGGAGCTTGCCGCGCAAACGCCCCTCGGCCGTTTGGGAATGCCGGAGGATGTGGCGGCAGCGGCGGCGTTTCTGGCGGGAGATGAGGCCTCCTTTATCACCGGACAGATTCTCACCGTGGACGGCGGCTTCACCGGGTAAAGCAATCCGTCCGCGCAGATCGCATAATCCGCATAAAAGCACCCCGCCCGGCTGCAAAAGCAGCCGGGCGGGAAATTTAAAATCAGGCAAAAATCAAGCGTCACAGACCGGGACGATCCATCCCTTCGTGTCGGGGATTCTGCCCCACTGGATGCCGGTAAGGGTATCGTACAGCTTCTGGGTCAGGGGGCCGATTTCGCCGTGGCCGATCTGGGCGGTCTGATCCTCATAGTCCAGCTTCTTGACGGGGGAGACGACGGCGGCGGTACCGGTCCCGAACACCTCCTCCAGCTTGCCCTCGCGGGAAGCCTTCATCAGGTCGTCGACAGCCAACTTGCCCTCCACAACCTCATAGCCCCAGTCTTTCAGCAGCTCGATGATGGAGCGACGGGTGACGCCGGGGAGCACGGTGCCGTCCCTGTCCTGCGCCTCGGCGGTATAAAGCTTGCCGTCGATCTTGAAGAAGATGTTCATGGCGCCCACTTCTTCAACATACTTGCGCTCCACGCCGTCCAGCCACAACACCTGACTGTATCCACGCTCCTCGGCCACCTTGGCGGCAAGCAGGGACACCGCGTAGTTTCCGCCGCACTTGGTAAATCCGGTGCCGCCCGGGCAGGCGCGGACATAGGTGTCCTCCACATAGATGTCGATGGGGGCCAGCCCCGCCGCATAATATGCGCCGGAGGGGGCGCAGATGATGATGAACTGATAGGTGGTGGACGCGTGAACGCCAAGCTGGGCCATGGTGGCAATGGTGAAGGGACGAATGTACAAAGACGCGCCCTCGGAATGGGGAACCCAGTCCTTCTCGACCTCCACCAGCGCGCGGGTGGCTTCCACAAAATCCTCCTCAGGAATGCTCGGCATGCACAGGCGCTCCTGCGTGTTGTTCATGCGGCGGGCGTTGCAGTCGGGGCGGAAGAGCTGAATTTTGTTCTCGGCGGTGCGATAGGCTTTCAGGCCCTCAAAGCATTCCTGCGCATAGTGGAACACCACGGCGGAGGGCTCCAGAGAGATGGGAGCATAGGGCACAATGCGGGCATCGTGCCAGCCCTGACCCTCGGTATAGTCCATAATAAACATGTGATCGGAAAAGGTTTTTCCGAAGCCCAGCTTGGACTCGTCCGCAGGCTTTGCTTTGGGGGAAGTCGTCTTGGTGATCTTGATGTTCAGCATTTGAAATTCTCCCTTACTTTTATTTTGAACTGATAAAGCAAAAGGCTCTCGCACCCCTGAAATCAGGGAGGCGAAAGCCAAACTTCCGTGGTACCACTCTCTTTGCCGCAACGCGGCCTCTTATGTACGCTTCCGCGCACCGCCTCTGTAACCGGGAGGCTCCCGTCGCCGCCTACTGGAGAAACTTCTCTTTGGGCGGGCCGCTTCCGGGCCAGACCAATCAGGCCGCGTCCGCTGCCTCGCACCATGCGGCAGCTCTCTGAAGTCGGCGTTCCTGACGGCAATTCCCGTTCATTGCGTTTTGAATATTAAATTATTTATACGCTCCCGGCAGGAGAAAGTCAACTGTTAAAATGCACAGAACAGGCGCGGGACGGGATATTCGTCCGCCCGTCCGCCGGTTTTCCGGCGGACGGGGGACGTTCAATTTACAAAAGACGGCGTTAGCCCACGCAGGCCATGCCCCGACGGAAAGCCTCGATGTTCAGGGGAACCAGCTTGGCCTTGGCTCCGGTAAACATCTCCTCAATCATCGCCTCGATGGCCTCGGGCCTTAAAATCTTGGTGGCGGCCACATACGCCCCCAGCATGGCCATGTTGCCCACCTTGGCGTTGCCCACCTGATCGGCAATTTCCCCGCAGGGGATGTAGTACGCGGTCAAATCCGGGCGCGTCACCTTGTCGGTAACCACGGAGCTGTTGACAAACACGGCGCCGCCGGGAACAACGCCCGCTTCAAATTTTTCAAGGGAGGGCTCGTTCATGGCGATCAGCTCCGTGGGATGGTTAAACACAGGGGAGCCCACCGGATGGTCGGACAGCACCACAGAGCAGTTGGCCGTGCCGCCCCGCATCTCGGGTCCGTAGGATGGGGCCCACGTCACGTTCAGCCCCTCGGCCATGCCGGCTTCCGCCAGATTTTTGCCGATGGCAAGGCCACCCTGTCCGCCGAAGCCGGAAATGATAATTTCCTTTTTCATCTCACTTCACCTCCGTGCCGGTATCCTTGATCAAACCCAGGGGATAGTAGGGAACCATGTTCTCTTTCAGCCACTCCATGGACTTCAGCGGTGTCATGCCCCAGTTGGTGGGGCATGTGGCAAGAACCTCCACGAAAGTAAAGCCCTTGCCCTCCATCTGAAGCTGGAATGCCTTTTTAATGGCCTTTTTTGCCTTATTCAGGTTGGGAATGTCGGTGGCGCAGACCCGCTCGGCATAGACGCAGCCGTCCAGCGTGGAGAGCATCTCCGCCATGCGGATGGGCATACCGGCCTGCTCACGGGTGCGGCCCTGGGGGCAGGTGGTGGCTTTTTGTCCGATGAGGGTGGTGGGAGCCATCTGGCCGCCGGTCATGCCGTAAATGGCATTGTTGATGAAAATGGTGGTAAACTTCTCTCCCCGCATGGCGGCGTGGACAATTTCCGCCGTGCCGATGGAGGCAAGGTCGCCGTCGCCCTGATAGGTGAACACCGGCTGGTGAGGATGGGTGCGCTTGATGCCGGTTGCGACGGCGGGGGCACGTCCGTGGGCAGCCTCCTGCATATCGCAGCTAAAATACTTATAGGCAAACACCGAGCAGCCCACGGGACACACGCCGATGGCCGTATCCAGCAGGTCCATCTCCTCCAACGTCTCAGCCACCAGCTTGTGAATAATGCCGTGGGTGCAGCCGGGGCAGTAGTGGAACTCCACGTCCGTCAGTCCCTTGGATTTTTGATAGACAACCGCCATGTTACTCTGCCTCCTTCAGGGCCTTTTTGCCCGCTTCCACGATTTCCTCCACAGTGGGAATTACGCCGCCGGCGTGACCCAGATAGGAGATGGGCCTGCGGCCCTCCACGCTCAGGCGCACATCTTCGATCATCTGGCCGTCAATGCTCATTTCCACGTCCAAAATCGCCTTCACGTTA
Organism: Oscillibacter sp. UBA6647; assembly: GCA_002455655.1. Lineage (GTDB taxonomy): Bacteria > Bacillota > Clostridia > Oscillospirales > Oscillospiraceae > Oscillibacter. Next base: position 2,845 of record DKLF01000157.1, on the reverse strand, counting down.
TCCCGCAGGGCCAGATCGTGCAGTGCCTTCTCCGGGAAGGGCCACAGCGAAATGGGACGGAAGAGCCCCGCCTTTATCCCCTCGGCTCGAAGCTGCTCCAGCGCCGTGAGGACAATCCGGGCGGGCGTACCGTAGGCCGTGATAAGAAGCTCCGCGTCCTCCGCGTCCTTGCCGGTCCAGCGGACTTCGTTCTCCTTGATGACCTGATACTTCTTTGCAAGCTCCACGTTAAAGTCGTCGCACTCGTTGGGGTCAATATACAGGGAGTTGATCACGTTGTGGTGCGCCCGGCCCTTGCGGCCTGTGGCCGCCCAGTCCTTGGGCGCCAGCTTGCGCTTTGGAATCTCGCGCCACTCGATGGGCTCCATCATCTGGCCGATCATGCCGTCCGCCAGCACCAGCACGGGGTTGCGGTATTGGTCGGCGATGTCAAACGCCTCCTGCACCATGTCCACGGCCTCCTGAATGTTGGCGGGGGCCAGCACCACCGTACGGTAGTCGCCGTTGCCGCCGCCGCGGGTGGCCTGAAAATAGTCGCTCTGGCCGGGCTGAATCGTTCCAAGGCCCGGACCGCCGCGCATACAGTTGACGATGACGGCGGGCAGCTCCGCGCCCGCAAGATATGTAATACCCTCCTGCTTCAAGGAGATTCCGGGAGAGGAGGAGGAGGTCATGACCCGCATTCCGGAGCCTGCGGCCCCGTACACCATATTAATAGCGGCCACCTCGGACTCCGCCTGAACAAACACCTTGCCGTGCTGCGGCATATGCAAAGAGAGATATTCCGGAATCTCGCTCTGCGGGGTGATGGGATACCCAAAGAAGCAGTCGCAGCCCGCGCGGATGGCGGCCTCTGCAATCGCTTCATTTCCTTTCCAAAGCTCTTTTCCCACGAAAATTCAACCTCCTTCGTCAGATTTTTTCCACGGTAATCACGGAATCCGGACAGATCTTTGCGCAGCTTGCGCAGGCAATGCATGCCGCTATGTCCACCACCCCGGCGGGGTGATAGCCCTTGCGGTTGATGACATCCATGTCAATTGCCACGATATGCTTGGGACACACGGAAACGCACAGCTCACAGCCCTTGCACCGGTCCCGGTCAAATGTTACCCTTGCTGCCATGATACTCATTTGCCTCCCTTCATGTTGTTGGGAGCCTTTTACAGCTCCCACGGTTTTTTCATATAGATGTCAATGGGAAACAGCTTAAGGCCCGCGAGGCTTTCCTCGCCGGTGAAGCGCCGCTCCGCCACATGGCACATAACGGGAATGCCGGTTTCCCGCGAAACCGCTTCAGCCAGCTCCGCGCCCTTTAGAATCTCTTCAGGCGTCGTCTCGCCGCACAGATGGGTATTGTTCACAATGCCGCCGCACGCAAGACCCGTCACGACCTCGATGCTGCGAAGATAGGCCACGGCGGCCTCTGCCGTGCGCACCTCGGGCCGGTTGGCATTGAGCACAAAAAGGAGCTTGTAATCCTCCGCAATAATTTTGGGCTGAAACCGAGCCAGCACCCGTGCGCCCACCGGATCGCCGCCCACATCCATCACGCCCCGGATTTCCCGGTTTTCCAGAATGGTCAAAAGCTCCGCCGGAAGGGCGGGCACGTCCGCGTCGCTGCACGCCTGAGAAGAGGAGATCACCCGGATCCCCGCCCCCTCCAAAAGTTTTCTCCGCTCTCTGGAGCGGAAATAGGGATTCACGATGTCCACGTCCGCCAGCATGGCGGCGTGCCCCTCACGAGCCAACCCCAGCGCATAGTTTACGGCAAACTCGGTCTTCCCCGTCCCGTAATGCCCACAGACAAGTACGACGCGGTTGGAGCAGACCTGATCGGATGTCAGAATCAAAACGGCCCCCTCGCTTTCAAAATATCAAAAAAGAGTTGTATTATTATCGTATGCGTTGTATGATGTCAGTATAACCGATTGTGTTGGAGATGTCAAGGGAAGTTATTGTGCCTTTTGCCGAAACTCTGTCGATCTTTTCTTGAAATTTGATGTGAATGTGGAGTTTGCAGGCAGAGCGGCAGCACTTTAAAATATGAAATACGCCCCCACAGGGGCGAAGGAGGACTTTTATGGAGGGACCGAAAAAGGCAAAGCTGTCTCAGCGGGCGGCGGAAAGATTGCTGGACATGATCGCAGAGGAGCACCGGTATGAAACCGGCGGCAAGCTGCCCAACGAAAATGAGTTGAGCGAGCTTTTAGGCGTCAGCCGCACCACGCTGCGGGAGGCGATTTCATTTCTGGTTGCACAAGGCGTGCTGGAAATTCAGCGGGGCAAGGGGACGTTTGTGGCCCGGGAGCTGCCGCGTTTCCCGGTGGATATGACGGCGCTGACGGATTTGCGGTCCCGGACCAGAGCCAGAGACCTGTTTGAGATGCGCCTGATTTTCGAGCCTGCCACAGTCGCGCTGGCCTGTCAGCGGGCAAGCGACGAGGAACTGGACCAAATCCGCCGCAAGGCGGAGCGGATGGAGCAGATTGCCGCCTCCGGCGGAGACTGGCCCGCTGCGGATCAGGACTTTCACCTGAGCATTATCCGCGCGTCTCACAACGAATACATGCGCCGCCTTTATCCCATCATCAACGACGCGGTGAGCGAAATCATGCAGATTTCGGAGAACCAGAAGCACATGCAGGAAATCGCCGTGGCAGACAACCGGCTGATTGTGGATTTTCTGCTGTGCCGGGACGACGTGGGCGCGCGCTACGCCATGAGCATCCACATGAAGCATCTGATTCAGATTCTGCGGGTATAGCCTACCGTGAGCGTTATTTCCGCCAGCCATGGCCTCCCCGTTCCTTATTAAACAAAAAGCGCCTGCCCCGGCAATGCC
>DKLF01000040.1:1958-4127 GCA_002455655.1 Oscillibacter sp. UBA6647 | reverse complement strand
GGACCTCACCGGAAAAGGGATCGCCGCTCCAGCCCTCTCCGGCGGGGACCACGTCCAGATGGCCCAGAACGGCCACCATTTCCTCCCCCTCGCCAAACTCGCACCAGCCCACCTGATTGTCCATGCTGCCTACCCGAAGCCCCAGGTTCTTTCCGGTTTCCAGCATAAACTCGAGAGCCCTTTGAATATTTGCCCCGTAGGGATAGCCGCTTTCATCCTCTTCCCGCACGCTGGGGATGCGGATGCTCTCCCCCAGAGTTTTCAGCAGCGGCGCTCTCCGCCGCTCCACAAGCTCCTTCAGTTCCATTTCGCGCTCCTTTCGTTTTTTCCGCCCGCGCCCCAAGCGTGGGTGAGCCGCCTGATTTTAAGCTAAAAAACATAAAAACCCAGCAAGGACCAGAGGCATTCTCTGATCTTCACTGGGTTTCCCCTTGCTGGTTGATATATTGAAAGATATATCACACAAGGGAAAGCAGTTTATGAACTTATTTGCCCGCCGGATCTATCCGCCAGTAGATTCGCTCTTTCCCACAGCGGCCCGATACCGCTTTTCCGCGTCTTTCATGGCGGCAAGCACCGCCTTGGCGGAGGAGCCGTGGTATCGGCGGGACACCTCGTTTTCCAGTTGGTCGTATTCCCGCAGCAAAGACCTCCCCACAAAAACGCGCCGCAGAAATGTCTCCGTCAGCTCCAAAGAGTGGGTACAACTGAAATCCACGATTTTCCCGCTTTCAGCTTCCATCTCCAAAGCCATGTAAAAAGAGCCGAACATTTTCGTGATGGCATTGTCACTGTTGGTCCGTGACTCACCGATGATATACAGCGTCTCCATGTCTTCCATTTATCACATCATCCCGCCAAAGAACTTTGTAGCAATTATATCATTTCAAAGACCCGTGTCAATGTTTTACGGACATTTCATACAAAACTATCTGTTTTTCACAAAATTTGATGGTTTAATTTCGCAAAATCGGCAGGCATGTTATGAACATTTTCCAATACAGTTTATGCCTGTGCAATGCCTTTTTATAACTTTTGCCGTCTGGCGGCATTTTTCCCAACCGCTCCTGATCGCCTGCAAAGCAGCGGCGGGAACCGATTTTCGGTTCCCGCCGCTGCTTTTCGTTTTCGGTTTTTCCTGGCCCCCGGTTCACAGGTTGTCTGATGGCTGCCTGCATTGCCCCGTGAGCATTTTGCGCCGAAGCGGGGCATTATGCCTTGTTCAACTGCTCGTCAATTGCCTTGGCGGCGGTTTTGCCCGCACCCATGGCCAGAATCACCGTGGCCGCGCCGGTAACAGCGTCGCCGCCGGCGTAAACGCCCGGACGGGAGGTAAGTCCCTCCTCGTTCACCACGATGCAGCCCTTTCGGTTGACCTCCAGCCCCTCGGTGGTGCTCTTGATCAGGGGGTTGGGGCTGGTGCCCAGCGCCATGATGACGCAGTCCACCTCCATGTCAAACTCGCTGCCGACAATCTCCACGGGGCTGCGGCGGCCGGAAGCATCCGGTTCGCCCAGCTCCATCTTGATGCAGCGGATGGCGCGAACGTTGTCGTCCTCATCCGCCAAAATCTCCACGGGGTTGTTGAGGGTGTTGAAGATCACGCCCTCTTCCTCGGCGTGCTCCACCTCCTCGTGACGGGCGGGAAGCTCTTCCATGCCACGGCGGTAAACGATATGTACCTCGGCACCCAGCCGCTTAGAGCAGCGGGCCGCGTCCATGGCCACGTTGCCGCCGCCAACCACCGCCACCTTTTTGGGATGGATGATGGGCGTGTCGGAGTCGGGCAGATAGGCCTTCATCAGGTTGATACGGGTCAAAAACTCGTTGGCGGAGAACACGCCTTTATAGTTGATGCCCGGAATACTCATAAACATGGGCAGACCCGCGCCGGAGCCGATGAACACGGCTTCGAAGCCCTCCTCCTCCATCAGCTCGTCGATGGAGATGGTGCGGCCCACCACGGTGTCCGTGGCAACGGTGACGCCCAGCGCCTTCAATCCGTCCACTTCCTTCTGGACAATGGCCTTGGGCAGACGGAACTCAGGGATGCCGTACACCAGAACGCCGCCCGCAAGGTGCAGTGCCTCAAACACGGTGACGTCATAGCCCTTTTTGGCAAGGTCGCCCGCGCAGGTAAGGCCCGCGGGGCCGGAGCCGATCACGGCC
>DKLF01000040.1:1028-1803 GCA_002455655.1 Oscillibacter sp. UBA6647 | reverse complement strand
GCCGGAGCCGATCACGGCCACCTTATGCCCGTTGGGCGCGGGTCTGGGGGGCGCGTCGCAGGCGTGGTTGTTGTGCCAGTCGGCAACAAACCGCTCCAGTCGGCCAATGCCCACCGGCTCGCCCTTGATGCCACGGACGCAGTACTTCTCGCACTGGCTCTCCTGCGGGCAAACCCGGCCGCACACGGCTGGCAGAGAGCTGGTCTGGGCAATGATCTGATACGCCTCTTCAAAGTTGCCCTTGGCAGCCTCGGCGATAAACTCGGGAATATGAATCATCACGGGACAGCCGCTTACACAGGGCTTGTTCTTGCAGTTGAGGCAGCGCAGTGCCTCGTCCAGCGCCATTTCCTCGGTATATCCCAGCGTGACCTCTTCATAGTTCTTGTTGCGGACGTTGGGGTCCTGCGCGGGCATGGGGTTTTTCTTCAAAGACATATTAGGCATATCACTCGGCCTCCTTGCTGAACAGATTGCAGGTTTCCTCATGCTTGTGCTTCTCAAAGTCGCTGTACATCCGGCTGCGCTTCACCGCCAGATCCCAGTCAACCTTATGCCCGTCGAAATCGGGGCCGTCCACGCAGGCAAACTTTGTCTCGCCGCCAACGCTCAGGCGGCAGCCGCCGCACATGCCCGTGCCGTCGATCATGATGGGGCTCATAGACACGGTGGTGGGGATGCCGTAAGGCTCGGTGGTCTTGGAAACGAATTTCATCATAATCATGGGGCCGATGGCAAAAATCTCATCGTACTGGTTGCCGGCGTCGATCAGCTC
>DKLF01000040.1:0-790 GCA_002455655.1 Oscillibacter sp. UBA6647 | reverse complement strand
TTCAGCGCGTCGGTGACCAGACCTTTCCGTCCGTAGGACCCGTCGTCGGTGCAGATTTCCAGAATGGAGGAAGCAGCCTTGAACTTGTCCTCCAAAATCACCAGATCCGCGCTTTTAAAGCCGATGACCGCATGAACCTCCGCCCCGTCGTCGTGGAACTTTTTCAGCACGGGGTACGCAATTGCGCAGCCGACGCCGCCGCCTACCACGCAGACTTTCTTCTTTCCCTCCGTCTCGGTGGCCTTGCCCAGAGGGCCGACAAAGTCCTGAAGACAGTCGCCCTCATTCAGACGGTTCAGCTTCTCCGTCGTGGCACCCACAATTTGGACAATGATGCTGACAGTGCCCTTCTCGCGGTCGTAATCATGGATCGTCAGGGGGACGCGCTCGCCGTTCTCATCCACCCGAAGGATGATGAACTGGCCGGGCTGGGCCTTCTTTGCGATCATGGGGGCTTCAACCTCAAACAGCACGACGGTGGGCTTGAGCGCCTCTTTTCTCACGATTCGAAACATAGTTTTCCTTCTTTCCTCATATTGCTCTTGCCTGAATTTCACAGTACTTTCATGTTAGCACACGGGCCACAGTGCGTCAAATCAATTCCCCCGACTTTTTTGTCAAATTTTTAACTAAATTTTTGTACCATTTGTAGATATCAGGCGATCATCCGCTTTTCCGCAGTCTTTCGACCTCCAGACCCCTTGCTCCGTCGCATCGGTCCGCTTCTCAGCACAGCAGCGTGATCTCCCGTCCCTCCGCCTGAATCAGCTTTTCCTGCCTGAGATGCTTC
>DKLF01000166.1 GCA_002455655.1 Oscillibacter sp. UBA6647 | reverse complement strand
TTCTGCTGATTTCCGATGAAATCAATCAGGGCGTTGGCCGCACGGGGCGCATGTTCGCCATGGACAATTTCGGTGTGGAGTGCGATTTGTATGTACTGGGCAAATCCCTTGGCGGCGGGCTGCCTTTGGGCGCGGTCGTGGGCCGCAGAGAGGTGATGGAGTCGCTGGGATCACCGGCCCACGCGTTTACCATGTCTGGCAATGCCTCCTGCTGTACCGCCTCTTTAAAAATGCTGGAAATCATGGAGAGGGAAAACATCTTCGAGGAATCTTATCAAAAGGGCCTTTATCTGCGGGAGCGGTTTCTAAAAATGCAGGAAGAATTCCCCGTCATCGGCGAGGTGCGGGGCATTGGACTGAACATCGGCGTGGATCTGGTGACAGATCGGGAAACCATGGAGAAAAACTATCCCGCCGCCGCCAAGATTTCCTATTACTGCATGAAGCACGGCCTGCTGCTGACCTTTGTGGGGCAAAGCACCCTGCGGGTGCAGCCCCCTTTGGTTATCACCCGGGAGGAGTTGGACCGGGCCACGGAAATCATTCATGCCGCGCTGGTGGCCTATACCGCCGGAGAGTTGAGCGACTCGATTCTAGATGAGATACAGGGCTGGTAACGCGGCCCAATGTAATTGAAACGCCGATTCAGGCCGCGGCCCGGCAGGACGCAGGCATTCTGGCGGACGAGACTTAGAGAGCTTATGCCGGCGGTGTACTCCCCTATGCACTTTGCGCGCCAATATGACCATATATACGTGTTTGGGCGCATATTCAAGGGCTTTGACCACGAGGATACAGCACCAAAAACCTGCCGAAGCGAAAACAGCAGTCTTTGACCGGCCCCACAAAGCGCACCTTACGGCCAGTGTTTCAGAAGCGGCCAGCAGGTGCGTTCCGCCCGCCTGCTTAAGAATGAGAAATTTTCAAAGCAAAAAACCCGCCGTCCAATCGGACGGCGGGTTTTGCGTATTTAAGGTAGTGACCACAATTCGGCGCTGTTGTCCCAAGGCTTTACACGCAGTCCTGCAAAAAAAGCCTGTCATACCGCTTTCCGGCCTGATCAGCCGCTTCCTCTCGAAGTTGGGAAATCTCCTGATGATGGGCCAGCAGAAGAGACACCAAATCCACCGAGATCGCGCCGTTGCGCGCCATATCCCGGAGCAGGTCCTCCGTTCTGGAGAAAGACATTCCTTTCCGATAGGGCCGGTCCTCGGTCACGGCGGTAAAGATATCGGCCACCGCCATAATGCGAGACCCCAGCGGCAGGCTGTCAGCCTTCAGATGAAAGGGATACCCGTTTCCGGTAAGCCTTTCATGGTGGTAGGACGCCCACTGGTTAATCATCTCGAAGCCCCGAATAGGCCGGAGCAGTCGGTAAGTATAAAAGGTATGGCCCCGGATAATGTCAAACTCGTCCGGGTCCAGCTTGGACCGCTTCTCCAAAATCTCAGCGGGAATTGCCAGCTTTCCCAGATCGTGGAGATTTCCCGCAATCCGCATCATCTTACACTCGTTTTCGGAAAAGCCCGACAACTCCGCCAGCTTTTCCGCCGTGGCGGCCACGCTTGCGGAATGCCGCGTGGTAAAGGGGCTGCGAAAGTCAATGATATGGGCGAACACGTCGGTCAGCTTCACCACCTCGTCCAGCGTGAGCTTCACCGCATCCAAAGACAGCTCGTCCAGAAAGTCGTGAATCTGGGGGCCATCCACCAGTTCCAGCCACAGCGCCTCTTGCATGCTCATTGACATAAACGCATCCACGGTTTCCGGCACAAATACCTCGCCCCGCTGCGCGGCAATGACTTCACGGATGGCGCCTATCTGGCTGATCACGCCCATGTCCGGCCGAATCTGCACCACCGCTCGGTCCGCCAGATGCAGCACGTGAGAGAGCAGGGGAACCTTCGCGCCGTGGTGCATCTCACCTGCGCCATTTTTCCACGGGACATGGTGAAAGCGGACAATTTCCGCCTCGCGGCGCAGAAGGGGAAAGTCCTCCAAAAATCTTGCCCCAATTCTGGCGTGACCCTCCGGCTCAGTGGCCTCCCCAGTAATGAGCTGCAATCGTTCGCTCAGAGTCAGGGCGCCGATGTCGTGCAGCAGAGCGGCCTGCACCAGCGTCCGTCTCTCCTCCAATGGCAGGCCCATTTGTTCAGCAAGCTTTAAGGACATAAAGGCGACGCGCTGATGATGGTTTGAAACCCTTACGTCCAGTAGGTCCACCGCCGCGGTCATACAGGCAATCAAGTCGTAAAGTGTTGCAAAATAGCGGTTGTAGTAGGTCATAATTCCCGTCTCTGTTTCTCTGTAAATTTTATTTGGAACCGCTGCGGTGGGGACAAGCGCCCCCGAATTTTCCAGTGCATCCGCGCCCGGCCTTAATACCGCCCCGCCGTATGATCCAGCAGGAACACCGGCACCGTCCACAATAAGGAAAACGCGAGAAGACGCAAAGGCTCCATCAACGCATAGCTGCCAAGTCCCGTCAAATAAAAGCTCAGAAGGGACCCGGCCACGGAGGCCAGCAGCGTCAGCGCCGTGCCGCTGCGCACCGCGCGGCACAGGCGGCGGCTGCCGGTCACGGTTTCGGCATAGGGCAGCAGCCCCTCCCGCAGCAGCAGCGCCCGGGGACGGCCTTGCGCGCTCTCCTGCTCGGAAAATGCCACCCGGTCGGAAAGGGTGGGATACTGAATTTTCACCTTGGCGGTAAATTTCCGTTTCAGCAAGCCGGGGTTCACGTTAGGGTCCCGGGAAGCGAGAATCGGCTGAATTTTGTTTCTGCGCAGAAGCCGCAGCGCCCAGTCCACATTGTCCGAGGGCTTGTACTTCACCGCGAACACCGCCGCCAGCTCCCGGTCGATGGACAGGAAAACGCCTGTACGCAGATTCAGCCCGCTGGGCAGGCGCACATCCATTTTGCGCATGAAGGACGCGGTGCCAAGCAAAACCGACTCTCCCCGAATGGCGGCGGAGAAGCCGCCCTCCTCATAAAAGCTGAAATCGTCCAAAGATTCCAGTGTTCCGCCCTCGGACACCAAAAGATTGTCAAACAGCCGCCGAAGCCCGCAGCCGGAAGAACGGGCCAGAGACGCGGCATAGGACACAGCCCTTGGCATCTCCTCACCAAAAAGCTTCACGCCGTTCAGGCTGACCGTTCCGGGGGGGAACAAGTCCTGATCTGTCACCACCATGGATTTTTTGCGGCTGATCCGCTCCGCCCCGGCGCAGCCCGCCACGGCGCAGCCGCCCTTTTGCAGGCGCTTTGCAAGCCGCGCAGCGGGAAGCGCGTCCGTCATGGGCAGCATCAATGCCGCCGAAGCCGCGAGAATCGCGGACCAATTCAAGAGGAAATCCGCATTCCGCCCCTGCCCCACAGAGCCAAGGGCGGCGAACACCACGGAAGCGACAAATACCACCGGCAACAGCGCCGCCTGCCAAATCTCGGAGAGAGAGGGCTTTTCCGCGTCGGACCAAAAGCCGGGAACGCGGCCCGGCTGCTTGCAGGCCCCCGTTTCCAAATCCGTCACCAGATAGGGGGGCGTGAGGTCCAGTGCGGCGGTGCGAAAGGTGTCACTCCGGGCCTTTTCCCGCTGAGAAATGCCCCATTGGCCGAAGAAAAGCCCCACGCAGGCGGGAAGCGCATACAGCGGAACGGCGCTTCGCCCCGGAAGCCAGAGTACCGCCGCGCAGTCAAGCAGCGCCACCACAGCGGAGAAGGAGAGCAGCAGCTCTCCCGTAAAAAACTTATGCGCCAGCCGGGTACCGCCCCGGACAAACACGCCCCGGCACAGTATGCACAACAGCAACAGAGCCCCGGCGGAAACGGCGGTTTGCAGCATCCCGTCCCCCGTCCAAAGAGGAACCGTATATCCGGCGGCCTCCGCCGCCTGCGGCGCTAGCAGCAAAAGGCAGATCAGCGCAGCCACGGGAAGCGGGCGGCGCAGCCGCCGCCAGCGCTTCTGGGCAAAGCGCATGGCCTCGTCCAAGGGCGGCTCGGGGCCCACGGGCGGCTCCTCCGGCT
>DKLF01000014.1:541-6543 GCA_002455655.1 Oscillibacter sp. UBA6647 | reverse complement strand
CGCAAAAAATCCACTTCCCAGATGCGCTTGGTTTGTTGTTGTCTTTTGTTCATGTTCTCCTCTATGGGGAAAGAGCCGCCGAAGAACGAAAAGTCGCGGCTTCGGACGCCTTTCCCAGCCACCGCGCGGCTGTCCGCGCGTTTTCCGGGCCGATAGGTTTCTTTATTTTAGGCCACCAAACGCCAAATCGTCAATACCATTTATTAAAAGAAGGCGCAGTTTGTTGATTCGTTTATAAAAAGGGACAAGATGACTGCATTATTATTGATAGTTTCGATAGTACAGGCCGTGTATTGTGAAACAAAATGATGCTTATGGAAATTTGATGATATAATGGCCCCGTGGCGCCCGACTCTATAGGCAAGCTGCACATATAGTCGGGTAATTTTAGAAAAAAGAGGGGATTGTCATGGCAGATTATCGTGAGATGTGGAAGAGCTTGGGGATGGATTTAGAGACGCACGACCAACTTTGCGAGGTGCTTCCCGCGGCGTTTGGCGACACCTATCTCTCTCAGGAAAACCGCCCGGAGGGCATGGCGTTTTACGACTTTGTGGTGTCTGAGATTCATGGTGTTCGGCCCGCCGAGCTGATTGAGCACCAGAAAAAGGGCGGTAAGGTGCTGGGCACCTTCTGCATCTTCGTGCCCGACGAGGTGGTGTTTGCAGCCGACGCCATTGCCACCGGCCTGTGCGGCGGATCCCAGTTCTGGGTGGGTGCGGGGGAGAAGGTTCTGCCCAAAAATATGTGTCCCCTGATTAAGGCTTCCGTGGGCGCGCGAGTTGGCAAGACCTGCCCCTTCTTCCGCATCGCGGACATGTACGTGGGCGAGACGACCTGTGACGGGAAGAAGAAGGCGTGGGAGATTTTGAAGGAAGAAGTCCCCATTCATGTGATGGACATGCCCCAGATGAAACGGGAGCAGGACTATCGGAAGTGGGAAGACGAAATCCGCGCCTTTTTACATACTGTGGAAGAGTTCACTGGAAACACCATCACCCCCGAAAAGCTGGCGGCTTCCATTAAAATGCTGAACAACAAGCGCAAGGCGCTTGCCCGGGTGTTTGAGTGCCGCAAGGTCGACCCCACCCCCATCAGCGGCAAGGACGCGCTGTTGATGATGCAGATTGCGTTTTACGATGACCCCGTCCGCTGCGCAGAGATGGCCAACAAGCTGGCCGATGAGCTGGAGCAGCGCATCAAAGACGGCATGGGCGTATTCCCCAAGGGAACCAAGCGGATTCTTGTCACCGGCACGCCCATGGCCATCCCTAACTGGAAGCTGCATCACATCATTGAAACCTCCGGCGCGGCGGTGGTGTGCGAAGAAAACTGCACCGGCACCCGGTATTTTGAAAATCTGGTGGACGAGAGCGGAACCACGCTGGACGAGCAGATTCACAATCTGGCGGACCGGTACATGAAGAACAACTGCGCCTGCTTTACCCCCAACACGGGCCGCATCGACGATATTCTGCGCCTTGCCGAGGCCTATCATGTGGATGGCGTGATTGATGCGAACCTGAAATTCTGCACCCTATACGACACCGAGGGCCGGGACGTGGAGCGGGCCATGAAGGAGCGGGGTATCCCCGTGCTGGGTCTTGAAACCGACTATACCGACACGGACGCCGAGCAGCTTCGCACCCGCATCGGCGCATTTGTGGAGATGCTGAAATAATGGATGGACAGGCGGAGGAGCAGGATTATTACGTGCTCTTTCCGAATCACACCGAGGGGCTGAAGCTCTATCAATACGCCCGGGGGCGGGGGATTCCGGTTCGGATTTCCCCCACCCCCCGGCTGGCCAGCGCCTGCTGCGGGATATCCCTGCTGGTACGGGAGGAGGATATCGAGGAGCTTCAGCGCTGCATTCCGGAGTCGGAGGCGGAGATTGACCGGATTGTTGCTCTGCCCCGGCAAATCAACCCACACCGTGACCGCTACTGCTGAATTGGGAGAAGCAAGAATGAATGAGAGAACCTGCGTCGGAATTGACATCGGCTCCACCGCCGCCAAGGTGGCGGTTCTTGGCCCGGGGGAGACACGCTTTGTGCTCCCCACCGGGTGGAGCAGCCCGGAAACGGCAAAAGAGATTGCTCGTCGTCTGCTGGCGCTGGGCGTGCGGGTGGAGGAGGCTGCGGTTGTCTCCACCGGCTATGGCCGCCGGGCGGTGGACTATGCCGCAAAGCAGATCACGGAAATCACCTGCTTTGCGGCTGGCTGCGCCGCGCAGTTTCCCACCTGCACGGTGATCGACGTGGGCGGGCAGGACACCAAGGCCATCCATATCCGCGACGGCGCGGCGGATGATTTTCTGATGAACGACAAATGCTCCGCCGGGACGGGAAAATTCGTGGAGGTCATGGCGAACCGGCTGGAGTGCGAGATTGACGCGCTGTTTGCTTTGGCGGAGCGGGGAAAGGTGTTGCCTATCAGCTCTTTGTGCACGGTGTTTGCAGAGTCGGAGATTATCGGCTATATCGGCGCGGGCCATCCCCGGGAGGACATCGCCGCCGGAATTGTGGACAGCGTGGCGGAAAAGGTGGCCCAGCTTGCCGAGCGGCTGCCCCTGGAGGAAACGGTGTTGCTGACCGGCGGATTGAGCCATTTGGATTTTTTTGCGCAGGCGCTTGGAAAGAAGCTGCGCCACACCGTCCAATGCCTTCCAGAGGGCCGATTTGCTGGGGCCTACGGCGCGGCGCTTTTGGCGCAGCGGGAAGTCCTTTCCTAGTAGCCCTGCAAAAAGCCGGGGGGAAAGAACCGTTGCTTTTTCCCTGAATATCAGCTACAATCATACCGTTCACCTGCGGACCTTATATTAGCAGGCAGCCGTACTTATGACCGGCACATTCTACCGGCAAACCCGCCGGTCAAGGAGGGCTTTGCGTATGGAGCTCGTTTTTCTCTGGCTGGTGCTGGCATCCTTTGCAGGCGGATTTTTGCAGGCGGCCATCGGGTTTGGCTATGCGGCGGTGGTAATGGCGTTTTTTCCGCTGTTTCTGCCCAGTATTCCTGTGTCCTCCACGGTTTGTGCGGTGCTGTCGCTGGTGGCGTCTTCCACCATGTTTTTTCAATACCGCAAAAACGCGCGGCCAAAGCATGTATTGTGGTTGATCGTGGCATATTTTTTGGTGATGCCCTTTGCCGCCGTGTGGTCGGCGGGGGCGCCCAAACTGGTTTTAAGCATCATTTTTGGCCTGTTTCTGGTGCTGGTGGGGCTTTACTATCTGCTGACAGCCGACAAAACCCGCATCTCCGCCACCCCCAGATCAGGAATCGTTACCGGGGCGCTGGCGGGCCTGTTCGGAGGGCTGTTCTCCGTCAGTGCGCCTCCGGCGGCACTCTACTGCCTGAGCACACTGGAAAGCAAGGAAGCGTATGTGGGGACCCTTCAGTTTTTCTTCCTGACCACCAACCTGTACTCCGTGGGTGTTCGCGCCGTCAACGGGCAGGTGACGGGGCAGGTGCTTGTCTGGTCGCTGGTGGCTGCGGGCGGACTGCTTCTGGGACTGTGGCTGGGGCGCGTCGGCCTCTATAAGCGGGCGGATTTGGCGCGGGTCAAATCCTGGGTCTTTATTTTCATCATGTGCATGGGGGTATGGACCATTATATCCAATTTCATTAAGGGCTGACAGCGGCAAAAGGTTCTTTGCCGCAAAGACATTGCTCAGTAGGTATGCGTTGGCAATGGTGGGGGAGGACCCCGGACGTTCGTCTATTGAAAAGCAAACCGCCCCGCCAAAAGGCGGGGCGGTAAAAGAATATTTTAAAGTTCCGGTCTACGTGTCAAAATGAGATCAGTTTGCTGTGAAGGTGAGATCGCCGGTTTCAATGGGCAGGCCGGCATAGTTGGCATCTGTCAGGTTAATGGTTCTCAAGGCCGCCAACGGGTTGGCAACCTCCACGGTCTCCGTGGAGGCAGTCATGGTCAGGTTCTTAAGGGTAGCGTCAAATTCATGGTCATCCGCAGAGAGGGTCTGGCGATAGTAGATCGTCGGCGCTCCGGTGGCCGCGAAGGGGACGAATGGAAATTCGGCGTTGCCGCCTGCGACGGAAACAACCGGACTACCATATGCCGTACCGGCGGAATCACACCGGACAAAGGTTGCGCCCACCACGGCGGTCCCGCCGGAGGTGCCTTCCTCTGTGACATGGAGTGTTAGGGTGCCGGTGGCTGCAACCTCAAAATCATAGGTGTCGGTACCGGCTGAAATGACTTGGGTGTTCGGGTCAATCGAAGCGTTGTTATACCCGCCCACATCGGCGGTAACGGCGTAAGATCCGTTTAGAATTCTACTGGAGCCTTCGCCGTCGATAATATTGACTACATAGGGACTCGGCATAATTGAATATCTCCTTTTTGAATTGGTAGGCCGCCGTAGTTTTGGTCAGTCAGACGAAACGTGGCCATTGTATAATCGGGCTTCAAAAGGAAGAAGTTAAACAGGAAATATACAGTATAAAACCTGTCGGGGCAAAAAAACAGCCACTTTGTGGCGGCCATGGGACTCAGCCAACCCTGTGCGCGCACGCGTATTCGGTGTTCGCCGGGAGAGTACACATGGAATGCGGCTGTCCCATTCCGAGCGGTTTTGCCTTGAAAGACCGTTTGATCTTCCGCATCAAGCACAACAACCTCGAAATTTTCTGCGCATGGGGCTAGACACCTCACTGTAATATACCCTCGTTTATCACTCATAAATACACCTCGCGTTCACGGGTCTGCGTTACCCAATATCAGCATATGCGAATTTACCATGGGTGTGAGCGACGAATACTATCCTTGCCGCTGAGAAAGTCAAGGGCACCCATTGCCGCAGAATGCGCCGGTCCGCGCGCCTTCACGCAGGGGCAGTTGCGTCCGCGCCAGATTGAATCCCCGCAGGATATGGGGGTTGCGGGGCGGTTGAAGTTTAAGCGAGGTCATGGTATAATGACCGCAAAGCTGTCGTTTGCCTTGCGCCTGTGGAATAACGGCCGGGAAGCTCCATTTAATTGGAAAATATACCGCAGCGGCGCATAGCGCGGCTGTATCATATATGCCAAGTTTGATTGATAAGTAATGTTAGTAGGAGTAGACGTTATGCCCGAGAAGCTGACCCTCAGTGCGCTTGAGCACGATCTCATTTTTTTTAGCAAAATGTATGATGCAGTGCGGCTGGTTGACCCCGTTCACAAAAAGGTTTTGGAATATCAAACCAAGCAAGTAAAAGAGACGGAAGAAATCTGTTACGATTATTGGAAGAACGGCAAAATATGCGATAACTGTATCTCTGTTCGCGCCTATAACGAAAACAAGAGCTTCATGAAGCTTGAGCAAAAGCCTGACAAAATTATGCTGGTCACTGCGATTCCCATAGAATCGGAGGAAGGCACAATTACCCTCGAATTATTAAAAAACGCCACGGACAGTCTGATGATTGGTAGCGGAACTTACCAAGAAGGTCAAATGATGCGCCATGTTATACACGATATCAACAGCATGGTGGTGATGGATCATTTGACTGACGTATATAACCGCCGCTTCGTGGAGGACAGATTGCCTGTTGATATTGTAAAAGCAACCTTGGCACATCAGCCTTTGTCCGTCATCTTTATTGATGTTGACAATCTGAAAGTAATCAACGACACCTATGGCCACGACATGGGGGATTTTACGTTGCAGCAGGTAGCCAATGCCATGAAGGCCTGCACACGCGCTGAAACGGACTGGGTTGCCAGATATGGCGGAGACGAGTTTGTCGTTTGCTTGAACAGCGCGGACGAAGTCGGAGCACGCAACACGGTGGAGAGAATAAAAAAAGACATTGACGCGGTGAAAATCCCAGTAGAAAATGAAACTGTGAAAATCACAGCCTCTTTTGGAATACAGTCCATGACGGAAATGCCGCTTACGGCGGAGGAAATGATCAAGATGGCCGACAAAAAGATGTATGAGGCAAAAAGGGCAAGCAAGACCTCCGCTCAAACGTAAAAAAACCGCCCCGCCTTTTGGCGGG
>DKLF01000014.1:0-422 GCA_002455655.1 Oscillibacter sp. UBA6647 | reverse complement strand
CCCCGCCTTTTGGCGGGGCGGCTTGCACTTTAGGGAGAAGACGGTTGGGCTTTACAGGTCGTCAGCATCCTGCACCGGCGGGTCGAGAGGGTCCGCCGGACGGCCGGTGTAACTCCCTAGCGGGTCGGTCTGCTGCGAGGAAAGGTCTGTCATGGACCGGGCCTGCTCCATAGGGGGGTAATTGGTCTTTGCGCGGCTTTGCCGCTTTTTCATAGAAACCGCTCCCTTTCCGTTTAGATGAGGCTTGTGCAAAAACAGTCTGCCCGAAAGCAGACTGTTTCATGCAAAAGCCCTTGAAAAACGGTTGTTTGACGGGATGCAGCCCTCCATACGTGCCTGCAAATGGGGTTGCGACTGCATATCATTCAGAGTTCACGAAAAAATACGTAAGGAATGAGAATTTTTCGTCGTCTTTTTTCTGA
>DKLF01000115.1 GCA_002455655.1 Oscillibacter sp. UBA6647 | reverse complement strand
GGATGCGCTCGCGGGTGACGTTGAACTCCTTGCCGACCTCTTCCAAGGTTCTGGCACGGCCGTCTTCAATGCCGAAGCGCAGCTTCAAAACCTGCTCCTCCCGGGGGGTCAGGGTGGAGAGCACATCCATCAACTGCTCCCGCAGAAGCTTATAGGACGCGGCCTCAGACGGCTCCGACGCGCCCTCGTCGGGGATGAAGTCGCCAAGGTGGCTGTCCTCCTCCTCGCCGATGGGGGTTTCCAGAGACACCGGCTCCTGCGCGATTTTCAAAATCTCGCGGATGCGGTCCACGGCCCGCTTCTTCTCATCCTCCCGGACCTTTTCCCACGCAGCGGGACCGCCGTTCATCTCGATGGCGATTTCCTGAGGGCTGGGGTCGTGGCCCAGCTCCTGCAAAAGCTGGCGGCTCACCCGGATGACCTTGTTGATGGTTTCCACCATATGCACCGGAATGCGGATGGTGCGGGCCTGATCCGCGATGGCGCGGGTGATGGCCTGACGAATCCACCACGTTGCATAGGTGGAGAACTTGAAGCCCTTTGTGCAGTCGAACTTTTCAACGGCCTTGATGAGGCCCAAATTGCCCTCCTGGATCAGATCCAGAAACAGCATGCCCCGGCCCACATACCGCTTGGCGATGGAAACCACGAGACGGAGGTTTGCCTCCGCCAGCTTTTGCTTTGCAAGCTCGCCGCTGCGGAAAACCTTTTTGACGGCGGCCTCATCTTCCTTGGAAAGAGAGGGCTCCTCGCCTGCCTCTTTCTGGCGGGCCAGCTCCTTGAGCTTTTCCTCCGCCTCTGCGCCAGCGGCCATGCGCTGCGCCAAGTCCACCTCCTCGTCGGAGGTCAGCAGGGGGACTTTTCCGATTTCCTTCAGATACATCCGCACGGGGTCGTCGATGGCAAAGTTCCCAACCAGAGTGTTGGGGTCCACCAGCTCCTCTTCCTCCACGTCCGCAATCTCCTCGGCGGCGGGGCCGTCGTCGGGCAGCTCGGGGAGAATGTCCTCGTCGGTGCTGATATCGATGTTCAGCGCTTCCAGAGAATCATAAAGCTGATCCATCTGGTCGCCCTCGAGATTCAGGGTGTCCAGCGACTCTGCCAGCTCGCCGGAGTCCAGCTTGCCCTTTTTCTGGGCCCTATATAAAAGCTCACGCAGCTTTTCATTGCCTGAGAGCCATGCGGAGGCGGGCAGAGATGCCACCTGCCTGTCGTCCAGACGGAGGATGCCGGCCTTTTTGGCCTCCTCGTCGGTCATGATGGGCGCGGCGTCCTGACCAGACTTACCGCCTGCTGCCGCCGTTCTATCCGCCCCGTTTGCCGTTCCGCCCTTCAGAAGGGCGTTGGCCTCCTGCTCCAGCCGCTCCTCAGGAGTGGGTTCTTTCTTCTTAGACATGTCGCTTTCCTCCGTTGCTTTTTTTCTGATCTTTGAGTTCTTCCATTTTGGCCAGCAGCGGGTCCGATGCGCCCGCGCCTGCTCTCTTTTCCGCCTCTCGGCGGACAATTGATATGTAATCGGCAAGAGCCTGCCGCCCGTTTGCGGCGGACTCCGGCTTTTGACACAGATTGGTCATGTGGCTCATCTCCTCGCCGGACAGCTCTCCCGCCAGAAACGAAAGCTTGGGCGCGCTGCGCTGCTCCCGCTGCCGCCACAAAAGGGAGAAGACCCTGCCAAGCAGCGGTGAGGAAAATTCCTCCTCCCGCAGGGGCGGCGATTCCGGAAACAGGCTGTCGTCCAGCAGCAAAAGCCGCAAAATCCCCTCCTCCGCCATGGCGGAGCGAAGGTTTGTATAGCGCAGGTCCCGGCCCTTGGGCTGAAGCTCCGCCGCCGGGTTCAGATCCCGGCGCTCCCGTGCCCGCCGCTCCTTGCCCATCCGGCGCTTGAAGGCCCGCTGAACCTCCAGCTTCATGGCCTCCGGCGTAAGCTTCGCGGCCTCCGCCGCCCGGACGGTGTAAATGTCCCGCTCTACGGGGCTTTCAAGACCCGCCAAAAGCTGGCTGACCTCCTCGGCGTAGGCAAGGCGCTGGCGGTCGTCCGTCAAGTCGTATTTCCCGGAAATCTGAGCCAGACGGAACTCCACGCCGTTTTCGCTGCCGGTGAGCAGCCGCTCAAACGCATCGGGGCCAAAGGCCTTGATAAAATCGTCCGCGTCCTGCTTGCCCATGGAGCCGTCCTCCATCCGCTTGTTTGGAAGCCGGAGAACCCGGACAGAAAACTCTGAGTTGTTCAGAATCTGCAAGGCCCGCTCTGTGGCAACCTTTCCGGCGTTATCGTTGTCGTAGCACAAAACAATTTCTTTGGTGTACCGGCTCAGAAGCCGGGTCTGCTCCTGTGTCAGCGCCGTGCCCATGGAGGCTACGGCATTGTCAAACCCCGCCTGATGGAGGGTCACCACGTCGATGTTGCCCTCGCACAGAATGATGTTGGGCCGCTTGGACTTTTTCGCCAGATTCAAAGCGTACAGTTCCCGGCGCTTGCTGTAAACCGGGGTTTCCGAGGAGTTCATATACTTTGGCTCCGAGTGGTCCAGCACGCGCCCGCCAAAGGCCACCACATCCCCCCGCACGTTGATGACGGGGAACATCAGCCGGTTTCTGAATTTGTCGTAAAGCCCGCCGTTCTTATTCTGCACCGCAAGGCCCGCGCCCAAAAGCTCCGACTTGGTGTAGCCCTGACGGGTCATGGCGGTGATGAGCGCGTCCCAACGGTCAAGAGACGCGCCGAGGCCGAAGCGGACCGCCGTGGCCTGTCCGATCTGCCGTCGGTCCAGATAGTCCCGCATGGCGCGGCTCTCCGGGTCCTGAAGCTGCTGATAGTAAAACCGGGCCGCGTCGCGGTTCAAATCCAGAAGGCGCCGTCGCTTTTGCTCTGCCTCCCGGTCCCCCGTCTCCTCCGGTACCTCCAGCCCGGCGCGCCGGGCAAGAAACCGCACCGCGTCCGGAAAGGGGAGACTTTCTTCCTCCATAATAAAGTTGATGACGCCGCCGCCCCGTTTGCAGCCGAAGCAGTAGTAAATCTGCTTGTCCGGGGAGACGGAGAAGGAGCCGGTTTTCTCGCTGTGAAACGGGCAGAGGCCGAAGTAGTTCGCGCCTCGTCTTGTAAGCTGGACATAGCTGCCCACCACATCCACAATGTCGCTGCGGGCCGTCAGCTCGTCCAAAAAATTCTGCGGAAACGGCAACGAACATCCCTCCCTCCCGGTGAGTTTTACCGGAATTGTCCCGGGTCATACCCAGACAACCAGTTCGAGTCACTCTATTTATACCCCATTGGGCTGAAATTTCCTCTTTTTTTGCGAATTTTCAGAAAACTTTTCTCTCCCGGCTTTACAGTTTCACATTTGACGGCTAAAATAAGTGCTTAGAGATAAGAGAGAAAGAGGTGGAAGAATGGCAGTGGAGCTTTGGGCCGCGCGGCTGGACCGTCCGCTCAGCGGGCGGGAGAACGACGCGCTGCTGGAAATGCTGCCGCCTGAGCGGCGGGAGCGGCTTGCCCGGGTCCGCGACACCGAACGGTGGAGGGAGCCGCTTTGCGCCTATGCAATTCTGCGCCGCGCATTGTGGGAGAAATACCGGTGGCGGGAGCTGCCAGAAATCGCGCTGACTACGCAGGGAAAGCCGGAATTTCCCGCCTTTCCGGAGGTGTGCTTCAATCTGAGCCACACGCCCGGGGCGGTGCTGGTAGGCCTTTCCAACGAACCGCTGGGCGTGGATATCGAAAAGATACGTCCCGTGTCCCCAAGAGCCATGAAGCGGCTGGCGGATGCGGCCTCGGAGGAGGCATTTTTCCAGAGCTGGGTCCGGCGGGAGGCGCGGTTTAAGCGCAGCGGCGCGGGAGTGAGCATCATGCGGGAGGGGGAGGCCCCTTTGCAATACGGAGAATATTTCTATTACGTGGAGACGTTCCCCGGGTATGTTGCCGGAGTGGCCACCCGCAGCGCAGAGGGCGTGAGCAGGATTCAGAAATTTTCGTTGGAACAGATGGTATAGCCGTTAAGAATTTCTGGGGACGCATGCTTGAAAAAGCAGCGTCCCAAAACGCGGATTTTTCAAAAGTAAGCGCATCGCCGGGGTGCGGTGCGGGAGAAGTCCCCGGGAAAGCAAATTCCCCGGGGACTTTTGTATTTACAGCAGCTTATTCCTTCAAAAGAGCCTCTCCCGCCCGGTAGATGTCCCCTGCGCCCACGGTCAGAATCAAGTCCCCCGGCTGGGCGATGGCGCGGAGACGGTCCGTCACCTGCTCCAGATTGGAGCAATAGATGGAGCCGGGAACCTTTTTGCACAGGTCGCTCGAGCTGATGCCCACGGTGTTGGTTTCCCGGGCGGCGTAAATCTCCGCCACAATCGCCGCGTCCGCAAGCTTCAGCTCCTCCACAAAACGGTCGAACAGCTTGGCGGTGCGGGAATAGGTATGGGGCTGGAACGCCAGCACCACCCGCTTGTAGGGAAGCTCTTTGGCCATGGCCAGCAAGGCGTGAAGCTCATCGGGGTGGTGGGCGTAGTCGTCGTAAACGTCCGCGCCGTTAAACACCCCCTTGCGCTCAAAGCGCCGGCCCGCGCCGGTGAAATCCACAAGCCCCCGCTCCACGGCGGAGCCGGGCAGGCCCAGCACATAGGCTGCCGAGGCCGCCGCCAGCGCGTTGGATACGTTGTGCCTGCCGTGGACGGGCAGGGATACGCTGGCATAGGGCTTGCCGTATACTGTCACATCGAAAAGCTGTTTCCCGCCTTCCTCGCGGAGGTTTTCAGCGGTGCAGTGGGCGGTGCGCTCCAGGCCGAAGGTAAACACCGGGCGGCCTAAGTTTTTCAGGGCCGCCATGGCCCCGTCATTGTCCGCGTTGGCAACCACCCGTCCGCCGTCCGGCACCAGTTGGGCAAAGCGGCGGAAGGAGTGTTCAATGTCCTCCAAATCCTTGAAAAAGTCCAGGTGGTCCTCCTCCACGTTGAGAATCACCGCCACGGTGGGGTAGAAGGAGAGGAATGAGTTACAATATTCGCAGGATTCCAGAATCATGGTGTCTCCGTTGCCCACCCGATAGGCGGAGTTAAGCAAGGGCAGCGTGCCGCCGATCATCACGGTGGGGTCTGCCTCGGCCGCCATGAAAATGTGGGTGCACATGGAGGTGGTGGTGGTTTTCCCGTGGGTTCCGGAGATGCACAGGGCGTTGGGATAGCGGCGCATGATGGCGCCCAGTGCCTGCGCCCGCTCGTAGACCGGGATGCCACGGGTCACCGCGCCGGAAATTTCCGGGTTGTTGTCGTGGACGGCGGCGGTGCGGATCACAAAGTCGCATTCGCCCAGATTTTCCGCGCTGTGGCCAATGTCCACATGGATGCCCGCGGACCGCAGATGGGCCACCGCCTCGCTTTCATGAATGTCGGAGCCGTGGACCGCAAGCCCCATCCCCAGCAGGATTTCCGCCAGCGGAGCCATGGATACGCCCCCGATTCCCACCAGATGAACCTGCTTTCCGGGAACCATGTAAGCGCTGATGGGCTTTGGATTATTCATCATAATAGTTTGCTCCTTCTCCTGCAATGACTTGCAAATGGGACGCCGCTCATTGTATGATATTGTATTATAACTTCGGCGCCGGAATTTATAGCGCCCGGGTAAATTTTTTTGTATTCGGGCCGGGGCGATTGACTGTCCTTCTCAGAAAAGGTATTATACTATGCGAGAGTAGAAAATGCAACCGAAAAGGCGCGGCCCGCCAGACGGGAAACGGCTTCGGTCCGCTGATTTAAAAAGAGAAAGTAAGGTGAGCAGGTGAACATTCCGGAGCCGGTGAAAAGCATATTGAAGGCGCTGGAGGAGCATGGCCACGCGGCCCACTGTGTGGGCGGCTGCGTCCGGGATTCCCTGCTGGGACGGGAGCCGGGGGACTGGGACGTGGCCACCTCCGCACTTCCGGAGGAGACGATGGCGCTGTTTCCGGGCCGGGCAGCGCCCACCGGGCTGCGCCACGGCACCGTGACTGTCCGGGAGGGGGCGCTTCCTGTGGAAGTCACTACCTTTCGCACCGACGGACGGTATACTGACGGACGCCACCCCGACTCGGTGGCCTTCACCCGCTCCCTGCGGGACGACTTGAGCCGCCGGGATTTTACGGTGAACGCCATGGGGCTGGACCTGCGGGGAACGCTGACGGACCCCTTCGGCGGGCAGGAGGATTTAAAAAATCGGCTTCTGCGCTGCGTGGGATCGCCTGAGGGGCGGTTTCAAGAGGACGCGCTGCGCATTCTGCGCGGGCTGCGGCTGGCGGCGGTGTTGGGCTTTTCTGTGGAAGAGGAGACGGCGAGGGCGCTTCGGGCGTGCAGAAAATTGCTTTGCGGCGTGGCCGCGGAGAGGATACAAAGTGAGCTGACGAAGCTTTTGTGCGGGCCTGCGGCGGCGGAGGTTCTGCGGGAATTTCCAGAGGTTGTGGGGACGGTGGTGCCGGAGTTGTTGCCCATGGTGGGCTTTGACCAGCACAGCCGCTATCACTGTTATGATGTGTGGGAGCACACACTCCACGCACTGAGCGAGGTCCCGGCGGAGCCGGTTTTGCGCTGGGCGGTGCTCCTTCACGACGTGGCAAAGCCCCGGTGCTACACCCGGGACGAGCGGGGCGGTCATTTTTACGGACACCCCTCGGTCAGCGCGGGGATGGCGGACGCGATTTTACGGCGGCTGAAATTTGACAACGCCACCCGGGAGGCGGTGGTCACGCTGGTGCTGTGGCACGACAGGGAGATTCCCCGGACGGAGAAAAGTATCCGCCGCGCGCTGCGAAAGCTGGGAACGGAGCGCCTGCGAGAGTTGACCGAGGTGAAACGGGCGGACAATCTGGGGCAGGCCCCCGCGTACCGGGCACGGCTGCGGGATGTGGAGCAGATACAAAAGATCATGGAGGATCTGCTGGCCCGGGACGAATGTGTATCACTGCGGCAGTTGGCGGTGAACGGACGGGATATGCTGGGGCTGGGCCTTCGGGGGCCGGAAATCGGCATGATACTGGAAGAGCTTTTATCCGCCGTGGTGGACGGAGACTTGCCGAACCAGCGTTCCGCACTGCTGTGTGCGGCAGAAAATCGGGCAACCGGGCAGAATGATAAATAATAAAACTTTAAATGATGATTGGAGATGGACACATGAACAACGAACAGAGTCAGTGCGGCTCGTGCGGCGGAGGAGCCTGCGGCGTGGGCGGCGGCTGCGATGGATGCAGCGGATGCAGCGCAAGAGCCAGCGTATGGATGGGCGAGGGAGAGCTGGAGCTGCTGCAGGACCTGGCCCAGACCCCCTTTCTTCCCATCGCCCGGCGGGAGGGGGCCGAGGAGCCGATTTATCTGGAGGGCGCAAGATACACCCCTGCGGAGTATGGCCAGATTATCACGTCGCTGGCCCAAAAGCGGCTGGTTCGGCTGGATTATGATCTTCCGCTGTCAAACTTTGACTACACGGCTTACGAGGGATTTCCCCACAAGGGAAGCATGGCCCTTACCGCCGCCGGTCAGCACGCCTTGGAGCTGCTGGAGATTCAGGGTGCGTCTGAGGAATGACCCGGGCTTCGCGTATAAAAAATCCCCGGCGGCGCAAACTGCGCCGCCGGGGATTTACCGATCAAAGAACCCCGCCCTCCGGCAGGCATCTCCTTCCCGATGGGAATGGGACGCTTGCCGGAGGGCGGAAGCTTTAGTGTCAATGGAGGCATTATCCCTTTTTCTTTTTGGGAGGCTCAGGCTCCGCCAAGCGGTCAATCACCCGGGCATAGCCCTCCGCGCCATAGACCAGACATTTCCGCACGCGGGTGATGGTGGCGGAGGAAACGCCGGTTTTTTCGTTGATGGCGTTGAAGGTTTCTCCGTCCTGAAGCATCCGGGCCACCATCCATCTCTGGGCCATGACCTGAATCTCCCCAACGGTACACAAATCGTCAAAAAAGCGGTAGCAGTCTTCCTGATCCTTCAGGGAGAGAATTGCCTGATACAGATGGTCCACCATTTCCGATTTCATTCTGCTTTCATACATCTTGCAGCCCCACTTTCAAAATCAGGCGCCGCCGTGCGCCGGCTCCGGCGGCAGGATTGCTTTTATACGGTAACAGGGTATCCTATGGCCAAAGAATAACAGACTTTTGAGTCACTGTCAATCTACTTTCCCTTGTGGTACGTCAATTTTTCCAAACATCGGCAGGTATTTACACTTGAAATGTCCGCATGATAATACACTATCTCCATATCTCGCTAATACGCTACCGATACACCGTGATAATAGACAAAAAATTAAGGTATAATTAAAAAATAAATGTTGATTTCGTACAAAAATGATGCTATTATGTGTTTGTGCGAGAACGTTAAACCGACAAGCGCACAATACAGACAGGATTGCGGCAGGCTCACCCCTGGGCAGGGTGAACGTCGCTTCCGGCGTGAGAGCGCCGGAAGCGCGCCTGACCCGAATCATCCAAACCATTTCTCACATCTCATAGGACCTGTAAATGCCGCTTATGGCGCATCTCTTTCCGGCTGCGGCCCGCAAGGGTACACGCTTTTTAAAAGAGGCTGATATTGCAGGGCAAAAATTTGAAGCGAGGTAACGATTAAAATGATTATGAAGCCTTCTGAAATAAAGCATGTCGTTGTTGACGGACACAGCCTGACACTGGAGTCCTTTGTGGCTGTCGCCCGCTATGGCGCGACGGTGGAACTGGCCGCTTCCGCGCTGGAGGCCATGCAGAAGTCCCGCGCATTGGCGGAAAAAATTGTGGCGGAGAACCGCGTTGCTTATGGAATTACCACCGGCTTTGGAGACTTCCAGAAGGTGGCCGTGCCCGAGGAGATGAGCAACGAGCTGTCCACCAACCTGATTCTCAGCCACTGCACCGGCACCGGCGACCCCTATGCCGACGAGGTGGTGCGCGGGATGCTGCTGCTGCGGGCAAACGCGCTGTGCGTGGGCGTTTCCGGCATTCGCCCCATTCTGGTGGAGATGATGCTGGCCATGCTGAACGCAGGCGTTACTCCCGTGGTTCCCCAGAAGGGCTCTTTGGGCTCTTCCGGCGATTTGGCTCCGCTGGCTCACATGACGCTGCCCCTGCTGGGCAAGGGCCTGGCAAACTACAAGGGCGAAAAGCTCACCGGCGCGGAGGCCATGGCCAAGGCCGGCATCCAGACGTTGGAGACGCTGGTGTGTAAGGAAGGCCTTGGCATGACCAACGGCACCTGCGCCATGACTTCTGTTGGTTCTCTGGCTCTGTTTGACACCATCTGCGCCGCCCAGTTGGCCGACGCCATCAGCTCTTTGGATTTCGAGGCCCTCACCGGCCTGCGCAACGCCTTTGACGCCCGCATTCACGCTGTCCGCGGTCAGAAGGGCCAGATCATGGTGGCCGCCAATATGCGTAAGCTTCTGGCCGATTCCGAGATTCTGGACAACTGCCAGAAGGACCGGGTACAGGACGCTTACGCCCTGCGCTGCATCCCTCAGCTCCACGGCGCCGTCCGCGATGCGCTGGAGTATGTGCGCTCCAAGGTTGAGATCGAACTGAACGCAGTTACCGACAACCCGCTGCTGTTCCTCGACGACGAGGCGGTTATTTCCGGCGGCAACTTCCACGGCGAGCCCATGGCGATTCCCTTCGACACGCTGGGTATCGCGTGCAGCGAAATTGCCAACGCCTCCGAGCGCCGCACCGAGCGCATGGTGAACGCGGCTCTGTCCAACGGACTGACCCCGTTCCTCACCACCAAGCCCGGCGTGAATTCCGGCTTTATGATCGTGCAGTACTCCGCTGCTTCCATGGTTTCCGAGAACAAGGTTCTGGCGCATCCCGCGTCGGTGGACTCCATTCCCTCTTCCGCCAATCAGGAGGATATCGTCTCCATGGGCACCACCGCAGCGCGCAAGGCCGGCTGGATTGTGCAGAACACCCTGTCCGTTCTGGCGGATGAGCTGATGACTGCTTGCCAGGCCATCGACATTCGCCGCAACCTGAACACCCACGGTCAGGGCATGGCGCCTGTCCACGAGGCCATGTACAAGCACGTGCGCGAGAAGGTTGCGTTCTACGAGATCGACCGCGAGATTTGGCAGGACATCGCGGAGGTGGAGAAGATGGTCCGCAGCGGCGATCTGCTGGACATCGTCAAGAAGCACGTCCCCGAGTTTGAATAAGCAGCATCCCGGCAAATTAGATAAAAGCCGCCACGCCGAAGTTCGGCGCGGCGGCTCTTTTGCGCGGCTTTATGAAAAGCCATGCCTGCGCTTACAGGCGGGTTTTGCTTTTTCACAGATTATGTTTCTCGGCTCTTTTGCAATGAAGCACTAACGCCCCGTTATGTCATCTTGTAGAAGCGCGGAAAAAGGCACGGTGGATGGCACGGCTGTCCTGTGGAGGACGGGTTTAATGCATGCAAGCCGACGGCTTTCTGGGGGAGACGGAGTGTCCAGGCGCGCTAAGAGATTGCGATGCAGAATACATGGATTGTGCAGTTCCGAAGTTCTCTGCGCGCCTGGGAGGCAAGGATGCTTTGCTGTGTGGGTCCAAAGCCTCCAGCCCGCAAACTGTTGCTGGAATGTTCGGAGAGATGGAAAAGTCCTGCCGCAAGAGATGTCCCGCCGGAGAGGCTCGTTTCAGGGGACACACTGCGTTTGCGCAGGGAAAGACAAAGCTGCGGTCCGGCAAATGCCGGACCGCAGCTTGTC
>DKLF01000132.1:2083-6741 GCA_002455655.1 Oscillibacter sp. UBA6647 | reverse complement strand
CGAGGCCTCCGCCCGCGCGTCCGCAGCGGCGGACACCGCCAGCGTCTCCTTGGCCCGCAGTCGCTCCGCCTCGGTCAGCTTGCCCTCCGCCGTCTGGGATGCCTCCCGGGCCTGCGCCAAAAGGGCTTCCAGTGTCGCAGACTCTTCGGCAATCTGTCGGTCAATCTCCGCGATCCGCGCCGCCTGCTCCTCGATTTGCTTCGCAAGACCGTCCGCCCGGTTCTCCTGATCCCGCAGCTCCCGCTCCACCCGGTCAATGTTCTCCCGATGGTGGGCGGCGGTGGTTTTCAGCACAGCCACGGCGGATTCCTGCTCCGCCGCCTGCGCGTCCTTTTCCCCGGCTTCCGACCGCAGACTTTCCGCCTCCATGTCCTTTTCCCGCATCCGCTGGCCGTATTGCTCGCCCTCGGCGTACAGCGCGTCCAATTGCACCCGTGCCTCGTCCCGTGCGGCCTCGGCGGCGCGGAAGTCGCTCTCCAGCTTTCTGGCCCCGGCCTTCAGCGCGTCCAAATCTTCCAGCCAGGTGGAAATCTCCAAAATTCGCAGCTCATCCCGAAAAATCAGGTATTTCTTCGCCTTCTCTGCCTGATCCCGCAAAGGCTCCACCTGCAACTCAAGCTCCGCAATCTTGTCGTTAATGCGCACCAGATTTTCGTCTGTGCGCTGAAGCTTGCGCTCCGCCTCCTCCTTGCGGTGGCGGTATTTGGAGATGCCCGCGGCCTCCTCGAAAATCTCCCGGCGGTCGCCGCTTTTGGTGGACAGGATCTCATCAATCTTGCCCTGCCCGATGATGGAATACCCCTCCCGGCCCATGCCGGTGTCCAAAAACAGCTCCGTCACGTCCTTGAGCCGGACGGACTGGCGGTTGATGTAATATTCGCTCTCCCCGCTGCGGTAGTACCGCCGGGTGACGGCCACCTCGGCTTCCTCCATGGCGGGGAAAATATGCTCCGTGTTGTCCAGCACCAGCGTCACCTGCGCAAACCCCTGC
Source organism: Oscillibacter sp. UBA6647 (assembly GCA_002455655.1). Classification (GTDB taxonomy): domain Bacteria; phylum Bacillota; class Clostridia; order Oscillospirales; family Oscillospiraceae; genus Oscillibacter. Next base: position 5,750 of record DKLF01000132.1, on the reverse strand, counting down.
TGGGGCCGCTTAGCGGTGCCGCCAAAAATCACGTCCTCCATCTTCGCGCCCCGCAGGCCCTTCACGCTCTGTTCTCCCATGACCCAGCGGATGGCGTCGGAGGTATTCGATTTTCCGGAGCCGTTGGGCCCCACGATGGCGGTGATGTCCTCGCCGAACTTCAAAACCGTTTTGTCGGGAAAGGATTTGAAGCCCTGAATTTCCAATGCCTTTAAGTACAATGAAGCCACCTCTGTCAATAGAGATACTGTAACTACTCTACTATATCAAAAAAAGCATTTATATTCAAGGTGCAATTTGAGAACGCTGTGGGAGGGACATTTCCTGAAGCGCCTCTGTCTTCAACTCTGCGGAGCGTAGGTTGCCATTTTGTCCGGAACGCGGTATTCTGCCCATAGCGGTAAATCCAGCGGAAATGAAGGAGCACAATTTTATGAATGACTATGTAACGGGCGGGACTATCCGGGAGCTGCGGGAGAAAAAGCAGCTCACCCAGCGCCAGCTTGCCCAGACGCTGTGCGTCAGTGACAAAACCGTTTCAAAATGGGAGACAGGCCGGGGACTGCCGGATATCTCCCTGCTGGAGCCTTTGGCGGCGGCCCTGCGCGTTTCGGTGGCGGAGCTTTTAAGCGGCGAATGCTTTGTCAACGCCAACCGCTCCGGAAATCTCCTGCGGAGCAAGTTCTACGTCTGCCCCATCTGCGGAAACGTCCTGTGGGCCGCCGGTGAGGGCGCGTTTTCCTGCTGCGGCGTGAACCTTCCGCCGTTGGAAGCCGAGGAGCCGGACGAGGCCCACAGCCTGCGGGCACAGCGGCTGGACGGCGAGTGGTACGTCACGCTGGACCACCCCATGCATAAGGACCACTTCCTCAGCTTTTTTGCACTGGTGACGGACAACCGGACGGAGATCGTCCGACTCTATCCGGAGCAGAGCGCCGAGGCCCGCTTCCCCTACCGAAGCGGCACGCTCTACGCCTGCTGCAACCGCCACGGCCTGTTTAAAATTCGCCTGTAAAAACGCTGCGGGAGCGACTTTGCCCCGCAGCGTTTTTTGTTTACCCGTTCCGCCTGTTTTGCACCGCTTTCAGGAGGAACGTCTCTTTTTTCCCGATTTCGGCTTTACTTCTCCATACAGCCAATCCAGCGCGTCGGAGAGCGTGCCCACCTGATCGATCAGCCCAAGGCCCACGGCTTCCTCGCCGTACAGCACCGTGCCCACATCCGCCGCCATTTCGCCGGTTTTCATCATCAGGGACAGAAATTTCTCCCGGTCGATGGCGCAGTTGCGGGTGACGAAGTCCACGATGCGGTCCTGCAACCGCTCGAAGTAATGGTACGTCTGAGGTGCGGCAATCACTGTGCCGCTCATGCGGACCGGGTGAACCGTCATCGCCGCCGAGGGCACCGCAAAGCTCCGCTTTGCTGCCACCGCCAGAGGAATGCCGATGGAGTGGCTCCCTCCCAGCACCAGAGACGCGGTGGGCTTGCCCATGCCCGCAATCAGCTCCGCGATGCCAAGCCCGGCCTCGATGTCGCCGCCCACGGTGTTCAGAAGAAACAGCACGCCGTCCACCTCGTCAGACTGCTCCAGCGCCGCCAGCAGCGGCATCACATGCTCGTATTTCGTGGCTTTTGTGTTGGGCGCGGCGGCCATGTGCCCTTCGATCTGCCCGATGATGGTGAGGCAGTGGAGACTTCCCCTCCGGGTTTTGGTGGTGACGGAGCCGCTGTCCACAATCTGCTGCTGCCAAGTCTCCGGGCTGGTTCCGTTTTTGTCGGAGCCGGTGTCCTCGCCGGTGTCGGCCTCGTCTTCTTCCGTCTGCTTTTTTGTTTTTGTCTCTTCCGTCATGAAATCCCTCGCTTTCCGCACTAGCTTCTGCAAAAATTAGAAATTTACCCGGTTTCCTTTTGAAAAACGCCGTGATATAATGCTTCAATATATCATCATTCTCTTGAGGGGAGCTGACGGACTTTGAAGCAGCAGCGTATTGTGGTGAAGGTGGGCACCTCCACCCTTACCCACGACTCCGGCGCGCTGAACCTGCACCGCATCGAGCAGCTTGTGCGGGTTCTTTCGGATTTAAGCGGCATGGGCCATCAGGTAATTCTGGTGTCCTCCGGCGCCATTGCCGTGGGCGCGGCCCGGCTGAACATGCCGGAGCGGCCGAAGGAGCTGCGGCTTAAGCAGGCGGCGGCGGCGGTGGGCCAGTGCCGCATCATGCACATTTACGACAAGTTTTTCTCCGAGTATAACCGCACCGTCTCCCAAATTCTGCTGACAGGGGACGACGTGGACGATCCCATCCGGGCGGAGCATCTCACCAGCACCTTCGGGGCGCTGCTGGAAATGCGGGTGATTCCCGTGGTGAATGAAAACGACTCCGTGTCCTCGGCGGAAATTGAAACCGGGCGGCACAAGGTTTTGGGCGACAACGACACGCTTTCCGCCATCGTGGCAAAGCTGTGCCGGGCGGACCTGCTGATTCTGATTTCGGACATTGACGGTCTGTACGATGCGGACCCTCACGCTCACCCGGACGCAAAGCTCATCCGCCGGGTGGAAACGCTGACGCCGCAAATTTTGGAAATGGCGGGGGGCGCCGGCTCCTGGCGGGGCACCGGCGGGATGGCCACCAAGCTCTCTGCCGCCAAAATTGCCACCGAGGCGGGCTGCGACATGGTAATTACCAACGGAGATCGGACCGAGGACCTGTACGGCATCGTGGACGGCGCGGAAATCGGAACCAGATTTTTAGCTTTGAAATGAGGAGGCGCGGAGCATGGAAACTATGACTGCTTTGGAGCGGCAGGGCCAACTGGCCCGGACCGCCGGACGAGTGCTGGCCATTACCAACACGGCGCAGAAAAACGCCGCGCTGGAGGCCATCGCCGAACTTTTGACGAAAAAACAGGACTTGTGGCTTGCCGCCAACGCAGAGGACGTGTCCGCCGCAGCGGCGGCGGGGATGCGCCCCGCCATGCTGGACCGGCTGACGCTGACGAAGGACCGGATTGCCGGGATTGTGGAGGGTATCCGTCAGGTGGCGACCCTGCCGGACCCCATCGGCACGGTGACAAAAATGGAAACCCGGCCCAACGGGCTGATTATCGGGCGGCGGCGGGTCCCCCTCGGGGTCATCGCCATTATCTATGAGGCCCGGCCCAACGTCACCGCCGACGCGGCGGCCCTGTGCCTGAAATCCGGCAACGCCTGCATTCTCCGGGGCGGGAAGGAGGCCATCCGCTCCAACCGGGCGGCGGTGGAGCTGATGCGCACCGCTCTGGAAAGCGCGGGCCTGCCTGTGGACTGCATCTCGCTGGTGCAGGACACCAGCCGCGACACGGCAAACGAGCTGATGCACCTGACGGGATATGTGGACGTGCTGATTCCCCGTGGCGGCGCAGACCTGATTCGCGCCGTGTCAAAAAACGCAAGCGTTCCTGTCATCCGCACGGGCGAGGGCGTGTGCCACGTCTATATCGACAGCGAGGCGGACTTGGACATGGGCGCCAAAATCCTGTTCAACGCCAAATGCTCCCGCCCCTCCGTGTGTAACGCTGCGGAGTGCGTGCTGGTGGCGGAGGACGTGGCGAAGGACTTTTTTGAAAAGGCCGTCCCCCTGCTGAAGGAGAAAGATGTGGAGCTGCGGTGCGACGAGGCCGCTTT
>DKLF01000132.1:0-1959 GCA_002455655.1 Oscillibacter sp. UBA6647 | reverse complement strand
AACGCCGTCCCCGCCAGCGGGGAGGACTGGGACGCGGAGTATGACGACTATATTCTGGCTGTCCATGTTGTAAAGAATGCGGCGGAGGCCATTGAGTTTATCAACGCCCACGGCACCGGCCACTCCGAGTCCATCATTACCAAAAACTATTTTACCGCCCAGCACTTTTTGAACGCGGTGGACGCGGCGGCAGTCTACGTCAACGCCTCCACCCGGTTTACCGACGGGTTTGAATTTGGTCTGGGCGCGGAAATCGGCATCTCCACCCAGAAGATGCATGCCCGGGGTCCCATGGGCTTAGAGGAGCTGACCAGCTCCAAATACGTGATTTACGGAGAGGGCCAGATTCGGGAATAAGCGTTCCTGCCCCGGAGGAACAGTCCGCCGGGGCAGGACGAATGTACGAAAGGTAGGAGCGATATGGCAACTTACGGATTTATCGGCGTTGGAAATATGGGCGGGGCGCTGGCCCGGGCGGTATGCCGCACGGTGGAGCCCGATCAGGTGTTTCTCTCCAACCGCACCATGGCAAAGGCAGAGGCGCTGGCTGAAGAGCTGGGCTGCCGCACGGCGGACGGCGAAGCCGTGGCCGGGAGCGCGGACTTCATCTTTCTGGGCGTGAAGCCCCACATGATGAAAGATCTTTTGGCCGACATCGGCCCGGTTCTTGCCGCGCGGGAGACGCGGTTTATTCTGGTGAGCATGGCGGCAGGCCTGTCCATCGCGGACATTCAGGAATTGGCAGGAGATACCTACCCCGTGATCCGCGTCATGCCCAACACCCCCTGCTCCATCGGCGAGGGGATGACGCTGTATTCCCTCAGCGCCGACGTGTCCGCCGAAGAGGAGCAGGCATTTCTTGCCGACATGGCCGGGGCTGGAAAATTCTTGGCGCTGGAGGAGCGGCTTATCGACGCAGGCAGCGCCGTCTCCGGATGCGGCCCGGCGTTTATCTGCCTGTTTTTAGAGGCTTTGTCGGACGGCGGCGTGGCCTGCGGGCTTCCCCGGGCCACGGCCATAGATCTTGCATCCCAGACGCTGGTTGGAACAGCCCGTTTGCAGCAGGAGAGCGGAAAGCACCCCGGGGCGCTGAAGGACGCAGTGTGCTCCCCCGGCGGGACCACCATTCAGGGCGTTCGCGCACTGGAGAATGGCGGCTTCCGGGCTGCGGCAATGAATGCGGTGATCTCCGCGTATGAGAAGACCGCCGCGCTCAAACAATAAGGTTCTGTTCCATTCATCATTGAAATGACTGTATCTTTATGCGCACGGCAGGCCTTTAAACAAGGCCCGCCGTGCGCTTTACCGTGCTCCCTTTCCAAGCGCAAGTCCGTGTCCTTTTGGCCATTTCCCTCCTCCGTACAGAATTTTTTAAATGCTTTCTTAAATTTGGGAACCTGACAATGCCTTATTTGCTCTAACAGTCAGAGCTCAAATTTGGATCGGCCATCCGGAAAAGGACTTTGTATGTACCCAGATAGTTACACAGAAAGGAACAACCGCCGTGGACAGAGATGATTTTGCTTCCCGCGTCGTCGCGGCAGAGCCCACGCTGTACCGCATTTCCAAGTCCATCCTGAAAAATGACAGCGACTGCGCGGATGCGGTGCAGGAGGCGATTGCGGCGGCATATGGCAAGCTCCCCTCCTTACGGGAGCCAGGTTATTTTAAAACGTGGCTTTGCAGAATCTTGATTCATGAGTGCTACCGTATCTACCGCGCAAACCGAAAAACCGTGTCTCTGGAGGAATATGCACATCTGGAGACAGCCCCGCCTCAGAGCCGGGACCCCGGTCTTTACGCCGCCATCATGGCGCTGCGGGAGGAACTGCGGCTGGTGATTGTGCTGCATTACGTGGAGGGCTTTCAGGTGACGGAGATTGCGCAAATGCTGAAAATTCCGGAGGGGACAGTGAAAAGCCGCCTCTCCCGCGCCCGGACTGCGCTGCGCGCGGCCCT
>DKLF01000022.1 GCA_002455655.1 Oscillibacter sp. UBA6647 | reverse complement strand
AAGCTTGGCGGAGACAGCCGCGCCGAAGGCGGCGCCGTCGGGCGCGTCGGCGGATATAAAAATCAGAAGCGTTGTCACCAGCAGGGCAATGAGAATGGCCGCGCCGCCCCGGATGAGACTGAAGAGTATGCTTTGTCTCTTATTCATGGCAGACCCTCCCAATCTCTTCAGGGACCTGCTGCTTCAGGCCCAGCATGTATTCGCCCATCTCCTCGTCGGTGAGGCTGGATGTGTCTTCAAAATAAGCGGCAATCCGTCCGCCGTACATGACCATCAGGCTGTCGGACAGTTCCATGACCTCGTTCAGATCCGCAGAAACCAGCAGCACGGCAATGCCCGAACGGGAAAGCTCTACCAGCTTGCGGCGGATAAACTCCGTCGCGCCAACGTCGATGCCACGGGTGGGCTGGTCGGCGATGATGAGGGTGGGGCTGTTGGAAAATTCCCGCGCCACCACCACTTTTTGAATATTGCCGCCGGAAAGCATTTTCACTTGCTGTGCCCCGGATTTGCACAAAACGGTGTAGTCGGCAATCAGTTGGTCGCACTCTTTGTGGATAGCCTTCATGTCAAACATGGGGCCCCGGTTCAGCCGTTTTGCCCCGGCCCGGTCGGAAATCAGGTTTTCCTCAATGGTGCCGTCTCCCGCAATGCCGTAAATCATCCGGTCTTCCGGAACCAGAGACACACCGAGTTCCCGAATTTTCCGCTGAGACTGGCCCAGAACGCTGACGCCGCTTACTTCGGCAGAACCGGCGTTGGGCAGGTTCAGGTGGAACAGCATGTCAACCAGTTCCTTCTGTCCGTTGCCCTCCACGCCCGCGATACCCAAAATCTCGCCCCGGCGCAAATCAAAGGACAGCTTGTCCAGCATTTTTTTGCCCCACTCGTTGACGTATTCCAGATCTCGGACCCGCAGCACGGTGTCTCCCGGTTCCGCTTTGCCTTTTTCCACCTTCAGCACAACGTCCCGGCCAACCATCAGGCGAGAAATTTTCTCCGGGCTTACGTCCTTGGTTTCGTAGACGCCCATGGACTTTCCACCCCTGAGAATAGTCATGCGGTCGGTAATCTGCATAATTTCCGTCAGCTTGTGGGAGATAAAGATAATGGTGTAGCCCTGTTCTTTGAGATGGATCAGCTCCTTAAACAGCTCCGTCGTCTCCTGCGTGGTCAAAACGGCGGTGGGTTCGTCCAGAATCAAGATTTTTGCGCCCCGGACCAAAGCTTTGAGAATCTCCACCTTCTGCTTCATGCCCACGGGAATGTCGCATACCCGGGCATCGGGATCAACATGGAGGTTGAATTTTTCAGAGTATTCCTTCGTGATCTGGATGGCCTTTGTCTCGTCAATCAAAAGGCCGGACTTTTTGGGTACCATTCCCAGCACCATATTCTCCGCCACGGTAAGGCTGGGCACCAGCATAAAGTGCTGGTGGACCATGCCCACTCCTTTGGAGATGGCCACCGAGGGGGAAGTGAGAGACACCTTTTCCCCGTTCAGCCAGATTTCACCGCCGGTGGGCTGCTCCAGACCAAACAGCATTTTCATCAGCGTGGATTTTCCTGCGCCGTTCTCTCCCATCAGGGCGTGAATTTCGCCTTTGCGGATGTTCAGCTCAACGTCCTGATTGGCGGCGATGCCGTTGGGATAGACCTTGGTGATGCCAAGCATCCGAACGACGTATTCCTCTTGTTTGTGTTCCTGCATGTATGGGATTCCCCCTCTGCGTTTTTCTGTGGGTGGGTGAAACGGATTCCGGCGGACTGGTCTCCTGTCCGCGCGCGAAACGAGCGGGCTGCCACTCGCTCCGCGCCCGGGCGGGAGAGACAAAGAGGGGGCGAAGGCCCCCTCTTTGTCTGAAAAAGCGGGAAGATTACGGACGGACTGCCTCGCGCAGGGCAACAACGCCGTCGCTGTCGGTGATGGCGGAGGGAACGGTGACAGTACCGTCGATAATGCTCTTCTGCGCGGCCTCCACGGCGGCCTTGGTTTCGGCGGAGGCATATTTGTTATAGTTCTTGTCGGTGACGATGCCCACGCCGCCCTCAGTGATGCCCAGCAGGATGTTCTGGCCGAAGAGATCCTGACCGGCATCCCACTGGTCGAAGAACCAGATCAGGGAGTTGCCGATGTTCTTCAGGCCGGAGGTGAGGGTAATAGCGGCCAGATCGGGGGAGAAGGTCAGCTCCTGATCGGAGTCCACGCCCAGGAACCAGGCCTTGCCGGTTTCAAGAGCGGCCTCGGCAGCGCCGTTGCCGGAGTTGCCCGCCACACCCCAGATCACGTCGCACTTATTGTCGTTAATCATGGAGTTCGCATATTCCTTGGCGATGGCGGTATCCACATAGTCGTTGGTATAGCGGGTGTCCACCTTCACGTCGGGGTTGATGCTCTGGGCGCCCAGAATAAAGCCGTACAGGAAGTCGTTGATGACGGGGCTGTCCACGCCGCCGACGAAGCCCAGTACCGCGTCCTCGTTGATGTGGTCCACGGTGGTGTCAACGGTCATGCTGGCGGCAAACACGCCCATCAGATAGCCCAGATCGTTTTGCTTATAGTTGATGTTCACCACGTTGGGCTGGCTGGATTCGGAGTCATAAATGAGGTAGTGCTGGTCGGGGTATTTGGCGGCTACTTCGTCCAGATACTCGGGCATCTGATAAGTACCGCAGACAATCAGGTCGTATTCGCCGGAGTCGGACACCTCGTAGAGGTTAGACAGCCAAGTGGGCTGATCGGCGTCGGTGCCGCCCATCTCAATGGTGTTCAGAGTGATGCGGCCGTCGGCCTTCAACTGCTCCAGTCCGGCGTTTGCAGAGTCAAAGAAGGACTTGTCCCCCAGATTGCCGTTGACAAGGTTGCACACGTTGTATACCTTTCCGGCGGGAGCCTCAGAGCCGGAGCCGGAAGAGGGCGTGGACCCGGCGGGGGGAGTGGAGCCGCCTCCGCAGGCGGCCAGAGATAGCGTCATAGCCATTGCAAGAGCAAGCGCAAACAACTTTTTCATGAAAAGACCTCCAAAATAATTTAGCTCAAAGCTCCCCAAAAACAAAAGAATCTGTGTTAATTAGGAACTTTGAGATGGCATAATTGTAGCGGTTTTGGTGTCAAAAGTCAATTTGCGAAGAAAGATTTTTCTCTTTTTCACAAAAAGATTCGGTAAATTCGGGCAAAACCGCCGTTTGGGCGGGAAGGGCAATAGATTTCCCTCCCGGAGGAGCGGAAAAGAAGGCAAGAACCCTTGGGTTTTTTATTGTGCATTTAAGAATTTGATGCTACAATAGTAAAAATAAACGGTAAAATATAAGCGGCTGCGACTGGCAGCGGGAAGGATCGGGAATCGGTATGGACTGCCTGTTTGTCATCGACTACCAAAATGATTTTGTGGATGGAGCCCTTGGCTTTCCCGGCGCGGAAAAGCTGGACGGGGCCATTGCCGCCAGAGTGCGGGCCTATGGTCCGGGCCGCGTTTGGTTTACCAGAGACACCCATTCCGAGGATTACCTTCAAACCCGGGAAGGGGCGCTTTTACCTGTGGTCCACTGCGTAAAAGGGACCCCCGGCTGGGAAAACTATGGGGAGACGGCCAAGGCCCTTGAAGACGTGAGGGCGGTTGGCATCGACAAGCCCGCCTTCGGCATGGATACCGGCGATCCGGCGGTGCTGGCGGCGCTCCCCAAGGAAGCGAAGCGCATCGAGCTGTGCGGGCTGGTGTCCAACATCTGCGTTGTCAGCAACGCTGCGGTGCTGCAAAGCCGCTATCCTCAGGCCCGCATTGTGGTGGATGCCGGGCTTACCGCCAGCTTTGATCCCGATCTGCACGAAAAGACCATGGACGTGCTGGCGGGGCTTCAGGTGGAGATTTTGAACCGCTGACGGATACCGTAAAGGGAATAACACTGCGGGGCGGACAAGCCCTGCTTTGCGATATTATAAATGTGAAACTCTAAAAAATACGGGAGGACATTCCATGAAGCTGAGTTTTTTTGGCGCGGACCAGAGCGTCACCGGTAGCTGCCACTGTCTGGAGGTCAACGGCAAAACCATTTTAATCGACTGCGGCTTGCAGCAGGGGCGGGATGAGGTCTCCAACGAGGAGTTTCCCTTCAATCCCGCCGGTGTGGATTATGTGCTGCTGACCCACGCCCACATCGATCACTCGGGCCGGATTCCAAAACTGATTCGGGACGGGTTCCGGGGTCAGGTGGTCACCACCCGGCTTACGGCGGATTTGATTAACATTATGCTGCTGGACTCCGCCCACATTCAGGAGCAGGACGCGGAGTGGAAAAACCGCAAGGGCGAGCGGGCGGGCCGCGCGCCGGTGGAGCCGCTGTACACCGTGGAAGACGCCCAGAAGGTGGGGGAGTATGTGCACCCCTGCGAGTACAATCAGATCATTGACCTGTGCGAGGGCGTGCGGGTGAAATTTCAGGATGCGGGCCACCTCCTTGGCTCCGCGTTTATCTGGGTGGAAATGACCGAGGCCGGTGTGACCAAGACCATCGTTTTTTCCGGGGATATCGGCAACGTGGATCAGCCCATTATCCGGGACCCCTCCACATTCCCTGGAGCGGACTATGTGGTGATGGAATCCACCTATGGCGACCGGAACCACAAGGAGGTCTGGAGTTATACGGACGATCTGGCGGAGATTATCGACAAGACCATGGCCCGGGGCGGCAATGTGGTGATTCCCTCCTTTGCTGTGGGCCGCACGCAGGAACTTCTGTACTTTATCCGGGAGATCAAGGACAGGGGAATGGTGAAATCCGTTCCCAACTTCCCGGTTTATATCGACTCGCCCCTTGCCAGAAAGGCGACGCAGGTCTTCACCGGCGACCTAAGGGGCTATCTGGATGAGGATGCGCTGGCGCTGGTGGCCGACGGGACCCATATGTTTAACTTTCCCGACCTGCGCATGACCGAGACGGTGGACGAGTCCCGCGCGCTGAACGAGGACCGCGCGCCCAAGGTCATTATCTCCGCCTCCGGCATGTGCGACGCGGGACGTATCCGCCACCATCTCAAGCACAATCTCTGGCGGCCCGAAAGCACCATCGCCTTCGTGGGCTATCAGGGAGAGGGGACGCTGGGACGGCAATTGCTGGACGGGGCCGAGACGGTCAAGATGTTTGGCGAGGAAATTACGGTCCGGGCGGAGATGGTGAACTACACGGGCCTGTCCTCCCACGCGGACCGGGACCACCTGATTGCCTGGATTTCCGAGTTTAAGGCCCCCAAGCCCCAGCAGGTGTTTGTGGTTCACGGCGACCGGGATGTGGCGCCTTTCTTTGCAGAGACACTGCGGGGAATGGGCTTCGACGCCCACGCGGCGCAGTATACGGAGATTTACGATCTGGCTGCCAACCGGCAGATTGAAACCGGATATTTGCCCGAGCGCAAGGCCAAGACCGTGGACGGGGTGAAGCTGTCGGCGGCCTATGAACGGCTGACGGCTGTGGGCAGGCGACTGGCGGAGGCCATTTCCCGGGCCAGAGGCCGGGATAACAAGAGCGTGGGCAGGTTTGCCGACCAGCTCAAGCAGGTTTTGGACAAGTGGGAGGCGTAACGCCTGTCCGTTCCTGCCACTTTACAATAAGGAAACGATTATGGAACGTTTATTGCTGAATCAGGCATATACCGGCACGGTGGAGGGCTACTCCAGCGAAGGCTTAGGAATTGTTCGCATCAACGGCGCGGTGGTATTCGTACCCCGCGCCGTCCGCGGCGAAGAGGTACGGCTTCGCATTGTCAAGGCCATGAAAACCAGCTACGCGGGGGAAATTGAAAAAATTCTGACCGCCTCGCCGGAGCGGGTGGAGCCGGACTGCCCTTATTTCGGGGAGTGCGGCGGCTGCGTCTACCGCCATATGACCTATGCAGAGGAGCTGCAATCCAAGCTGCAAAAGGTGAACGACGCGCTCCGGCGCATCGGGGGCCTTACGCTGCGGGCGGAGGAAATTCTGGGGGCGGAAAACCCGCTTCACTACCGCAACAAGGCCCAGTATCCGGTGGGGGCCGACGGTGCGGTGGGCTTTTATCGGCGGCGGAGCCACCGGGTGATTCCTGTGGAGCGCTGCCAAATCTGCGCCCCGGCCGCGGACGAAACCGCCGGGGCCGTTGGCGCGTGGATGAAAAAATACGGCGTCTCCCCCTATGACGAAACAACGGGGAAGGGTCTGGTGCGCCATGTCTACGTCCGGACCAACCGGGTGGGGGAGAGCCTTTGCTGCGTGGTGCTGAACGGAAAAAACGCCCCTCGGGAGCCGGAGCTGGCCGCCATGATTCTGGCCACCGCGCCCAAGACTGTGGGGGTGGTGCTCAACGGCAACGTCAGCCGGGGCAACGTGATTCTGGGTGAGCGGTATCGGACGCTTTGGGGGCAGGACTTCCTGATGGACGAGCTGTGCGGGTTAGAGTTCAAGCTGTCCGTGCCGTCGTTCTATCAGGTGAACAGGGAACAGGCAGAGGTGCTGTACGGCAAGGCCGTGGAGTTTGCGGGGCTGACGGGAACGGAGACGGTGCTGGATTTGTACTGCGGGGCCGGGACCATCACGCTGGCAATGTCGAAGGCGGCAAAGCGGGTAATCGGTGCGGAGATTGTGCCGGAAGCAATTGAAAACGCCCGGGAGAACGCAGCGCGGAACGGAATTTCAAACGCAGAGTTTTTTCAGGGCGATGCGGCGGATATTGCGGCAAAGCTGGAAAGAGAGGGCCTTCGGCCCGACGTGATCTGCGTGGACCCGCCCCGGAAGGGGCTGGCCCCGGAGGTGGTGGACAGCGTGGCCGCCATGGGGCCGGAGCGGGTGGTGTATGTCTCCTGCGACCCGGCGACGCTGGCCCGGGATTTGAAGCGGTTTGCCGAGCTGGGCTATCGGGCGGAGCGGGCCGTGGCCGCTGACCTCTTCCCGGGAACGGCGCATGTTGAGAGCGTGATTCTGATGCAGCGTTGTGGTTCGGGGGAAGAAAAGTAGATTTTGACCACAATATGTTGTGGTTTTTGGACAAAAAAGGGGCTAAAATCGGAGCAAAAAATGCTCGATTTTAGCCCCTTTTTTCGATAATGTACAATAAGTTT
>DKLF01000073.1 GCA_002455655.1 Oscillibacter sp. UBA6647 | reverse complement strand
GCCGACGGATACCCGGCGGCGCAGGTTTTGCTTGACATACATCGAGATACAAGGTATAGTGAAGCATCGAGATACGAGGTATAGGAGGAATTGCCGTGGAAAAGCGGAAGAATATGGAGCATACCGCCCTGCTGGTCTTGTCGCTGCTGGCGGGGGAGGATATGTATGGCTATCAGATGATTGTGGAGCTGGCCCGCCGCTCGGAGCACGCCTTCGACATGAAGGAGGGGACGCTGTACCCCATTCTTCACGGACTGGAGAAGGACGGGGCGGTGGAGGCGTATTTGCAGGAGGCCCCCACGGGGAGAAGCCGCAAGTATTACCACCTGACAAGAAGAGGGGCGGAGCGGCTGCGGACGGAGGAGGCTGCGTGGCAGACTTATTCCGGGGCCGTGAACGCGGTGCTTCGTTTCAAAACGGGCCTTGCCCCAGCGTGAAGACAGTGAACAGGCAGGAGTTTTGCGACCGGGTGGTGGCCTGCGTGCGCCATGCAACGCCAGAGGAGAAGGATGCCATCCGCCAGGAGCTGGAGGGCCACATGGAGGACCACGCCGCCGCTCTGACAGAGGTGGGCTATACAGGTGAGGAAGCTGAGGAGCGTGCCGCCGCCGCCATGGGAAACCCGGAGGAGATCGGCGCGGAGCTGAACCGGGCGTATCCGCTGGGCTGGCTGGTGCTGAGCCGGGTAAGCCTGATGGTGGCGGTGCTGCTGTGCGCTATATTTTTACTTACATCGCCGGGGCTGGAAAGGGTCTATGACAACCTCCAGGCTCGCCTCAACCCCCGCTTCGACGACTTTGACGGCAGAACCCGGTATACCTATGAGCGGGAGGTGGACATCCGGGCAGAGGTGGGAGAAGATATCCTGCGGATTTACAAGGTGGGGCTGGACGTAAAGCAGGACGGCGAGACGGGGGAGGTTTTCCTGGTTTTCTGCAACTATAACAAAAATTCCCTCGCCTATACCCCCAATGCGCTGGGGCTGTATGTTCAAACCTCTGTCCTGAAGGAGCCGGAGCGGCACTTTGACGGCGGCGGCACCGGCGGATCCGGCGCGTATTATAGATATTTGGCGAAGATTCCGGTCTCGCGGGCGGACGATGCGGTGGAGCTTTTTTACGACCGCTTCGGCAGGCGCGTCCGCCAAGAGGAGGAGAGAATGGGGACGGGACAAACCCGGGTGGTGCGGCGCATCAATGGGGAAAAGTGGAGCGAGAGCCTTTATTTGACCGCCAATGAAAAGGCGATCCTTCTTTCTAAGGTAAGTTTTCATCCGCTGGTCGGCTGGAACGGAGGGGCGGTGGCGGTTTTGGACTGTGATGGCTTGGGGGATTTCCAGGCCAGGGCAATGACTTGGCGGATCGGCGGCGAGCAGTTCACCCGCGTCATTGTATACGGCAGAACCAAATCCCCGGAGGCGCAGGGCATCCGGGTGGAGGGCCATTGGAACGAAACCGACGAGCAGACGCGCAATCTGCCGGAGGTGAAGTTTTCCGGCGGCCCCAAACTGTGGACGGACAAGGACGGCTGGCGGTATTTCTACATGGAAAAGCGCATCCCGGACACCCGGAACGGTGAGATGGCCTATCCCGAATGGATGACCGCCGACCTTCTGGACGGGGCGGGAAATACGCTGGGGCGGTACAAAGAGGACGTCATGGGCGATTACATGGAGTTCATCCCCGTGGAGGAATAGGCGACAAGCGGCGCGGGAGTTATCCCGCGCCGCTTTCCTTATTGTCTCAGGCAGGTCAGAATATTTGCCGCAAACCCGTCGAGTCTCTCATCAATTCCCGGCAGCTTCATAGCCGTGCCCGCATCGTTGGCCGTTTCCAGCAGGCAGAAATCCGGTGGCAGGTAAAAGCCCTTGTTCATACAAAGCGAGGACACCAACTGCCGTGCCACAAGGTCCCCGCCGGAGTACCCGGACACCACGATGCCGAAAATCGCCTTGTGGGCGAAGGAGGTAGTACGGTACAGCGCCGTCAGCCGATTCACGGCGGCGGTGAGATTAGCAGAGAGGGCATCGTTATAGTTGGGACAAAGGAGAATTACTGCGTCCGCTTCCCGGACGGCGGGATAGACCTCCTTGACAATTACGCCGCCATAAAAGCACTCTCCGCGCTCCCCAAAGTGGAGACAGGCGGAATAAAAGCAGCCCCGGCAGTCCGTCACCGTGCCGTTGCGCAGGCCAATTTCGGTGACGGTGCAAATATCCCCCAGCCGCTCCCGCACCCCGCTCCATAGAGCCAGCGTGTTGGACGTGCGGTGGCTGGAGGCATGAAGTGCCAAAAGCTTTGGCTTCTCTGATTTCGGAGGAGAGAAGCCCAGAATCCGCTCCGCCAAATCCCGGATAGCCAGACGGTAGGCCGCTTCCAAATTGCAGCCCGCATTTTTGGCCTGTACAGTAAAGTTTGAGAGGGACCCCACCGCTTCCACCAGCGGGCGGCCCGGAAAAGCGCAGCCTGCGCCGTTTGCCGCCAGTACCAGTTCCCGGGCGGCAGCTTTGGTATAGAGGTCTCCCGTGCCGTCCACTACGATACCTCCAACGCACCCCGCAAGAACTCCCGGATGGGTCCGCAAAAAAGCCAGCAGGTCGGAGTACCCGTGGTTCACGCCGCTTTCGTCCAGCGGAACGGCGAAGAGAAGCCGGTGGGTTTCCGGCGGGCCCGCAAGGGCTGTTACAATTTGACAGGGGATGCCCCGCAGTGCTTCCCGCAGGGCCGAAGCATATCGGTGGGAGGCGGTTTGACCGGGGCAGATCAATGTCAGCGCGCTCATAGAATCGCCTTCAGCGTAGTTTCCGTCTCCTTCAGGCGGGCGAACAGTGCGTCCGGCAGCTCCACGGATTCCGTTTCCAGCCCCTTGGGGGTGAGCCGGTTGCGCACGCCGAACCACACGCCCCCAAGGCACACGGACCCGCAGTGCCACTGGCCCCGCAAGGTCAGTAAAAGCTGCATGGCCCCGGAGGACACGGCGGGAGCAACAAAGGGCTTGAAGCCCAAATCCCGGATACGGAGATTGGCGGTTTTCACCAGTTCCGTTAACTCCCGGGAGATTTCGTCATCATACTTTTTCAGGGAGTTTGCAATGACAAGTCCCTCCCCGTGGGGTCCAAAGCTGCGCCCGTCGGACAGGAAGGAAAGGAAGCGCAGGTCGTTTTGGGCCAGCGCGGCAGCCCGGGCGTTCATCACGCCAAGCCCATAGCCCTGCACCTGCTCTGCCAAAAGTCCCATTCCGTCCCACTGTCCGCCGGGGCCGGTGTTGGACGCCAGATACGCCGCCTTGCACAGAGGGTCCACAGGGTCGGATAGAACGGCGAACAGCCCGTCGAACCGGGCCTCCCGCGCCTGTCGGGCAAAGGATTCCACCAAGGGGCGGTTGGCGGCAAACTGGGCCATCCGCACGTCCTGCACCTGACTGCCCACCGGAGGAAT
>DKLF01000067.1 GCA_002455655.1 Oscillibacter sp. UBA6647 | reverse complement strand
GCTCAGGCCGAGGCGCTGGAGAAGGCCGGTATTTACTTTGACCACGTAATTTCCATCGAAATCTCTGATGAGGAGATTGAGAAGCGCATGGCGGGCCGGCGGGTGTGCGAACAGTGCAGCGCCAGCTTTCACGTGGTGGCGGTTCCCCCCAAGCAGGAGGGAATCTGCGACAAGTGCGGCGGAAAATTGAGCCGTCGGCACGACGACGACCCCGAGGTTGTGGAACAGCGCCTCGTGGTCTATCACAAGGAGACAGAACCGCTGAAGGACTTTTACAGGTCTCGGGGCGTTCTGGAATATGTGGAGAACCAGCCCACCGTGGCCGGAACCTCTCAGGCAATCCTCCACGCGTTGGGGAAATGAGGATGAAATGATTATTCTCAAATCCCCGGAGGAGATCGACTTGATGCGCCGAGCGGGAAAACTTACCGCGGCTGCCCGTGCCTTGGCAGGGGAAATGGTAAAGCCCGGCGTTACAACCCAGGAGATCAACGACGAAGTGGAGCGATTTATCCGAAAGAATCACGCGGTGCCGTCCTTCCTGCACTATCAGGGCTATCCGGCCTCCGTCTGCATCAGCGTCAACGACGAGATTATCCACGGCATCCCCGGAAAACGGGTGTTGCTGGAGGGTGATATCGTCAGCGTGGATGTGGGCGCGTATATCGGCGGATTTCATGGGGACTGCGCGGCAACCTTTGCCTGCGGAACCGTTTCCAAGGAGGCTCAGGATCTGATCAACGTGACCAGACAGAGCTTTTTCGAGGGAATCAAGCAGGCGCGTCAAGGCAACCGCACCGGGGATATCTCCGCAGCGGTTCAGGCTTACGCGGAAGCTCACGGATACGGAATTGTGCGGGAATTCGTCGGCCACGGGGTCGGCGCGGATATGCACGAGTCCCCGGAGATTCCGAACTATGGTCATCCCGGACGGGGCCCCAGGCTTCTTGCGGGAATGACGATTGCGGTTGAACCCATGGTGAACGCCGGGTCCGCCTCCATTTATCAGATGAGCGATGGCTGGACTGTCCGCACTGCGGACGGAAAGAACGCCGCCCACTATGAGAACACGATCCTGATTACCGACGGCGAGCCGGAAATTTTGACGGCTCCTGCAATTTGAGAGAGTGCTTATGGAGATCGCAAAGTCGAATATTGTTCAGTCCAGCGCCGGCAGGGACCGGGGAAAGCTTTTCTGCGTGATGAACGTAGAAGGGGAGTATCTGCTGCTGGCGGATGGGAAATCACGGAGGGTAGAGTCGCCCAAGCGCAAAAAGCGCAGACATGTGCTGTTTGTCGCCGCTGACGACACCCGCCTTTCCACAAAAATTAAAGGCGAAGAAAAAGTCACGAACAGCGAGCTTCGCAGAGCCCTCGCGGAATACCGCGGGGAGGTTCATCCGGACCAGGAGGGATAAGGCTTGGCAAAATCCGATATGATCGAAGTAGAGGGCGTTGTGGTTGAATCCATGCCCAACACCACGTTTAAGGTGGACATCGGCAATGGACATACGATCCTAGCGCACATCTCCGGGAAACTCAGAATGAATTTCATCAGGATCCTGCCTGGCGACAAGGTCACGGTGGAAATGTCACCATACGACCTGACCCGGGGCCGGATCACCTGGCGTACAAAGTAACGAACACACTGCCTACGCCGCTTTGTGCGGCTGGGAACAAAAGCTGAAAGGAATGGTTAGACATGAAGGTAAGACCGTCCGTGAAGCCCATGTGCGAAAAGTGTAAGGTCATTCGCCGCAAAGGCCGTGTCATGGTTATTTGCGAGAACCCCAAGCACAAGCAGAGACAGGGCTAATTAAAAATGGAGGTGCTTTAAGAGTATGGCACGTATCGCCGGCATTGACCTGCCGAAGGATAAGCGGATCGAAATCGGACTGACTTATATCTACGGAATCGGCAGAAAGAGCGCCAAGGACATCCTGGCGCAGACGGGCATCAACCCCGATACCCGCGTGAAGGATCTGACGGACGCCGAGGAGCAGCAGCTCCGCGACGCCATTGAGGCTTATTCCGTGGAAGGCGACCTGCGTCGCCAGACCGCGCTGGATATCAAGCGCCTGACGGAAATTGGCTGCTATCGCGGCCTGCGTCACCGCAGAGGCCTGCCTGTCCGCGGACAGCGCAGCAAGACCAATGCTCGCACCCGCAAAGGTCCCAAGAAGACCATTGCGAACAAGAAGAAGTAAGGAGGGAGAACGAAAATGGCTAAGACAGCAAGTTCCGGTGGAAAGAAAGTCGTCCGCCGCCGCCGTGAGAAAAAGCACATCGAGCGTGGCCAGGTCCATATCCGCTCTTCCTTCAACAACACCATGGTGACTGTTACCGACTCCCAGGGCAACGCGCTCTCCTGGGCTTCCTCTGGCGGCCTCGGCTTCCGGGGCAGCAAGAAGTCCACGCCCTTTGCGGCGCAGACCGCAGCGGAGACTGCCGCTCGCGCCGCCATGGAGCACGGACTGAAGACCGTCGAGGTTTTCGTGAAGGGACCCGGTCAGGGCCGTGAGGCCGCTATCCGGGCACTGCAGGCCGTGGGTCTGGAAGTGACGATGATCAAGGACGTCACTCCTATTCCTCACAACGGCTGCCGCCCCCCGAAGCGTCGCCGTGTCTGATTTGAAGGAGGTAAAGCTTTATGGCTAAGAATATGCAGCCCATTGCCAAGCGCTGCAAGACTCTGGGCATTTCTCCTGCCGTGATGGGTTACGCCAAGAAGGAAACCAAGCGTAATCCCGGCGGCCAGATGAGAAAGAAGAAGAGCGAGTATGCGACTCAGATGAACGAGAAGCAGAAAGTCAAGTTTATTTACGGAATTCTGGAAAAGCAGTTCCATAGCTACTATGAAAAGGCCGTGGCCACTCCGGGCAAGACCGGCGACAATCTGCTGATTCTGGTGGAGCGTCGGTTGGACAACGTGGTGTACCGCATGGGCTTTGCCATGACTCGCCGCGAGGCCCGTCAGTTGGTGAACCACGGGCACTTCATTGTCAACGGCAAGAAGGTCAACATTCCTTCTTATCTGGTCAAGGCGGGAGACGTGATTGAGGTTGCGGAATCCAGCCGCTCCTCCGCAGCGTTCAAGCGTCTTGTGGGCGAGAACGCCGTGATGTTCCTGCTGCCTTCGTGGCTGGAGCGCGAGAAGAATACGCTGAAGGGCACTGTGGTGCGGATGCCCGCCCGCGAGGACATCGATCTTCCCATCGAGGAACACCTCATCGTCGAGCTGTACTCCAAGTAATCGGAGGACACCCTCGAAGATGACAGGAACCGAACGCGGCCTGCCCTTGGGCTTTGCCGCAATGAGAAGATGAAGGAGGGTAACTGCATGATCGAAATCGAAAAGCCCCAGATCGAGTGTATCGAAGCTCCCGGCGACGTGACCTACGGCAAGTATGTGGTGGAGCCGCTGGAGCGGGGCTATGGCACCACGCTGGGCAATGCGCTTCGCCGCATTATGCTGTCCTCTCTGCCCGGCACCGCTGCGACCTCCATCAAGATCGCCGGCGTTCAGCACGAGTTTTCCACTGTCCCCGGCGTCAAGGAGGATGTGACGGAGATTGTCCTGAATGTAAAGGGCCTCCTCACCAAGCTCCACGGCGAAAGCGGGAAGACGGTCTATGTAGAGGCCGTCGGCCCCTGCGAGGTCACCGCCGGCGATATCAAGGCCGACGGCGAGGTGGAGATGCTTAACCCCGAGCTTCACATCGCTTCGCTGGACAGCGGCGCGACGCTGAATATGGAAATCACACTGTCTCACGGCCGGGGCTATGTCTCTGCCGACAAGAACAAGCGTGCAATGACCCAGCAGGTCATCGGCGTGATTCCCATTGATTCGATCTATACTCCGGTGTACAAGGTCAACTATACTGTGGAGCCCACCCGCGTGGGCACGTCCAGCGATTTTGACAAGCTGACGCTGGAGGTCTGGACCGACGGCACCATCTCTGCCCGGGACGCCGTGTCCCTTGGCGCCAAGATTCTGTGCGACCATTTCACGCTCTTCACCGACCTCTCGGAGAACGTGGGCAGCAAGCCCACGGTGGTGGAGAAGGGAGAGGCCCAGCGGGATAAGGTGCTGGAGATGACCATTGAGGAGCTGGACCTGAGCGTGCGCAGCTTTAACTGTCTCAAGCGCGCCAACATCAACACCGTGGAGGATCTGATTTCCAAGACCGAGGACGAGATGATGAAGGTTCGCAATCTGGGCCGCAAGTCGCTGGAGGAAGTAATCAACAAGCTGGCGATGATGGGTCTGGCTTTGGCAGACGAAGAGAATAATTGACTGAAAGCCCGGTGGGAGACTGCCGGGAGAGAAAATTCCCGATAAGGAGGAATACCGAAATGCCCGGAACCCGTAAACTCGGTAAAACAACGGACCAGCGCAGGGCGATGCTTCGCCAGCAGGTCACCGATTTCCTGGACAGAGGCGCTATGGAGACGACCGTCACCCGCGCCAAGGAGATCAAGCCCCTGGCCGAGAAGATGATCACCCTGGGGAAGAAGAACGATCTGGCCGCCTATCGGCAGGCCATGACCTTCATTACCCGTGAGGATGTTTGCAAAAAGATCTTCAAGGAGATCGCCCCCGGCTATGCGGAGCGCAACGGTGGTTACACCCGCGTCGTCCGCACCGGCATTCGCCGCGGAGACGCCGCGGAGACGGCCATTATCGAGCTGGTAAAGTAAATAATTTTGAAAGCGCCCCTGCCGACCGGCAGGGGCGCTTTTTTGGATTCAAATTTTTCTGTAGGGAAAGAAACGTGTTTTTATAGAAGAAGTGCGCTAATAGAG
>DKLF01000141.1 GCA_002455655.1 Oscillibacter sp. UBA6647 | reverse complement strand
TCCTCTCCGGGGCCGCGTTTCCCGTATCTATCGGGATGCCCGGCGGCTTCATGGACGCGGCCCCTTCAAGGACCACCTGTGGATCAGCGTGGAGGCCCCGGCGGAAAGCGTGTGGACCGTGCAGCCCTGCTTTTGGTTTGAGCTGGGGCCGGACGAATGGAGCTATGGCCTTGGATATTACGCGGCCAGCCCCTCCACCATGATGAAGCTCCGCGCCCGCATGGAGCGGGACCCGAAGCCCATGGAGACGCTGACCCGGAGACTGAACCGGCAGCAGGAGTTTTCCTTGGAGGGAGAGGAGTATAAGCGGCCCAAGGAAGGCGCGCCAAGCGAACTGCTGGCCCCATGGTATTTGAAAAAGAGCTTTTCTATGGGCCACCGGGACAAGCTGAACGAGAGTCTCTTCACGCGGGAGCTGGTGGACCGTCTGAAAACGGGCTATGAATTTCTCCTGCCCTATTACGACTATTTCGTGACGCTGGAAAGCGACCCCGATCCTCGGGAACCCGGCTGAACGGGACTTGTAAACCCGCGAAAAGGCGCGTATCATGCGGCGGAATTACACAGGCGCGCGGCTTTAGATAAGAAGTGTGCCGTACATTAGAAACGGAGGAAACATCCATGAAAGACTATCCCCGGAGAGAACAGGCGCTGGCCCTGCTGCGCAAGTATAACGGCGAGCCCTTTCACATTCAGCACGGGCTGACGGTGGAAGGTGTGATGCGGTGGTACGCCGTTGAGCTGGGGCATGGCGAGGACGCGGATTTTTGGGCAACTGTTGGCCTTCTGCACGACGTAGACTTTGAAAAGTGGCCGGAGGAGCACTGCCTGAAAGCGCCGGAGCTGCTGAAGGAAATCGGATGCGGTGAAGCGCTCATCCACGCGGTTTGCAGCCACGGCTATGGGATTTGCTGCGATGTGGAGCCTGTGGAGGAGATGGAAAAGGTTCTCTTCGCCGCCGACGAATTGACGGGCCTGATCGGCGCTGCGGCCCGGATGCGGCCCAGCAAAAGCTGCCAGGACATGGAACTGAGCAGCCTGAAAAAGAAATACAAGGATAAGAAGTTTGCCGCCGGCTGCTCCCGGGACGTGATTCAAACCGGCGCGGAGCGTCTGGGCTGGGAGCTGGACGAGCTTTTGGACAAGACGCTTGCAGCAATGCGCGCCTGCGAGGACGCTGTGACTGCCGAAATGGCGGCGCTGTAAGGCGTGCTTTCCAAAGAAGCGAAAAGTAAAAAACGAAGGCCCGGACATTTGTCCGGGCCTTCGGCTTTTCACGCGGAGCTTATTCGCCCATGGGCGCGCCGCACTGGGGGCAGAACTTGCTGTCGGAGGAGGTCCCGCAGATGGGGCAAGCCTTGTTGGTGTTCTGGGCAGCTTCGGAAGCCTCTTCCTTCACAGGCTTGCTGGCTTCCAGATCAGCAATCTTTGCCTTGGAGGCGGACACCGCGTCCACCAAATCCTTCACCGCGGGAGGAATCTCACCACTGAATTCGCTGACATACCACTCGCCGATGGCGCGGAAATTCTTGTCAATCTCCCGCTGCTCGCTGGCAATGGTCATGTTGATTCTTGCCAGTTCTGCGGCGTCCTTCGCCTTATCGGCAGCAACGGCGGCAACAGCCTGTGCCTTTTTTCCAAGATCGTTCAAAAAGTCAAATGCCATGTTGAAAACCCCTTTCATTTCCCGCGCTTTCGCGCTGTATCCGTTGGAGTGCAGTCCTTAGACCAGGTTTCTTGAAGTTAGTATACATGGTTGGCAGATAAAACGCAACCGATTTTTCCAAAATTCACAGTTCGTTTTCAAGTGGATGCAGCTCCATGTAAGATCAGCCGGTCCAGAGTGTGCGTGTCACGTCTCCGGCTCAATCCAGCCCCGTGCCCGCTCCACGGCCCGGCCCCACCGCCGCAGCTCCTCCCGGCAGACCGCCTCGTCCCGCACGGGCAGAAACACGTGCTGGCTGCGCCGCAGCGCGGAGAGCTGCTCAGGACTGGTCCATACGCCAGCCGCCAGTCCCGCCAGCGCCGCCGCGCCAAAGGCGGTGGTTTCCACCTGTACGGGCCGGTCCACCGGCAATCGGAGCGCATCTGCCTGAAGCTGGAGCAGAAGGTCGCTGACGGATGCGCCGCCGTCCACTCTCAAAGAGGTGATGGGGCGTCCCGCGTCGGCGGCCATGGCGGTGATTAAATCGCAGACCTGAAACGCGATGGAATCCAGCACCGCGCGGCAGAGGTGGGCTTTCCCGGTACCCCGGGTGACGCCCAGAATGGTTCCCCGGGCGTACATGTCCCAATAAGGCGCGCCAAGGCCGGTGAACGCCGGGACCACCAGCACGCCGCCGCTGTCTG
Organism: Oscillibacter sp. UBA6647; assembly: GCA_002455655.1. GTDB lineage: Bacteria > Bacillota > Clostridia > Oscillospirales > Oscillospiraceae > Oscillibacter. Next base: position 457 of record DKLF01000141.1, on the reverse strand, counting down.
GTACGCTCTCCGCCAGCCGATCACACTCAGAAGCACTTTTAATCAGCCCCAGTTCGTCCCTCAGCCACTGGATGGTGCTGCCCGCGTTGAACACGCTGCCCTCCAGCGCATAGCAGACTTCTCCGCCAAGGCTCCACGCCACGCTGCTCACCAACCCCGCGTTTGAAATCACCGGTGCGCCGCCCACATTCATCAGGGTGAAGCAGCCTGTGCCGTAGGTGTTTTTCACCTGTCCCGGCTGAAAGCAGCCCTGACCGAACAGGGCGGCGGGCTGATCTCCCGCGCTGCCGCAGATGGGGATGCCCTCAAGACCTTCCAGACCGGGAATCCCCTCCGCCACCGTTCCGTATTGCTGCGAATTGCCCACCGGGCGGGGCAGGAGATTCATGGGCACGTCCAGCTCCCGGCACAGCGCCTCGTCCCACTCGAGCGTGTGGATGTTGAACAGCATGGTGCG
>DKLF01000167.1 GCA_002455655.1 Oscillibacter sp. UBA6647 | reverse complement strand
CGCATCCACCGAGAGGGCGGATTTTCCCGTGCAGCCGTCCACACCGCCAGAGGCGATCACGGCTTGAAGCGCCATCAGCTCTTCTTCCGGCGAGGGAAGCAGCCGCTGTCTGGTGGCGGCGGACAAAAGCGCCGCCGCCGCCCAGCCCCACCAGTTGGAGACCCCGGCCGCCAGCGTGAAATTCGCCCGCCCTACGGCGGCAAGGCGCTTGCCGTGGGGCACATGTGCCTCCACCACCGGGCGCAGCGCGCCCATCCCCAGTTCATTTCCCCCATCGCCCACGGCGATGGTGACGGCACCCATCCGGCGGGCCAGCGGCAGAAAAATCTCCGCGTCCGTCACCATGTCGTCGATTACGCATCCGTTCATATTGTAAAAATGGCCGTCCGCGCTTTTGCCGGGGTGCTCGATGGTGAAAAAGTGAGTGGGACGGATTCGGTTCAAAAGACCTTGGGCAAAGGCCGCCGTGGCTCTGTCGGGAAGACAGACGATCTCGGCCTCCGGAGCAAGAACCCCGGCTGCGGCCCGTACCTGCGGGAGGGAGACGCTCCCGCACAGCAGGATTGCGTTGCAGCCCGCCGCCATCAATGTTCGGGCCAGATTTGCCGCGCCGGAGGGGCCGTCCGTCTCGCCATGGAACACGCCGCCGCAGTCCACCGGAAAGCCGGTAAGAATCACCGCCCGCTCTGCCGAGAGCAGCGTGTGGGTCAGCGCGTCGAAATCCGGGGCGGGCAGCCACCGGGCAAGGCCCCGGCCTGTCTCGTCCCGGCGCAGAAGCGCCCAGAGTTGTTCATAAAAATCCATAAAATACCTCCCGCAGGAGGGCCTTTTCAACAAAAAAAGACCCACTGATTTTGTGTAACACAAAATTCGTGGATCTTGGCCGCGGGGGGAAGCGCCGGAGAGACGTTCCGCGCGGGCAAAAACGAATCAAAGAGCCAAAGCGGACCACTTTGCTCTGGGCACAGTATAGCAGGGAAGCGCCGGTCCGTCAAGGCGGCGAGAGGACAAATTTCACGCTGGATTTTCGGCAAAATCTGTGGTATAACCACTTCATGGCGCCTTGCCCGACCGGAAGGAACACGGAGCGGCGTCTCCCCGGAAGGGGAAGGAAAGGGGCGGCTATGGGATATCCGAAAAACACGATTTTGGTGGTGGGACAAGCCAAGCCCAGCCGGGGCGACGCCATCTGCCAGACCCACGGAGAATTTTACATCAGTCTGGTGCTGGAGCGGGACACAGGGCTGATTCTGGATGCCGCCTGCAACACGATTTTGGACGTGACGGCGGCGTTTGTGCGGGAACTGCTGGTGGGCCGCCGCCTTGGAGAGGACTTGGCGGCGATGGAGGCGGACATCCGCACCCGCTATTTTGCGCTGACGCAAAAGCCCCTGATCGCCTGTCTGAAGGATGCGGCCAACCGCTATCGCGCCGCCCAAAGCGGTGAGAGCGTTTAAAGTGGAAAGCCATGCGAAAGACCCCCGAAAAGCGCGGAACGGGCTTGAATAACACCGAAAAATATGTTATAGTTAATCGGTTGCATGATTTAACCGCTGAATTTTTTGGACTAAATGATTGAAAAATGATCAGATAACTGCACTGGAAGCGAGGGACCGGATTTGAATGAGATATTAAAACGCTTTGTATTGCCGGAGGAACTGGCCGCTGTTGTGGATTGCAGTCCCAGTGTCATCGTTCCGGAGAGCAAGGAGACGCTTTACGAGCTGATTTTCGGCAACGAGCACACCACCCGGATTGACGTGGTATACGACGTGGATGGGCGGCCCGTCCACGAGGCGGACGTGGTCCGCTGCAAAAACGGAGCCGTGGTGAATTACACAGAGGACTATATGCGCCGCCGGGACCCGGACTGCATGCGCATCGCCGACGATCAGCCCACCGACAAGCCCCGGTTTGAGGACACATATGGCTACGGCTTTGACGAGGTGCGGGAGGAGACATTCCACTGGCTCTCCGGGCAGGAGCTGATTGTGGTGCCCTTTAAGGCCGGAGGATACAACTATGGCTACGAAGCGATGCTGGTGTGCCCCCGGAACGCGGCGTTTTTTGCGTTTGCCCTCTCCCAGCTTCAGGCCTTTGTCAACGTCCGGGAGCTGGAGAAGTTTGAGCCCCGGGCCATCGTTTACGTGGCCCCGCCCCTGCGCCACACCCGCTTTGGCGGGCGGCAGGTGGTGGTGCACAGCCGGGGAGAGAAGCTCCACGAGATTTTCTCCTATAACCTCTATCCCGGCCCCTCGGCGAAAAAGGGCGTGTACAGCGTGCTGCTGGACATTGGAGAGCAGGAGGGCTGGGTCACGGCCCACGCCTCCGCCGCCCGGATCATCACTCCCTATGAAAACGAGATGGTGATGATGCACGAGGGGGCGTCCGGCGGCGGAAAGAGCGAGCTTTTGGAGGATGTGCACCGGGATTCCGACGGACGGGTGCTGGTGGGCGTCAATTCCATCAGCGGGACCCGCCACTATATCAGCATGAGCGACACCTGCACCATTCAGCCTGTGACAGATGACATGGCCATCTGCCCGCCGGATTTTCAGCCCGCAAACGGCAAGCTGGCGCTGGCGGACGGGGAAGACGGCTGGTTTGTCCGGGTGGACGGCATCACGGAGTACGGCTGCGACCGGCTGTATGAACGCATCACCATCCACACGAAGGAACCGCTGATTTTCTTTAATCTGGACGGCGTGCCCAATTCCACCTGCCTTTTGTGGGAGCATACGCTGGACTCTACGGGGCGGCCCTGCTCCAACCCCCGGGTCATCATTCCCCGGCGGTTGGTGGACAACATCGTCACCGGGCCGGTGGAGGTGAACGTGCGCAGCTTTGGCGTGCGGATGCCCCCGTCAACGGCCCAGCGTCCCAGCTATGGCATTGTGGGACTGCTGCACATTCTGCCCCCTGCGCTGGCGTGGCTGTGGCGGCTGGTGGCTCCCCGGGGTTACAACAACCCCTCCGTCAGCGGGGATTCTGCGCTGGCCGCAGAGGGCGTGGGGTCCTATTGGCCCTTTGCCACGGGCCTGCGGGTGAAGCAGGCAAACCTTCTGATGGAGCAGATTCTGCGCTGCACCGCCACCCGGTATGTGCTGACGCCCAATCAGAATATCGGCATTTATCAGGTTGGCTTTGCCCCGGAGTGGATTTCGCGGGAATATCTGGCCCGGCGCGGCGGCGTAAATATGCGCATGGACCGGCTGACGCCTGCGCCCTGCCCGATTCTGGGCTATTGCCTGAAGGACATGAAGGTGGATGGCCAGCATATTCCCCCCAAGTTCCTCCGCCCGGAATTGCAGGAGCTTCTCGGCGAGGAGGGCTATCGGGTGGGCGCGAAAATACTCACCGACTTTTTTGCCAAGGAGCTGCTGGTTTACGACACGCCGGAGCTGCATCCCGTGGGGCGCCAGATTCTGGAGTGCTTTGCTGCCGGCGGCACCGTGGAGGATTATTGCAAAATCCTACCTCTGGGCCTTGAATAAACGACATCATGCGGCCCCGGCGCGGAAAATTCCGCGCCGGGGCCGTTCTTTTTTTAAAAAGACAATTTTTTGTGAGGGCATGCCCTCTTGCGCCGCACCGTCAGGGGCAATGGACAATTGTTTAAAAATTTTGCGGCGTAAAGGGTCCACTACGCAACGCCTTTGATCGTGACGTTCAAATAGCCAAAATCATCCTTCAGAGAAATCTCGAAGGGCTTTACCGCTCTGCCGTCCTGCCGATAGACACGGACCATGGGCCGCAGGCAGTAGGAAGCGTAATTCCTGATGACCAGTCCGGTCCAGCCGTTGCTCAGCGCCACGGAGGTGCCCACGGGATAGGGGGCGATTCTCTTTGTAAAGGCGTTGACCGCCTCCGGGTCGAACAGGGTTTCGGCGCTGGCCATCACATATTCAACCCCCTCGCTGGGGGGTAGGGCTTTCCGATAGGGCCGCTCGGAGGTCAGCGCGTCGTACACGTCGGCAAGGGCGGTAATCCGTCCGTAGAGGGAGATGCCCGTACCTTTTTTTTGCAAGGGATAGCCGGATCCGTCGTATCGTTCGTGGTGCTCTAAAATAGGCCGGCAGCTTCGGGGCGGAAGCCGGTATTCCGACGTGATATAGTCGTAGCCCATCTGGGAATGGGTCTTCATCAGCTCAAATTCCTCCGGGGTCAGAGGCCCGTTTTTTTGAACGATCTGCTTGTCGATAAACACTTTTCCGATGTCGTGCAGCAACGCACCGCTGCCCAGGGCGATCAGGTCGCTCACGGGAAAATTCATGGCCATGCCCAAAATGATGGACAGCACCGCCACGTTGAGAGAGTGGGAATATGTGTAGCTGTCGTAGCTGCTTAAATCCAGCATGTTCACCATCACGTTCCGGTTTCCGGAAAGCTCCCGCACAATGCATTCAATCTGGGCGGAGACATTAACCGGGTGCGGTTTTTTACCGCCCTGTCGGGCGGTGGAAATAATTTTCTGAATGCCCCGCATCGTCTCCGTGCGCAGCTCGCCGCTGATGGCGTCGATGACCTCAATGTCCCGGGAAAGGTCGTCTTCAATGTAAGCGCCCGCATAACCGGCCCGCAGAATGCCGCCAATATATGCGTTGTTCAGCGTGATTCCGGTAGAGAGCATGGTGTTCGGTCCGCGGTACAAGGGCTTTGCAAGCTGCATGCCCTCGCGTAAACAATTTGCCGCTACGAATCTCATCGCGATACCCTTTCAACATATGTTCTGCACACGATATCCTCCGTCCCAGCGGAGACACGGCTTCTTCGCGGTCCGGCCGTCAGGGTTGAAAGGGGTTCGCCTCGCGGTCCGGTCCGTGCCCTCCGTCTTGGGAGCGCAGGGCCAAAAAAATACGGAACAAACCATTCGTTGCCAGAGGTCCTATTATATCCGTATTTGGGAAAAATGTCAAATACTGAAGAGGAATTTTCCTTCGTTTATGCGGCCACAAAACATGCTCTCCGGGCGCACCGCCCGGGCTGTACGGCGCAGTATTATACTTAAGGCAACACCGAATAAAAAGCGGCTAACGCCTGAAACGCGGACTTGCTTGCCTCTTTTGCATCATTCGTTATAAAAATCTGACGGCGTAGTTCCGCGGTCCCCTTTGTATGGTGTCGCAGTAAGTGTGGATGAGGAATCCGCAGGCCAATTATTTCTGGAAAGCAGAGGGATTGCATAGAGCTGCCCCGGCGCGGAATTTCTCCACGCCGGGGTTCTTTGCCGCGGGGGAAGGGGGCGCGTCGGGATGACGGAGACGTTGTACCCCCCGATACGGCGGTTGATTAAGAATTGGTGGATGTCGAACCGGACAATTT
>DKLF01000070.1 GCA_002455655.1 Oscillibacter sp. UBA6647 | reverse complement strand
GCCGTGCAATGCACGGCTTCTTTATTTTAAGTGTCGAAAAGATTTTACCGTGTCGGCGTGATTGCACGAGAGCGTCTCTTGTCGCTGACTTCGGTGGATAGATATCTTTCTCATCATTTGGCTCTCCCTAGTCTTATACTGAAGAAAATGATGGAGCCAAATACCAAGCACAGAAAAGCGGGCAGAAACCAGCCGGGAAGTGTATTGGACAGTGAGGAATTGATGATAAGAAAGGAGAAAACTGCCGAAATCAGCAGTTGTAATGTGTCAAGCATGGCTCTCAAGATTTTATATACTCGTTCTTTGTTTTCCGCAGTGACGTGAACGCCGGTGTTCCAAGCCGATGGAAACCGGGATATTGCTGCCATTCCAAAATATATGATCCAGCCAAGTGCCAAAAAGATGAGCAACTCGTATTTACTTCCCCATCTGTCTATGGTACCCGAAGCATTGTAGTGTGCGGGCACTTGATCGGGTGTTTTACTCCAGTTCAGCATCAGATATATGGCGCTTCCCAACAGCAAAATGAGGCATATAAAGTTTACTGCGGCATGATAGCTGCTCTTTTTTAATTTCACAGAGGAGGCCTTCTTTCAACTTTTTTTATGATGGTATCATATAGAAGAGCTGATTGCAACGAATCTTGGCAAAAACCGAGGCTACATGAACAGCCGATACCTCGCTGTGGTCAAGACAGGCGGCGCGGCCCCTTGCAATTCGTGTTGCTTTTGGATATAATAAAACGAATAAACTGCTTGAGGGAATTGATTGCTATATGCTGTATCATGTTTTAGCCGTGGGCGATGTGGTGAGTGAGCCGGGACTTGCTCATCTGGAAAAGACGCTGCGGCCCCTGAAAAAATTGAAGAACATCGCTTTCACCGTGGTGAACGGTGAAAATGCCGCCGCTGTGGGACTGACGCCGGAGCAGGCGGAGCGCATTTACGACGCGGGGGCGGACGTCATTACGCTGGGCAACCACAGCTTTGACAAGCCCCAAATCGTGGATTTTTTGGACGAGCACTCCTATATTCTCCGTCCCGCCAATTACACCCGCCGTGCACCGGGCCGGGGCTGGGGGATTTACGACTTGAACGGCGTGCGTATCCGGGTGGTGAACCTGATCGGGCGGTGCAACCTGAATTGGGGGGCGGACAACCCCTTTACCGTTGTTGACCAACTTTTGACTGGTGAAAAGACGGATTTTACTTTGGTGGATTTTCACGCACAGGCCACCAGCGAGAAGCTGGCCATGGGGTACTTTCTGGACGGGCGAGTTTCCGCCCTTTGGGGGACTCACACCCACGTGCCCACCGCAGACGAGCGGGTATATCCCAACGGGACGGGCTATATCACGGATTTGGGAATGACCGGCGCTGTGGAATCCGTGCTGGGGGTGAAACCGGAACAGTCTGTGGAGATGTTTTTGGGGGGCCTGCCGGGCCGATTCCGGGCGCCTGAAGGGCCGGTAAAGCTTCAGGGAGCCGTTTTTACGCTGGACAGCGCCACCGGATTGTGCGTCGGGGTGGAACGTGTGGACATCCGATAATGATGAGATAGAGGGGAACAGATTCATGTCAATTGAAAAGGTAAGAGCTTATTTTCAAACGCAGGGCATCGAGGGCCGCATCCGGGAGTTCGACGTGTCCTCCGCCACCGTGGATCTGGCGGCCCAAGCTGTGGGTGTAGAGGGTGCGCGGATTGCCAAAACCCTTAGCTTCAAACTGGGGGACCGGGTGCTGCTGGTGGTCTGCGCGGGAGACGCCAAGGTGGACAACCGGCGTTATAAGGACCAGTTTGGAGGAAAAGCCTCCATGCTCAGCCACGACGAGGCCGCTACGTTGGTGGGTCATGCCGTGGGCGGGGTGTGTCCCTTTGCAGTGAAGGAGGGCGTGGAGATTTATCTGGACGCGTCTATGCGCCGGTTCGACACGATTTTTCCGGCGGCGGGCAGCAGCAACAGCGCCGTGGAGATGACCTGTGACGAGCTTGAGAAATACTCCGGCGGAACATGGGTAGACGTGTGCAAAGCCTGGCGGCCCGACGAACAGTAAAGGCGATGCTTCGATTTATTCACGCGTCAGATTTTCATCTGGACAGCGCGTTTCACGCCCTTACGCCCCAGCGCGCGGCGGAGCGGAGGCGGGAGAGCCGGGAGCTTGGCGCGCGGCTGGCGGAGGAGGCCCTCCGCCGGGGCGCGGATTTGATGCTTCTCTCCGGCGACCTTTTTGACGGGACGAGCAGCTTCCGTGAGACGCCGGAGGAGTTGGCCAAGGGTCTAAGCCGCGCTGGAATCAGCGTGTTCATCGCCCCCGGAAACCACGACTTTTACTCCGCCGACAGCCCCTATGCCACGGTTCAGTGGCCGGACAACGTGTACATATTCAAATCTGGAGAGATAGAGAGCGTGGACCTGCCGGATTTGAACTGCACGGTCCACGGTGCGGCCTTTACGGCCCCGGAGCAGACGACGGGACTTTTGACTGGGTTTTCCGCGCCGCAGGACGGACGGATTCACCTGATGGCGCTCCACGGAGATGTGGAGCCGTCAGCCCCGCGCTACAACCCCGTAACGAAAGCCGAGATTGCCGCAAGCGGCCTTTCCTATCTGGCGCTGGGGCACGTTCATGCCGCCTCCGGTCCCCAAAAAAGCGGGAAGACACTGTGGGCCTATCCCGGCTGTCCGGAGGGACGGGGCTTTGATGAGTTGGGGGACAAAGGTTTTTATTTCGGCACCGTGTCCGACGAGGGGGCGGTGACGCTGGAATTTGTGCCCTTTGCACGCCACCGCTACGAGATTCTGACCGTGGACGTGACGGACCGGGACCCTCGGGAGGCGGTGGAAGCCGCCCTGCCAAAGTGGACCACCTACGATTTATACCGTATCCTCTTTACCGGGGAGACGGATGAGCGGGGAATTGACCTGACGGCGCTGGAGACAGTGCTTTCCGGCCGGTTTTACGCGCTGGAACTGCGGGATGGAACCCGTGTCCGTCAGGACGTTTGGGCCAGGGCGGGAGAGGACTCCCTCCGAGGAGAATTTCTTCGCCGCCTGCGCCAGCAGTATGACGCGGGGAACGAGGAAGAGCGGGAGCGCGTCAGCCGCGCCGTGCGGTTTGGCCTTGCGGCGCTGGACCACAGAGATATTTTATAAGGACATCGTTTTTTAAGGACATAGAATGAAAAAGATTTTAATGATCGGTACGGGCGGCACCATTGCCTCCCAGGTGACGGAAAACGGGTTGGCCCCGGAACTTACCAGCGCGCAGCTTTTGGCCCATATCCCCGCCATTTCCGGTATCTGCGAGGTGGAGAGCTTACAGCTTTTGAATCTGGACAGCACCAATATCGCGCCTGCCCACTGGCTGGAGATGGTGCGCTGTATCCGGGAGCACTATGAGGCTTACGACGGCTTCGTGCTCACCCACGGGACGGATACCATGGCCTATACAGCAGCAGCGCTGAGCTATCTCATTCAGAAAAGCCCCAAGCCCATCGTTTTCACCGGAGCGCAAAAGCCCATCGGCTTCGATGTAACGGACTCGAAAATAAACCTTACGGATGCATTCCGCACGGCATCGTCTGATTTGCCGGGCGTATCTCTCGTATTCAACGGGAAGGTGATTTTGGGGACTCGGGCGCAAAAAATCCGCTCGAAAAGCTTCGAGGCCTTTTCCAGCATCAATTATCCGTTTCTCGGGGTTCTGCGGGACGGGGTGCTGTTGCGCTACCTCCATGAGGATTGCGCGGGCGGGCCGATATTTTATGATCAACTGAATACAAAGGTGGGACTTTTGAAGCTGATTCCCGGCACGGAACAGGCGTTGCTTGACTATCTGCTGGAGCGCTGCGACGCGCTGATGATCGAGTCCTTCGGCGTGGGCGGCCTGCCGGATTACGAGGGTTCGGATTTCTGTGACAGCGTCTGCCACTGGACAGCGCGGGGAAAGCTGGTGGTGCTCACCACGCAGGTGCAGAACGAGGGCAGTGATCTTGGCATCTACCATGTGGGACATCGGCTCAAGGGTGTTCCCGGGGTGCTGGAGGCGTTTGACATGACCACCGAGGCAGTGACGGCCAAGCTGATGTGGATTCTGGGACAGACACGGGACATGGCGGAGATTCAGCGTCTGTTTTACACCCCTGTCGCCCACGATATTTTGTGGCCTGCGGAGTGCTGAGATGGTAGTTGTTTCAAAAGAAGAATTTGACATCGGAAAAATTGCGGACAGCGGCCAGTGCTTCCGGCTGAAGCGGCTGGAAGAGGGCTGCTTTCGTGCCGTGGCAGGGAATCGCTGGACAGAGCTTCGGGAGCGGGCTGACACATGGGTGCTGGACTGTTCCGAGGAAGAGTTTGACGGCTTCTGGCGGGATTATTTCGACCTCAATACTGATTACGCGGCATTCCGCGCCGCCGTTTCGCAGAAAGACGCGTATCTCACGGCAGCGGCGGCCTACGGGACAGGAATCCGCATTTTGCGGCAGGACCCTTGGGAGATGCTGATAACTT
>DKLF01000051.1 GCA_002455655.1 Oscillibacter sp. UBA6647 | reverse complement strand
ACCGTCCCTGCGCCATATTGGCGCAGGGACGGTTTCATTTGTGAAAGTCACAAGGAAAAATTGCTGCTGTTTATTTTGAAGGTTCCTCATTGCCTTGCTTCCGATGGTCCAAAGCATACCGACAGCATTGCAGCACCAGCATATTAAAGGAAATACCGGTCTCCTCCGCCGTGCTGCTCAGGTCCTCAAAAAGCTTTTCAGTAAAACGAATCGTCCGGGGTACGTTTGCGTTCGCATATTGCCTGTCAATTTTAAACACAGTAACACCACCTTTATTGGTATTGATAGTATAACTATTTTTGGTTATATTTTAATATAACCAAAAGCGGTGCAAGTAAAGGCGGGAGGATAACATGAAAGAAAGTCAGACAAACTTCGCATACAGGCGTTTGGAGATTAAACTATCCAAAATTGCCGCAAAAATTGCAGACGCGACAGACCTGTCCCGTCACGCATAAGACTTAATTTGCCTGTTTAAAAAGGACGTAATTAACGTCCGCTTGCGGCAAAAAGCGTATTGACTTCCCATTTCCGCAATGCTATGCTAATGGAAACACAGGCACGGGTGAGAGTGATCGGGGACCGTCCCAAAGCCAGGGACACATTGGGCCCGGATCACCGTTCGCCCACAGGAAGCAGAGCTGAAAAGCTCGGGAAAAGGACCCGTCTTCCGCGATTTTTAAAGCGAAGCGGACATTACGGGAAATATGGAAAGGAGCACATATCATGAGCGAACTGAAATTTTACATTTGCAAGCATTGCGGCAATCTGGTGGAGATGGTTCATACGGGCGGCGGCCAGCTGGTCTGCTGCGGCGACCCCATGGTGGAGTTGACGGCCAACACCGTTGACGCCAGTCAGGAGAAGCACGTCCCCGTCGTCACTGTGGAAGGGGATACCGTGAAGGTCGCCGTTGGCGCGGTGGCACATCCCATGCTTGAGGAGCATTATATCCAGTGGGTTTATCTGAAGACCGAGCATGGCGCTCTGCGTCATGAATTCAAGCCCGGCGATGCGCCCGAGGCCACGTTCTGCCTCAACGGCGAAAAGGTTCTGGCGACCTATGAATACTGCAATCTGCACGGCCTCTGGAAAAAGGAGCTGTAAACGGTTCAGTCTCACGAGTAACAAAAACCGATGGCCGCCTGCGCGGCCATCGGTTTTCTGCTGAATGCGCATGAAAGAGGAGGGACAGGCATGAAGGTTTGTATTCTCCAAGGAAGTCCAAGGGAAAAGGGCAATACCAACGCTCTTCTGGTCCCGTTTACACAAAGGCTGGAGGAGCGGGGCCATCTCTGCCAAACGATTTCACTCCGGAAAAAGGATGTAAGGCCCTGCACCGCCTGCCGTGCCTGTCAAAAGGACTGGACCGTCTTTGGCTGCGTACAGCAGGACGACATGCAGGAGATTTTTGACGCTGCCCTCTCCTGCGATTTGCTGGTTTTGGCGTCGCCCATTTACGCGTGGTATTGCACCCCGCCCATGAAGGCGGTGGTGGACCGGCTGGTATACGGCATGAACAAGTATTACGGCGAGGCCAAGGGCCCGTCCCTTTGGGCGGGGAAGTCCATGGCGCTGGTGACTACCTGCGGCTACGCCCCGGAAAAAGGGGCAGACCTTTGGGAGGCCGGTATGCGGCGCTATTGCAAGCACTCCCGGCTGAAGTATCTGGGAATGCTGGCGGAGCGGCACCTGGGCTATGATGTGCCGTTTATGGACAGGGAAAAGTCCGACCGCGCGGCGAAATTTGCCGACCGGCTCTGCGATGAAGTGGAAAAATAGTAAATTTTTTTAAAGTTGCATATGCAACTTAACACATGAGCGTATTCGTATATACTCATATCATAGACAGCAAGAAACAACTGTCAGCCAAAAGCCGGCGCATGGCACGCCGGGTTATAAGGAGGAAATATCATATGAAGAAATGGGTTTGTTCTATCTGCGGATATGTATTTGAAGGCGAAAATCCCCCCGAGAAGTGCCCCCAGTGCGGCGCCCCTGCTTCTAAGTTCATCGAGCAGAAGGGTGAAATGGTTTGGGCTGCCGAGCATGTGATCGGCGTGGGCAAGTCCTTTGGGGACAATGTGCCTGTTGAGGTTCAGAATGAGATTGTGGAGGGTCTGCGGGCCAACTTCACCGGCGAGTGCACCGAGGTGGGCATGTATCTGGCGATGAGCCGGGCCGCCTATCGCGAGGGCTATCCCGAAATCGGCGACTATTGGCATAAGGCCGGTCTGGAAGAGGCTGAGCACGCCGCCAGATTTGCGGAACTGCTGGGCGAGGTCGTCACCGATTCCTCCAAGAAGAATCTGGAGATGCGCGTGGAGGCCGAGAACGGCGCTACCATGGGCAAGTTTGAGCTGGCGAAGCTTGCTAAGCAGTATAATCTGGACGCCATTCACGACACCGTCCACGAGATGGCCCGTGACGAAGCTAGACACGGCAAGGCCTTCGCCGGTCTGCTGAACAGATACTTTGGCAAGTAAGCGCTCCTTCCATATTTAAGAGTAAGCAGGCCCCGGGAAATTCCCGGGGCCTGCTTTTTCCAGTGAGAAACCGCCCCGGCCAATGGACCGGGGCGGGT
>DKLF01000063.1 GCA_002455655.1 Oscillibacter sp. UBA6647 | reverse complement strand
TATTTCAATCCGGACACAATCTGCTTAAAAGCCCTGCCCCGCTCCATAAAGTTTTTAAACTGGTCAAAGGCCGCGCAGGCGGGGCTCAGCAAAATCACATCACCCTCCCCTGCTCTCTGTGCCGCAGTTTCCACGGCAGCGCGAAGCTCAGAAACAGTCAGCATTTCCGGAGTTCCCTGATAATTGGGCGCATTTTCAACGCAGCCGCGGATTTTTTCCGCCGTGGCCCCGCAGAGAATCAGAAGCTTCACGTGCTCTACAAGCTCCGGCCCCAGCGTGTCGAAGGGGATGTGCTTGTCGTAGCCCCCCGCAATGAGAATGACTTTTTCCGGGAAGGACCGCAGTCCCGCGATGGTGCGGGAAGGGCTGGTTCCGATAGAGTCGTTGTAGTACCGCACACCCCGCAGCGTCCGCACCAGTTCAATGCGGTGCTCTACACCGGCAAAGGTCCGAGCCACCTCCCGCATTGCTTCATCGGGCACCAAACCGTCCATGGCGGCAATTGCCGCCATATAGTTTTCCACGTTATGAACGCCGGGAAGCAGGATATCGGATGTGTGCATGATTTCCCGCTCCACCCCGTCTGCCCGGGAGACAATCACGTCCCCCCGAAGGAACACGCCCTCCTCCGGCTCCTCTTTACGGGAAAACAGCCGACGGCGGCCGACGGCGCGGCCTGCCTGCTCAGCCGTAAGATCATTGTCAGCATTAAATACGGCAATATCCGATGAAGACTGATGTGTAAAGATATTTTCCTTTGCAGCTATATACTCCGCCATATCCTTGTGTACATCCAAATGATTGGGTGCCAGATTTGTAATTACGGCGATGCGGGGGCTACGGGTCATGGTCATCAGTTGGAAAGAACTCAGCTCCAATACGGCATAGTCCTCCGGCCGCATTTCATCCGCCTCGCACAGCAGTGGACGGCCGATGTTTCCGCCAACGTGAACGTTTTTTCCGGCCTCTCTCAAAAATTCGGAGATCAGCGTGGTCGTGGTGGTCTTCCCGTCGCTTCCGGTAACAGCGATCAGCATGCAGGGAGCCACTTGAAAGAAGACCTCCATTTCGGAGGTAATCTCGCTTCCCCGTGCCGCTGCTGCCAAAAACTCCGGAACGTCCCGCCGCAGTCCCGGCGTGCGAAAAATCACGTCCTGAGTCAGATCCTTCAGGTATTCGTCTCCCAGCTTCAGCGTTACGCCAAGACTTTCCAGCCGGCCGGCCTCACAGCCCAAATCCTCCCGGCTTTTGCGGTCGCAGGCGGTGACACGAACGCCCGATTTTGCCAAAAGCTCAATCAGCGGCGTGTTGCTGACGCCGATCCCCACAATGGCCACGGTTTTTTCCCGAATGGATGCAATATATTCCTGTAAAGTCATAAGCGGTCCCTCCAAAAGCGCCCGCAGGGGCGGAAAAATTACTCAAAACAGTATACCGCAAAGCGGTAAAAATAGCAATCAGGCCCCATAAATTTTTCATCTTCTTTGCTGTTGACAAGCAGTGAAAGAGCGGGTAAAATAAACGGGCAAGTAAAACAGACAGTCGCGTAGGCAGGCCGAAAGGCCGTCTATGAGGAAAGTCCGGGCTCCACAGGGCAAGGATAACGGGTAACGCCCGCCGAAGGCGACTTCAGGAAAAGTGCAACAGAGATATACCGCCTTCTTTTGCCGTTCCATGGCGGTCGGGCCGCGTCGGCTAGCGCGCCGTCCTCGGACGGAACGCGGAATTGTCGGCTTCCGTGGATTGGCAAAAGACGGTAAGGATGGAAAGGCGAGGTAAGAGCTCACCCGACGGCTGGAAACAGTCCGTCGCTGTAAACTCTATCCGGAGCAACACCGTGGGGAAGCAATAGGTTGGCCCGACCGCTTCCAGGAGGTGGCTTGAGCGCGTCGGCGACGGCGCGTCGAGATAGATGACTGTCAAATACAGAACCCGGCTTACAGTTTTGCTTGCATCAGATATGGCCCTGGCTGCGGAACACGCAGCCGGGGCTTGTTCTTTTTTCAGTGCCCTTCGTTCCCTTTTCTTCCCTCTTTTTTCGCAAGCTTTATACTAATACATTCAACAAAATCTAAGTTTTGTTGAATGTATTAACGTAAAGCAGCCCGGGAGCAAACTGCTCCCGGGCTGCTTTTTTCAATATAGCCTTTAAACTGCTTCGGTCAGCAGACAAATGGGGCGGCTCAGCTTAGTCCTGCTCCCAGTTGTGCCAGACGTTCTGCACGTCCTCATTGTCCTCCAGCATATCAATGAGCTTGTCCATGTTCTTCACATCGCCCTCGCTGCTGAGCACAATGGTGTTCTGGGGGACCATTTCGATGTCTGCGTTGACAAAGCTGTACCCCTTCTCCTCCAGTGCCTTCACAACCGTGTTGAAGGAATCTGGGTCGGTGTTGATCTCAAGAGCCGGTCCGTCGGCGGTAAAGTCCGCCGCGCCGGCTTCCAGCGCATCCATCATCACAGTGTCCTCGTCCAGATCTCCGTCCTCGTTGTCAATGACGATGACGCCTTTGCGGTCAAAAGACCAACTAACACAGCCGGGCGCTCCCATGTTGCCGTTGCATTTGTCAAAGGCGTGGCGAACTTCCGGCGCGGTGCGCTGGCGATTGTCGGTGAGGGCCTCCACAATAACGGCCACGCCACCGGGACCATAGCCCTCATAGGTAATGGCCTCAAAGCTCTCCGTATTGCCCGCGCCCATGGCTTTCTCAATGGTGCGCTTGATATTGTCGTTGGGCATATTCACTGCCTTGGCCTTTGCAATGACCGTGGCAAGACGGGAATTGTTGTTGGGATCGCCGCCGCCGCCTTCCTTCACGGCAACGAGAATCTCCTTTGCCACCTTGGTGAATGCCGCGGATCGTCTCGCGTCCGCCGCTCCTTTGGTTTTTTGGATATTATGCCACTTGGAATGTCCAGACATATGTTTATTCTCCTTTAATGTAGAATTGAATGACTTCCCGGTGGGAAGCGGATTTTTCAATGGAAAGCCCAGGGAATTTTCCTTGCAGCCAGTCAATCAGCGCATGGCAGACCGGGTCCTCCGTGGGGAAATGGCCTGCGTCCAGCAAATTGATGCCCTTTCCCGCCGCGTCCAAAAACGCGTGATAGCCCAAATCCGAGGTCACAAAGGTATCACAGCCAGCAGCGGCCGCCGCATCCGCGTATTCGCCGCAGGCTCCACCGCCCACGGCCACGCAAAGCACCGATTTTCCGGCGTCGGCATAGCGCACCCCATTGCAGTCCAGTGCCTGAGAGACAAAGCCGGCAAAATCCCGCAGCGCCATGGGCGCCGGGAGCCGCCCCATACGGGCAAGCCCATCTGTCCCCGGAAGGGGCCCAGGGTCCTCCAGACGGAGAGTATAGGCCAGTACGTCATTCACGCCGCCCTCCGCCACATCCAAATTCGTATGCATGCAGATCACGCACATATTCGCTCGGACCAGCTTCCGCAGCAACCGCCCCTGCGGGGTATCCTCCCGCAAGGTTTGTACCGGAAGCCATCGGCAATTCATCACCGGATGATGCGAAACAATCAATTGGCAGCCCTTTGCAATCGCCTCATCCGCAACCGCTTCCGTCACATCCAGCGCCGCCAAAGCGCGGGTAATTTCCGCAGCCGGGTCGCCCACCAGCAATCCCACGTTATCCCAATCCATTGCACCGGCTTTGGGCGCGAGTTCAAACAGACTTTTCTCAATTTCAAGAGCCGTTGGCATGACGCCACTCCTCCCATACTTCCAGCAGAGATCCGATTACATCCCTCAGCCGGTCCGCTTTTTCCCACGTTTCCGGTCCGCTCCCTCGGTTAAGCCCAGCCACCGCCGTCTGGAGCCTTAAAATCTGCTCTACAAGATATCGTCCGCCCAGCGGATCCCCCATCAGGTGAGCACCGCCGTATATCTGCCCCGGAGACAGGCTCTGCGAACCGGCTCCAACCTCCAGCACAGGATAAATAGTTCCCCGGTCCTCCACCAGACACTCTCTGCTAATGGCGTATCCGTTGGCACTGAGAAAGGCCCGCAGCTCCTCCGCCCGCGATTGGGGCTGGAGCAGCAATGTATGACTGCCGTCGGCCGTCCAGGGGGCGGCGGCGAGAATGGAAACGATGTTCTCTCCGCCCATACCCGCAATCACCACAGTATGCGCCTCTTCGGCCGCCACTCCGGCAAGCCCATCGCACAGCCGAAATTCAATTCGCTCCAAAACGCCAAAGCGGCGCG
>DKLF01000074.1:35706-49155 GCA_002455655.1 Oscillibacter sp. UBA6647 | reverse complement strand
CTCTTCCGATCTGGCCGTCCCGCTCCGCCGTGCCGGAGAGGCAGTATTGGGCCGCGCCGGTGGAGCCGGTTTTCAGGCCGGTGGCTCCCTCATAAAAACGGATAAGCTTGTTGGTATTCACCAGAGACGAGGCCCCGTTGCGCAGGGTGTCCATCCAGATGGTGGTGTACTTACGAATGTCCGGGTGGTTTAGAATCAGCTCCCGGCTCATCAGGGCAATGTCGTAAGAGGAGGTGACGTGTCCCTCGGCGGGAAGGCCGGTGGGGTTGACGAAATGGGTGTCGTTCATGTCCAGCTCCTTGGCCCGCTGGTTCATTCGCTCCACAAAGGCGTCCTCACTGCCGGCAATATGCTCCGCCAGCGCCACGGAGCAGTCGTTGGCAGAGACGACGCACACGGCCTTGAGCATGTCGTCAACGCTTAGCTGTTCATTTTCCTTCAGCCAGATTTGACTGCCGCCCATGGAGCAGGCGTGGGCCGAGGCAGTGACCATGTCATCGTAGTGAAGGGTTCCGTTCTCGATGGCCTCCATGGTCAAAAGCAGGGTCATCACCTTGGTGACGCTGGCGGGCTCCAGCTTTTCATGCTCGTTTTTGGCGAACAGAACCGTTCCCGTCTCCTTTTCCATCAGCAGCGCGGAGGGTGCGGATACCTCCAGCGCCTTGGCCGGGACAATCAACACCAGTGCCGCCGCCAGCGCGAACAGCAGTTTTTTCATAACGCTCCCCCTTCTTTTTGGCAATGCCGCACCATCCTAAATACGCAAAAGCGTCGGCAAATTTGTTCGGGACAAAGCAAGCGGCGCGGCAAATACGAAATTTATTTGCGGGCGATTTTGCAGAGCCTGAAAAAAATTTGCATGCAAATACGTATGTAAGGCAACAGCCGTGAATTGCGCGGTGATGCCCTTGCTGTCCCAGTCTATGAGAAATAAGAAAAACAAATGCGCCCTTGGCCATTTTTCGTCTTGCAAAATGGGAACGGGTCTGCTATACTATCCTCACGCGCAATTTGTAGGAGCGATGCGCGGCTGTAGTTCATCGGTAGAACGGCAGCTTCCCAAGCTGCATAGGTGGGTTCGACTCCCATCAGCCGCTCCAGAAATAAATCCCCGGAACCACTGAAATTTCAATGGTTCCGGGGATTTTTGCTTTTCTGCATGGGCTGCGCCGCAGAAAAAAACGGTCAAAATAAACCCGAATTTTTAAAATGTACAGGCAGGATGCAACCGCCTTGTCAAGTTCGTGGGGGCCATGTGGATAACAGCCGCCCTATCGGCTATTATCGAATAAAGCGCTTTGAACTTTTTAAGGTGCGGTGGTGTTTGCGGTAAAGGGGTTTCTCCGAAAGGGGGGAGTCTTTTGCTTTACCACAAACATTATGCTAAAAAGGCGAAGGGCCGCACCCTATTATCTATTCTACATTATCAGCCTCTCATCTGGAACATAAAAAGATGAAATCAGCCGACACTAAGGCTGACTGTAACATGATTCGATAAGAAGGATGAGAAAATTGGATAAACAAAAATGGAACTTTCATAACAGTTATATCAATCTACCCAAGATTTTCTATACAAAGCAATCCCCAACCGCTGTGCGTAACCCAAAGCTTGTCATTTTCAATCAGGCATTAGCCGCTTCTTTAGGCGTACCTCTGCAATTAGGCGTCTTTGCCGGAAACGAAATTCCCAGCAAATCTAAGCCGATAGCCCAGGCGTATGCAGGACATCAGTTTGGATATTTTATCATGTTGGGTGACGGACGCGCGATCCTTCTTGGAGAACAGATAACAGATTCCGGGGAGCGATTTGATATTCAGCTAAAAGGGTCCGGGCCAACCCCGTACTCCCGAGGCGGTGACGGACGCGCAGCCTTGGGTCCTATGCTGCGGGAATATATCATTAGTGAGGCCATGTATGCATTGGGGATTCCAACGACCAGAAGTTTAGCAGTCGTAACAACAGGAGAAGCTGTGAGACGCGAGAAAAACCTGCCCGGAGCAATTTTAACACGGGTTGCAAAAAGTCATATTCGGGTAGGAACGTTTGAATATGCTGCGCGATTTGGCACGGTAGATGATGTTCGCAGTCTGGCCGATTACACCATAACACGTCACTTCCCAGCCATTGCAGCAGTCGAAAACAAATATCTGCTGTTGCTCAGAGAAGTGGTAAAACGGCAGGCGCATCTGGTTTGCAAATGGCAATTGGCTGGATTTATTCACGGCGTAATGAATACAGATAATATGGCCATTAGCGGCGAAACCATTGATTATGGCCCTTGCGCTTTTATGGACGTCTATTGCCCAGCCACTGTTTTCAGTTCCATAGATATCCACGGTCGCTACGCCTATGAAAACCAACCGAAGATGGCTGCTTGGAATTTGGCCCGCTTTGCTGAAACCTTGCTGCCCCTTTTGCACAGTGACGAGAATCAGGCGGTAGGACATGCACAAGAAGAGGTCTCAGCATTTTGGAGCCTGTATCATCATGATTGGCTGGCGGGAATGCGGGCAAAGCTGGGTTTGTATAGCCGGGAAGAAGACTCGGTATTGATTAACGATTTTTTGCAGCTTATGGAACAATATCAAGCGGACTATACGGAGACGTTCAAATCCTTAACATTGGGTAAAAACGATGGTCAGAATTTGTTCTCCCAACCTGCGTATCAGCATTGGCATGAACGTTGGCAAGAACGTCTTGGCCGCCAGCCACAATCAAGAAATGAAAGCAGGGAGCTTATGAAAAGCCATAACCCTGCGATGATTCCACGAAACCATTTGGTTGAAGAGGCGCTGAATGCTGCCCAAGAGGGGGATTTAACCAAAATGCATAAGCTGCTCCTTGCTTTGGAAAGTCCTTACAGCTATACCGCTGAGCAAGAAGAATTCTCGCAATTGCCTCCGCCGGCCTCTTGTCGTTACCAAACGTTTTGTGGTACTTGATGGGTGCAATCCAAAATTGCCGCACCAATATAGAATCTCTTTTTTCTCAATCAATCAGGCCCAGCAAAAAGCCATATCCCTCGCGCTCCATGTCCTCTTTGGGAACAAATCGCAGCGAAGCGCTGTTGATACAATAGCGCAAACCTCCTGATTCTTTCGGACCGTCAGAAAACACATGGCCTAAATGGGCGTTTCCAACCCGGCTTCTTATCTCGGTTCGTACCATATCATGGGAAAAATCTTCTTTCTCGCGGATGACACGAGGATCAATCGGTCTTGAAAAGCTTGGCCAACCACAGCCTGATTCAAATTTATCACTTGATGAAAACAGGGGTTCACCCGTAGTAATATCCACATAAATGCCGTGCTTAAACGTCTGGCAGAATTTGTTTTCAAATGGTGGCTCAGTGGCATTGTGCTGTGTCACCGCATACTGCTCGGGCGTGAGCTTTTGGCGCAGCTCAGCCGTGTCCGGGGCTGAATACGCGGCGGGATTTACAATGGCGTTTGCCGCCCTTTCAAATCGTGCTTTCCCAATATGACAATATCCACCCGGATTCTTATTCAGGTATTCTTGATGGTATTCCTCCGCCGCGCTGAAATTTTGAAGGGGAAGCACTTCGATCGCAATGGACTCGCTGAAACGGCTTTGCAGTCTGGCGATGGAAGTTTCAATCACCGGAGCGTCTTCTGTGCTGACATAATAGATGCCGGTTCGGTATTGCGTACCCACATCACCGCCCTGCCGATTGTGCGAGAGCGGATCGATTGCTTCATAATATAAATCCAGAAGAAATTCCAGCGGAAGCACGGCAGGATCATAGGTTACTTTTACCGTCTCTGCGTGTCCCGTGTTGGAATGGCAAACTTCCTCATAGGTGGGGGATTCTCTGTTCCCGTTGGCATACCCCACTTGTGTTGACTTGACTCCATGGATTGAGGCAAGATACTTTTCCAGTCCCCAAAAACATCCGCCCGCAAAATAAATCTCAGACATACTCCACCTCCATGCATTAGTATTGCACCCACAGAGATATCTACCCATGCGGGTGACAATCAGCTTTATACAGCCAAATGCCAATCCCTTAGCCGTAATCTTAAGTTGAGCATCATGACTTAAACAAAATAGGAACGTATTGTCCGTTTAAATGAAATGAAAACAGACAGATGCTTTTTTATGTGACCCCACATATTTCTGAAATTGCTCCCATGTTGACAGTTCATATTTCTCTTGGCATTTAAACAAACCGCGTAATGAAAAGAAGGTACACTCAGGCCACGGCTTAATCCATCTGTTCCGCAATTTATCGCTGGAGCCCAAGCAGCCCTTTTTCCAGACAGGCGGACAGGATGAAGCGCTTTATCGTTCCATCGGTAAAGCGGATTGTGACTGTATCCCCGCCTTTTTCCGCGATTATTCCACGCCCGAATACGTTGTGCAGCACGTTTGCACCTTTGATGTAGTCTTTAGCCATCCACTGGATTCTTTGAGCCACTGCCGGCGCCGGACTTGCAGCCAGCGCCATCTTCTTCCCAGGTTGCCCTGTTGCTTTGGTCTTCATTGGTTCGCAAAATTGGCGGATAAACGTACACTCCGGCGTTTTTTCGTAACTCATGAGCAGCAGTTCGTTTTTTGCTCTGGTCGCCGCCACATAGAACAGCCGCCGTTCTTCCTCGAAGGCGGTTTGCTCGTCTTTATCCAAAGCCTGTCCCGGCTTGAGCGTCACCGAGGGTAGGATGCCGTCAACCGCGTCGATGATCGCAACGCGGTCATATTCCAAGCCCTTGCTTGAGTGGATCGTGCTGAGGATCAGATGACCCTTTCTGTCGCCGCCAGCTTCAAAAATATTCTTAAGCGCATCTAGCCGCTTCAAGAAGCTTTCGATGTTCTTCTCCCGGGATGCCAGCAGCGAGAGCAGATAGAGCCGCTCGTCGTCGCCGCCGTTTCTCATGAGGTACGCTCCGTATCCCATTTGGTAACGCATCCGCCGCAGCGCATCCGCTGCACTGTCCGTCTTTAGGGCGGCGAAATGCGCTCTTAGTTCAATGAGTTTTTCCGCGATTCGCTTCGGGTTTTTGCCGGTGGGCCTCAGCGCAGCAAAGAGAGACGCACATTTCCCCGCGCGGCACTGCTCCACCGCCTTTTCCGCGTCGCCTCGGTTTATGGGCAGGTTCAGCTTATAGTAGACGCGCATGAAAGCCTCTGCATCCAGCGGCGAGAGCGCCAGCGTCATAAGGTCCCGGACGCCGGAGACTGTGCGGCTGGTGAAAAAAACACCGTCTGTCTGGCGGATGCAATAGCTGAGGTTGTTCCTGTCCAAAAAATCGATGAATGGCACGGCGCTGTCGTTATTGCGGTATAGTACGGCCAACTCCCGTTCGGGTTCGCCCTGTGCCATTTTTGCGAGGTAGCTGTATTGTGCCGCCCGGCTTATGAGTGTCACTTTGCGCACGGGCGCACCGGAAGGCCGGGAAGCGCGCATATGTTTCTCGTGCCGCATGGTGTTTCGGGTGATAAACCTGTCCGCCGCCGAGACAATCTCCGGCGTGGAACGGAAGTTCTCCTCCAAAAGCAGGACGGTGCTGTTTGAATACTCTCCCTCAAAGCGCATCAGGGCGTCCGGATACGCCGCGCGGAAGCCGTAAATGCTCTGGTCTTCGTCGCCCACCATAAAGAGATTGCCGTCTTTGCCAGCCAGCAGGTGAATGATCCTATGCTGGATCTTGGACGTATCCTGCGCCTCATCCACACAAAGGTACGGGAATCTCCGCCGATAGGAGTTTAGAATGTCCGGACGGGACTTGAGGATGTTGTAGGCGTAGACCAGTTGGTCATCATAGTCCATCAGGCGGCGGCGCTTCATTTCGTCGATGTATTTATTGTATATGGGTCCGACATCCGCGCCGCTCAGATCAAGCGCGTCTATTTCCTGACGGGTAAGGCACATATTCTTAATGTATGTAATCTGTTTTTGAAGCTCCTTCACCTCGCCGTCCGCGGGATAGTCGGCGCGCAGCTTCCGATAGATCTCGGTGAGCAGCTTCCTGTTGTCGTCCAGCAGATCAAAGCCGTCTGCGCCCTTATCTCTTACATAACCGTTGATGATGGAGGCGCACACGCCGTTTATTGTGCGAAATTGAAGCCTTGCGGCGTATTCATCGCCGAACATAGCGGCAAACCGGCATTTCATGTCCCCGGCCGCCGAGACAGTATAGGTCATTGTGAGAATGCGCTCCGGAGCCACGCCCACGCAGTACAGCATATATCCCAGCCGCGCCACCAGCGCGGTTGTTTTTCCGCTTCCGGGTACGGCAAGCAGCAACACCGCGCCTTCGGTGTGCTGCACTGCCTGTGCCTGCTGCTCGTTGAGTGAGATGTTGAACTGTTTGCAGAATTCTTCGTAATGCACGTTATTTCCTCGTCGGTTGAATTTCTCTTGCGCGGAGTGGTCGTTCAAAATTGTCCGCAAATTGGATTGCAGACGCTGAGAATGAAATTATCTGGCAACGGAAGGATCCTGAACAGCCGTAGTCGCCGGGGCAAGATTGTACACATTCACTCAGCAATGGTCTCTATATTATGTATTTTCATTTTATATTGCTTGGGAGTTAATCCATACATTTTTTTAAAAATGGCAATAAAATAAGAAATATTCAGATAGCCTAAATTGAAGGCTACGTCGGTAACACTAATATCCCGAAGCATCTCCTTTGCTTTTTCTAATTTTATTTTTGTAAAATATTTATTCGGAGACATTCCGGTTATCTTTTTGAAGTATTGGCATAGGCCTGATTCCGACATGCCTAAATTATATGCGATTTCCTTAATACACACCGGCTTTGTATAGTTGCTGTTCATATATTTGATTGCTTTATTAACGGCATTATCATTATCTAACAATAATTGTCTGATTGCTTCATTTTGAATTAAATGATAGACAAGCTCCTGCGTATACAAATCAATGATAAAGTCCGATCTGTTGTCTTTGCATAGCTCTGCTCTGATTCTGCCTAACAGCTCATCAAAGTTGTTGTTTCCCAGATAAAATTTTTGGTCTAAAAAGAAAGAGAGATTTAAAGAGTAGTCATTGCAAACTTCTTCACTCACGCGGTCAATTACTATGTTATTAAGCTCATAGACGATTGCTTTTGTCGGTTTATATATTTTCATGCCGATCTTTGCCTGAGATGGCAAGATGAGAATTTTGCTGGAATCATATTTTAAGGTTTTATTGTCGACGGTAATGCATTTTTCCCCTAGTGTGATTGTGCATAATCTAGTATATTCGTAAGTTCTATAGCAATCCTGATAACCGGAAGGGAGTTCGTAGCACAGAGTCCTGATGCTATCCGATTCCAAACCATTTAACGACTCCAGATCACTTCTAAAATTCGACAACATAATTATCACCTATCCTAACGGGTAATTGCAGCTACGAGTAAAACTCAAACAACATACAATTATCAATTGTTTACAGGATAGCAAGCCTGAAAACTACTCGTTCTTT
Organism: Oscillibacter sp. UBA6647; assembly: GCA_002455655.1. Taxonomy (GTDB): domain Bacteria; phylum Bacillota; class Clostridia; order Oscillospirales; family Oscillospiraceae; genus Oscillibacter. The sequence continues at coordinate 41,704 of DKLF01000074.1, read as the reverse complement.
AAAAAGAAGAGCCCCCAACCATATTGGAACAAAAGAAAGCCGAAAGGGGCTGGCCGCTATCTACCGACAGGAACGCATTTACGGGGAACTTGGACAATCAATATCTTCTCCTGAAACTGGCAGCGTTGTTCTTTCTTCAACCTGACAAAATAATTCTCAATGCAAGCGTTGCCGCAGGAGCAACCCAGAACGACAGCGATCTAGAATTTTTTGTCTATGCAAGGGATGTGCATGATAGTTTTCAACTATATTTAATTGTGAGCGCCGCAGGAAAGTTTCGCCGAACCGGGTTTTCGGTCATTCCTTCTGCGGCGCCTTTTTTCGCCGGTTTTCAGCCCGCGGCTCCGGGGTTTCAGCAACCCTCCTTTTTTATGGCACTCATCTTACAGTAGAACGCTGGCTCTTCCACCACTCTTTGCAATATAACGCCAGCGAAATCAGCCTCACGCCGCAGTCCCTGTCATATGAATCTTACGGATTATAGAAAAACAGGTCGCAGAGCGCTTCCAGACATAGGAACTGCCGGTGAAGAAGAGCAGGCTTGTGGATTTCGCCATCATTGCCGCCTGCCCCAGGACACCTGCTTTTCAGAGGTTGATGTAAGAATTTTTATTCTGTTATGCGGTATTGCCGCAATTATTTCAGCAACCCAGAGATTGTATGGGTATTTTTCCCATTCTACCCCTCTCTTTTGAATAAATCAAATTTTTTTCATGCCCCCATGCAACAAAGTCCGCGACAACATACAAGCGCCGCTGTTTTTAGCAATCTTGCCAAGGGCGATTTTGAGCCAAAATTAACTTTAAAACCGAATCGACCTATGCATTTGCCCGGGAATTTAAAGGGGCTATTATTTTTTTGCCACGAAGTAATTATTTTTTAGCAGTAAATTTTGAATTAATATGTAAATTTTGAGTTAGATTTATTTTTGGTTTTTGGATATTATAGCCATATTGTCAAGAGCGGAGACTTGAAAATTTGAATAAAAAATCGGGAAGCCCTCCGGAACCGGATTGCCGGAGTCCAAGCCGCTGAGCCAAAAGACGCGCGGCAGATTGCTTTCACTTCCGTTGCCCTGTTGGGCAGGTCGTACAGATTTTGCAGCAGAGATTGCCACAGCAGCAGTCCGAGATCGTGAGGAGCCGCGTCTTCCGTGACGCGCTGTGGTATGGAAGAAGAAATGGAAACCAGTCATTCCAGCGTGTGACAAGTCATGAAAAAGGGTATCCTGCTAAAATCGTCGGTTTCACGACTGCGCACTTTTTGGGTTGAACAGGAAAGGGGACGATGTAATTCGAGTTTCAAAATTCACAGCAACACCAATTGCAAATTGAAAAGGGAGGCATATTTATGGCAAACGCATTATTGATCAATTCGGTAGAAGAATTCGAACAGGCTCTTCCTATCATTCGCGCTTCTCGGGAGGAGTATGCTACCTTTACACAGGAGCAGGTAGATACGATTTGCGAAAAGGCCGCCATGGCGGTGTCCAAGATGCGGATTCCACTTGCGAAAATGGCCTGCGAGGAAACTGGCTACGGTATTGTTGTGGACAAGGTAACAAAAAATCAATATGCTTCCGAGCATATGTGGAATTATATGCGTCACGCGAAAACCTGCGGCATTATTGAAGAAAATCGTGCTTTTGGCACTAAGCGGGTGGCTTCTCCCAAAGGCGTAATTGCCGCTGTTACGCCCACCACCAACCCCACCTCTACCACCATTTTTAAAATGCTGGTTGCCCTGAAAACCAGAAATGCTATTATCCTCTCTCCGCACCCTCATGCTGTGAAATGTTCCATCGCCGCCGCCAAAATTATTCGGGATGCCGCAATCGAGGCGGGACTTCCGGAGCATGTAATCAGTTGGATTGGGACGCCCTCCCTGGAAATTTCTGATATATTGATGAAAAAGGTTGACCTGATTATGGCCACCGGCGGCGCCGGCATGGTACATGCAGCCTATTCTTCCGGCACGCCCGCCATCGGCGTAGGCCCCGGCAACTGCAACGTGGTGATCGACGAGACGGCAGACCTCCGCATGGCCGTGGAGTCTATTATTCACTCCAAGACATTCGATAATGGAATGATTTGTGCCACAGAGCAGCATATCACGGTGCTGAGCAGCGTTTATGACGAGGTGAAGGCTCTGCTGAAAGATGCCCGCTGCTATTTCCTGAACGATGAAGAGGCCGCCAAGGTGGCCAAGGTTTTCTACAATCCCAAAAATCACGGCGTAAATCCTCCCGCCGTCGGGCAGACTGCCGTTCGCCTTGCCGAGATGGCCGGAATTCAGGTGCCTTATGATTCCAAGGTCCTGATTTACGAGACAAACGACACCTCCCATGAAAACCCCTGGGCCAACGAAAAGCTGACCACTTTGCTGGGTATGTTCAAGGCCGACACGCTGGATGAAGCGTTCGATATCTGCGCAAAACTGGTTTACGAGGGTGGCGCAGGCCATTCTGCCGCGCTGTACATAGACCCCACGGAAGAAAAGAAGATTGACCGCTTTGCCGAAAAGATGAAGGCCGGGCGCATTCTTATCAATACGCCCACGGCTTTCGGCGGCATCGGCGATCTGTACAACTTCGATATTGCTCCGTCCCTGACGTTGGGGCCGGGTTCTGTGGGTCACTCCGCATACATGGGCAACACCAACTTCGAACAGTTGCTGGACGTCAAGGTCGTTGCCAACCGGAAAGAAAATATGCTGTGGCTTCAGCTGCCCAAAAAGGTCTATCATAAGACCGGCTGCACCCCCGTGGCTCTGCGGGAAATGAAGCACGTTTACGATTTTAAACGCGCCTTTATCATTACCGACGCCAACCTCTATCAGATGGGCGCCTGTGACGCCATCCTCAACCAACTGCATGATCTAGGGATTGAAACTGCTGAGTTCTTTGATATTCAGGTGGACCCGCAGATTCAGGACGCCATGAAGGGTCTGCCCAAGATGCACGAGTTTGAGCCTGATGTCATCATCGCTGTGGGCGGCGGCTCCGCAATCGACACCGCCAAAATTATGTGGATCATGTATGAGCATCCCGAAGAGGCTTTCTTGGATATGGCGACCATCTTCCTGGATATCCGCAAGAGAGTCCGCTTCTTCCCGCAAATGGGCGAGAAGGCCAAACTGGTCTGTATCCCCACCACGGCCGGTACCGGTTCCGAGTGCACGCCTTTCACCATTATCTCCGACGCCAACACCGGCATGAAGTGGCCTCTGGTTGGATATGAGATGATGCCCGAAATGGCCATCATTGATGCGGAAAACATGATGGCCCTTCCCCCCAGAGCAACGCAGGCCTCCGGCTACGACGTGCTGACCCATGCGGTGGAAGCCTACGTCTCCACCTTTGCCACCGAGTATACCGACGGCTTCTGCCGGGATGCCACCACAATGGTATTCAATTATCTGCCCCGGGCCTATCGTTCTGCATTTAAGGGTGCGAAGGCCGACCCCGTTGCCCGCGAGAAAATGGCCGACGCTTCCTGTCTGGCCGGTATTGGTTTTGCCAACGCATTCCTTGGCATCAACCATTCCCTGTCCCACAAGATCGGCGGTTGGTTCCACATCCCCCACGGAACCGCCAACGCGCTGCTGTTCCCCTATGTCTGCCGGTTCAACGCGCAGAAGCACCCCTATCATATGGGGACCTTCTCCCAGTATAAGTATCCGCAGGCGTTTGAGCGCTATGTCCAGTTGGGCGAGCTCATTGGCGTCAAGGGCGCGACAGACGAGGAGACGTTTGAAAACTGGATTAAGGCTGCCGAGCAGTTGAAAAAGGACGTAGATATCCCCGAAACAATCTGCGACTGGCTGGTGGAAGCCCACCCCGAGAAGAAAGCCAAGGCGTGGGAAGCGGACTTCCTGGCGGCTGTCGACCAGATGTCCGAGTGGGCGTTCCACGACGCGTGCACCGGCTGCAACCCCGTATATCCCACAATTGAAGAGCTGAAGGCCTGTTACCTGAGAGCTTTCTACGGAAACGAGAAGTTCATCGAGAAGTTCGGAGATGTTTTGGCAGTGGCGGTCACGCTGCCCCTCGATACGCATGCGGCTTATCCCATGGGCCTCTCCGCAGAGATCGGTGTGGACAAAGTCGGCGGATTTATTTGATCGCCAGCAATTTCTTTGCCGCCTCAATTTCTCAGGAAGCCGGCGCCTGCCGGCGTCGGCTTCCTGACCGCTTGGTAAATTGGAGGACATCCGATGAATATGTTAAATCTCCCGAAAAAGGTTTATTTTAAGACTGGTTCCGCAAATGTGGCTTTGCGGGAACTAAGCGAAGTCTACCATATGAAGCGTGCGCTTCTGGTATCAAATCCGAGACTGTATCGTAATGGCATCGTTTCTTCCATTGGTCGGCAGTTGCGAAAGCAGGGCATCCGCACGGCTGAATTTTTCTCCATAGGCGCCGTGCCATCCTTTGCTGATCTTCGCAGTGGCCTGCCAAAGCTGTCGGAGTTTGAGCCGGACGTGATCGTAGGCATTGGCGGCGGCGGGGCGATGAGCGCTGCCAAGGCCCTCTGGCTTTTGTATGAAAATCCGGAAATGGATCTGGCGGCAGCGGCGGAATCTCCCGCTCGCATTCGCACCGGTGTCAAAGCGAAACAGGTGCTGGTGGCCACTTCGTTTGGAAGCGGAGCACAGAATTCGCCGTTTTGCGTGTTAAAAAATGATTCCGGAAATGTCTGCGTCATCAACAGCTTTGCGCTGCTGCCGGAACTTTCGGTGACGGACGCCCGCTTTACCGAAAGCTTGTCTCCGGCGCAAATCAAGGCCTGCGGACTTTCCACGCTCTCACAGTCAATTCGGGCATTTGCAGGCGACGGGTGCTGCGAATATACCCAGGGATTGTTACGAGAGGCAGTCAGAGCGGTGCTGAAGAATCTAAAGGCTGCCGAAAACGGCTGCCCTGTCGCGCTGGAAAAGCTTCATAACGCAGCCGCTCTTGCAGGCGCGGCTTACGGGAACGCGATGGATACCATTGATTTCACCGCGCCGTTCTACTCGTTCGCCACAGAAAAGGCCATGCATCAGGAGAGAATCGAACTGTTGGCTCATGACTTGAACTTATCAGGAACCCAGAAGCTGTGGGAGGCATGTGAGGCGCTTTTCTAAAAACCGCAGGCAAGCCATGGCGCCCAAGCGTGTGCATTACTCTGAAAGGCCTATCACTATGAACTATCCTTATAAAACGCGGGAGGGCGGGGCAACGATCACGATTTTTGTCCCATATGACTGCCGCAACCACTGTCCCTTTTGCATCAACAAGGGCGAATATGCAAATCCGACCGGGTTTTCTGTTGAGAAAATCTGCGAGAGCATTGAGCGGATGAATGCCGTCACACCCTACTGCGACTATGTGTTTACGGGGGGAGAGCCCCTTGCCAATCTGGATTCTCTCCAGAAAATGCTTGATAAGATTCCCTCCACCCACAAGGTCTACATCAATACCACGCTTCCTGTGTCCGAGTATCAGTCCGAAGAGGACGTTGTGACGTTTACCCGGCGAAATCGGGATAAGATCACCTGCATCAATGTCTCTCGCCATATGCAGCAGTATGTGGTGGAGTCCAATGATCAACTGCTGACCAGACTGGGGGTTCCCTTTCGGATTAACTGCGTCCTCTATCAGGATTATCCTGCGTGGGCTCTGATCCCCTATCTGGACCGGTTCAGTAATATCCCCGGAAGTTCTGTCCAATTCCGGTTCGACTACACCGCCACGACGCCTGACAACCTTTACGAGGAGACGGGCGACCAGATTTTACAGGATTTGAAAAAAATTTCCATCTACACCGGACTGGAGGGGTGCCGGATGCGCTGCGGTTTTCATTTTGACTACCGTGGTCTGGAGGTAACCTACCACAAGACCCTCCCTTATAGCACCATTGTAGAGCAGGACGCACACAGCGGCGTGACCTACGCTATTTTGTACGACATTCTCATCAAGCAGAACGGTGACATTCACTCCGACTGGGACGGCACA
>DKLF01000074.1:0-35592 GCA_002455655.1 Oscillibacter sp. UBA6647 | reverse complement strand
GCAGCATTTGCTGCGCCGCCTTTGTCTGCCTCCTTCAAATTTCCCCTATATTTTCCGCCGTGGCCAAAAGCTGCGGCGATATTTTTTTAGTGTCCTGTGGAAGGCTGACGGCGCCCTGCGCCGCTTTCCGATTGCCTCCTTCCTCAGCACCAGAGAAAACTCGCGCGCTTTGAAAAGCAACGCCAAGACGTTCATAAGCCTATAACCGCATAAATGTGACGTGTATGCAGAAGCTTCTTAAAAGCCGAACTATAAAATCGGCAGAGGAGGGAGGCGGCATCCAAGTGAGTATGAATCGGCGGATTTTCCGAAAAGTGGGCGCGGGTCTTTTTGCCGCCGCCTTTCTAGCTGTCTGGCTGTGCGGCTCATTGTTATATCAGCCGCTGAAAAAAGCAAATAGCTGTGAAGTTGAAATTATGGCGCATCGGGGGGACTCTTTTCGCTTTCCTGAAAACACAATGGCCGCCTTTCGGGGTGCGGCAGACGCAGGGGCAGACTATGTCGAACTGGACGTGCGTCAGACATTGGACGGGGTCCTGATCATTATGCATGACGATAATCTTCTGCGCACTGCCGGTGTAGACCGGGAACTCTGCGACGTTACCTATAACGAACTTCGCAGTCTGAAAGTAAAGAAGAGTGGGGGACTTTCGTCCGCTCAGGAGACAATTCCAACGCTGCGGGAAGTATTGTGGGTCCTGAAAGGCAGCAGCCTGATGCTGAACATTGAACTCAAACCATGCAGGGTAGGCGGCTATGAGAAGGGAGTCGTAGATTTGATTTTGGAAACAGACATGCAGAACCGATGCCTGATCGCTTCCAGTGACTGCGGAATTCTTCAGCGAGTGAAAAGCTATGCTCCTGAAATTAGAACAGTGTATGTGGGCTGCGATTTTAAAAGCTGCATTCTCCGGCTGCAATGTGCCGATGCAATCAGCCTGAAAGAAAGCTGTGTGGATGCAACTGTTGTTCAGCTTGCCCATTCGGCGGGAAAAAAGATTTATGTGTGGACCGTCAATACAAAGCAGATGCTGGATAAAGCAATTGCTTTAGGGGTGGATGGCGTTATTACAAACAATCCGATGCTGGCAATTCAACGGACTTATTTTGTTGAGCAGCAGCCCGCGGTGCGGGAGTAATATGGGCAGAGAACGCGGATGAATACTCCCACTATGTCCAAGCAGAGAATAATCATAACTATTCCCTGAAATTCGCCGTTAATCGAATTCGGAACATCCCGTAAATTCATTTTGATTTCTCCTCTTGAAAATAATATTAAAGCGCAAAATGATCTCAGGGTATTGGAGGGATATAAACGCCAGCTTCAAAGATGGGAACTTTACTTAATTTTGCTTTAATGTTCCTGAAAGCTTGTGCTTTTTAAAAAATTAAGCGTTTCCATCTGCACCTAATTGGCAAAGGCCTTTTCACTGGTTTGCAGAAAAACAGCCCAAATCCGGCTAATTTTTAAAATTACAGCGCAAGGTGCGGATGAACTGCTCTGTTCTTTGAAGTTTGCGCCCAAATTGTGGACAGATTATTTTTGCGGGCGGCGTTTGAAGTGGATAAATTTTCAATAACACAAGTGTGCAACTGGTGCTTTTTAAATTTATCATTCTTTATTATAGAATATATTTTGAAATATTTATTGATTTATTTAATTTTTGAGACTTTGTTACAACAAACTGGACTGACTATTTTGTTAGAACGCACTATAATTAAGTTAAAATGGAGGCGTTATGCATAAAAATACTCGTCAGATGTTGACAAAATATGTCGTCCGGTCTATTATTTATACAATTCTCCATTATAGAATAATAGGCGATAAAAAAGAACGATGTGAGCGGAGAATAGCTGGCTATGCTAAGGAGGGTGATAGTTCCGGCGTAGGCACTTTCCCAGCAATGAAATTAACACAGGTATGAGAAAAGGAGAGAAACGATTATGTCCGCAGGAATGTTCTTGTTAATTTTGGTGATCGCAATTCTTGCCCTGGTAGTGATGATTGTGAAGCTGAAAATGCACCCGGTACTGGCGCTGTTCATAGCGGCTCTGGGCACCGGCATCTCCCTTGGGTATGGTGTGATCGGCACAGTTGATTTTATCAGCGGCGGCTTTGGCAACACGCTGGGCAGCGTGGGTATCACCATTATTCTTGGTGCCATTATTTCCATGGCCATTGAGGATACCGGCGCAGCCAAATCCATTGCCAACTTTTTTATCAAGCTCTTTCGGGGCAAGAACATGGAGCTGGCTCCGGCTCTGACGGCCTTCATCATGTCCATCCCCGTTTTTGGCGACATCACCATGGTGCTGACAGCCCCCATTGCGTCCATGCTGTCCAAACGTAAGCACATCTCCATGTCCACCATGGCATCCTTCACCGGTCTGGGCCTGTTCCTGACACACGCTCTTGTGCCCCCCACCCCCGGCATTCTGGCCATCGCCATTATGTTTAAGACAGATCTTGGCATGACCATTATGTGGGGCGTTGTGGTATCACTGGTGGGCTTTTTTGTTCCTTATTTCCTGCTGCGCAAGTGGACAGCGAAGGAGTGGATTGAGCCGAACCCCGAATTTGTCCGGGGCATGTCGGAAACGCATTCCGACAGCGTGGACGACATTCTGATTAAGGATCCCGGCCTTCCGAATACAGTTCTGGGCTTCCTCCCTCTGCTGCTGCCCGTGCTGCTGATCTCCGCCTCTTCCTTTGCCCAGATGTACGCCACCGAGGGCAGCGCCATCTACACCTTCTGCACCGTTTTGGGCAATAAGGTCATTGCTCTGTTCGTGGGTCTTGTGTACTCTATTTGGCTGGGCTATCGCCAGCGTACCATGGTGCGGGGCATTTATGCTACCACTTACAACGAGCCGAATATCAAGTTTAACGAAATCATGCTGGACAAGTGGGTTGCCCGGGGTCTGGTGGTCTGCCTCTCCCCGCTGCTGATCACCGCCATGGGCGGCGCTTTCGGCAACGTGCTGAAAAACTCTCCCGCTCTGGAGCCTTTGTCTACGCTGATTGGCAACAGCCCCATTCCCACCATTGTGGTGCCCTGGGCCATTGCCGCCATTATGATGGTCGCCGTTGGCTCCATGACCACTGCCGGCATGACCGCCGCAGCGATTGTGCTGCCCATGATGCCCGATCTGGGTCTGGCTCCTTTGGCGGCTGTGATGGCTATTGGCAGCGGCTGCCTGATGGGCAACCACTACAACAACTCCGGCTTCTGGGTGATGGGCCAGTTCTTCCACCTGAACACGCAGCAGTCCGTGAAGTACGTGACCATCCCCTGCGCCGTGTCTTCCGTGGTGTGCCTGATCACCGTGGCGATTATGAACGCCGTGGGTGTCTTCGGCTAATCACCCGGCTTTAAAAGACGGCTTTTGCGGTCTGTCTGCAAAGCCTGAAAGAACAGAAAGGACACGATCATGAACATTCGCTTTGACAACAAGGTGATCCTTGTCACCGGCGGCACCGGGGGCATCGGCCTGTCCTACGCGGAGCTTGTGGGCACGCTTGGGGCCAAGGTGGCCGTCTGCGGTACAAATCCCAAGAAGCTGGAGGCGGCATTGGAGAGTCTTCGTTCCAAGGGCATCACCGCCTTTGGCGAAACCTGCGATGTTTCCGACGCTGCGCCTCTGGAAAGTTTTGCCGCGCACGCAGAGGCCGAGTTGGGGCCCATTGACGTCTGGGTCAGCAACGCCGGTGTTTACCCCCAGTACAGCATTATCGACACGACCGAAGAGGTGTGGGACCGGACGGTGGATACCAATCTGAAATCCGTCTATCTGGGCGCCCGCATTGGGTATCGTTTTATGAAGGCCCGGGGCGGCGTGATGCTGCTGGCCTCTTCCTTTGCCTCCCTGTTCCCCTCTGTTGGCAGCGGTGTGTACGCCGCCACCAAGTCCGCCATTAGCTCCATGGTCAAAACGCTGGCCGCCGAGCTGGCCCCCTACGGCATTCGGGTAAACGGGTATATCCCGGGGCTGATTAACACGGACATGAACCACGCTCTTATTGAGGAGCGGGGTGAGCAGCTTCGTTCCCCCATTGCTTTGCAAACCTTTGGCGAAGCAATTGACGTAGCATGGGCTATGGCATTTCTGTCTTCCGACTACGCCCGCTATATCACCGGCACCAGCATAGAGATCAGCGGTGGAAAAATGGGCGTTCAGAATCCCATGAAGGCTTGGCAGGATAAGGAAACCCGAGCTTAAGCCTGGGGACAGGAAAGGAAAACCTGAATATGAATGTGAAAGACAAGGTAATTGCCGTTACTGGCGGCGCAGGTGCAATTGGCACTGAGCAGACAAAGCTTCTGGCCGAAAACGGCGCGGAGGTCTGGGTGCTGGATTTGGCGGCAGACCGGGCGGAAGCTCTGGCAAAGGAGCTGACAAACGCCGGCTGCCGCGTCCACGGCGTCGGAATGGATGTGGCCAGTGAAGAGGCTTGGAAGGCAGTGACAGAACGGATTGTAGAGCAGAGCGGGCGGCTGGATGTGATTGTAAACAACGCCGGCATCAATATCCGCAAGACCATTGAGGAAATGACAAAGGATGAGTGGATGCAGATGATGGAGGTAAATACCGCCAGCGTCTTCCTTGCCACCAAGTATGCCATTCCCATCATGCGGCGGCAGGGGGGCGGCGTCATCCTCAACACAAATTCTATCTGCGGCCTGATCGGCCACATGAATACCCCCGAGGCCTATACTGCCACCAAGGGCGCCGTGACGCTGCTGACAAAATCCGTGGCCGCCCGCTACGCAAAGGACAACATCCGTTGTAATTCAATTCATCCCGCCACCATTGACACGCCCTTTGTGGCGGCCCTGATGGCAGACCCGGTAAAAAAGCAGGCTCGGATTGATGAAATCCCTCTTGGCCGGCTGACCACCCCGGAGGACGTGGCCAACGCGGTGCTTTATCTGGCAAGTGAAGAGGCATCTTTTCTCAACGGCGTCAATCTTCCCATCGACGGCGGCGTGACTTGTTACTAAAAATTGCGTTTGCAAGCGGCAAAACTTTAATTGCTTTTTGAAAAGAGCACACGGTGGGGAATAGCACAACCACCCGGTCTGTACATACTCATTTCCGCGGAAACAGCAAAAAACGCCGCGAGTAGCGGCGTTTTTTGCTTAACCTTTATGACGGGGCAAACGTTTCGGGCAAATTTTTTCCCAAAGTCTCCTGGAAGCTTGATGCAGCTTCAGCTAAGGGCTTCGGCCTCCGGCAGTTCCGGCACATACCCAAACACTTTTTTGGAAATCGCCGCGCCGGTTCGTTTCAGCTCATTCACCAGCCCATTGTCGCAGGCCATGCGGATGCGGGAAGTCATACCCGATACACTAATGGCGCAGGCCACGACTCCCGGAGCGGAAAACACCGGAATGGCAACGCAGGACAGGCCGATGGCGATTTCTTCATTATCCTCGGCATAGCCCCTTGCCCGGACCTTGAGAATCTCCTCCCGAAGCTGCTCAGAGTTTGTAATGGTGTTATACGTCATGGTTTTCAGGCTTCTGGAGAAAATCCGTTCCTGCATGGCGGGATCCATGTAGGCAAGGATACACTTCCCCACGCCGGTGCAGTGCAGGTCATTATGGGTGCCGATCTGGGTGCTGATAAAAATAGAGCCGGTGGCTTCTACCTTATCCACGTAAATCACGCCGTCGTTTTGCTCTATCGCACAGTGTGCGGTTTCACCGTACTTGAGATTGATCTGCTCCAGATATGCGTGGACGGAGCGGATGATGATATTCTGAACCTTGACCGTGTTGGAAAAGCTCAGCAGCTTTAGACCAAGCGCGTATTTCTGGTTCTCCGGGTTCTGCTGAAGATATCCCAAGTTGGTCAACGTATTGATCAGGCCGAAGGTTGTGCTTTTGTTAAGTTCCAGCGCATTGGAAATCTCCTTTACGCTGTGCTCCGAACAACCGGTCTGTTGAAATAACTCCAGAATGGAAAAAGCGCGCTCCACCGATTGAATGTTCTTTGTTGTAGCCATAGTCAACCTCTTTTATATGTTCTGTATTGCAGAATACTATTAATTATATTATAAGATACAGGATTCCTCCTGTCAATAAAGCGTAAAAACTTCCAGAGATATTTTGTATGAATAAACATCATACGATATTGACAGACAAAGACTCAAACAATATAATGTTTTTAAGAACAAGAAACGACAGTGTAGAATGGGGGACGAAAAAAACGCAAACTGTTGCTTCTGAAAACAGATGTTAGATAAACCCGTACCGTTAAAGGTTAAGGAGGAAATTTTTTATGGAATTTCGCAGTAAAACAATTTTAGGTGAGGAGGACAGCGCATTTGCGCGGTCCCTGTTTAAGTCCATGGGGTATACGGACAGCGAGCTGAAGGAAGGGAAGCCTCTCATTGGAATCGCCAACACATGGAACACTGTGGTGCCCGGACATTACAATTTGGACAAGGTGGCGGAATACGCCAAGAACGGCATTTACGCAGGCGGGGGCACGCCCGTGGAATTTGGCACCATCGCCGCCTGTGACGGCGTGGCGCAGGGTCACGAGGGAATGCACTATATTCTGCCCTCCCGGGAGATTATCTGCAACTCCGTGGAGATTATGGCCCAGGCCCACCGGCTGGACGGGCTGGTGCTGCTGGCCTCCTGCGACAAAATTGTACCTGCCATGCTGATGGCCGCGGCCCGGCTGGACATTCCCTGCATCGTCTGCGTGGGCGGCCCCATGCTGGGCGGCATTGAGTTTGACGGACGCAAATCCGACCTGACCTCCATTTCCGAGGCCTTGGGTATGGTGAAGGCTGACAAGCTTTCTGAGGGCGAGTACGCCGCGCTGGAGAACACCGCCTGCCCGGGCTGCGGCTCCTGCTCTTTCTACGGCACAGCCAACACCATGTGCTGTGTGTCCGAGGCGCTGGGCATGTCCCTGCCCGGCAGCGCCCTGATCCCCGCTGCCTATGCCGCCCGTCTGCGCAGCTCTTTTGAGGCGGGCCGGACCATTGTGGACTTGTGCAAAAAGGGCATCACCGCCCGCCAGATTTTAACACCCGAAGCGATTCGCAACGGCATCAAGATGACCATGGCTACCTGTGGCTCCACCAACGCCGTGCTGCATCTGTCCGCCATCGCCAACGAAGCGGAGCTGGACATGAACGTAGTGGAAGAGTTTGAGGAGCTGAGCAAGACCACTCCCCAGATTGCCAAGGTCAACCCCGCCGCCAAGCCGGAGATGGAAGCCTTCTTCCGGGCCGGCGGAATCCCCAGAGTCTCTCAGCGTCTGGGCGACATTCTGGATACCTCCGTTATGACGGTCACTGGAAAGACCCTGAAGGAAAATCTGGCGGAATACGTCTATGAGTATCCCGAGGACTCCACGATTATCAAGACCGTGGAGGAGCCCTTCTCCAAAACCGGCGGCGTGGCGGTGCTTCACGGCAACCTCTGCCCCAACACCGCCGTGACCAAGCCCGGCGCCATTGATCCCTCCATGCACCGCTTCGTAGGCAAGGCCAAGTGCTATAACAGCGAAGAGGAGGCCGAGGAGGCCATTCTGGGCGGCAAGGTTCAGGCCGGCGATGTGGTGGTCATCCGCTATGAAGGCCCCAAGGGCGGACCGGGCATGCGCGAGATGTTCAAGGCCATGAAGTATATGTACGGCGTGGGCCTGAGCAAATCCGCCGCCCTGATTACCGACGGGCGCTTCTCCGGCACCAACAACGGCTGCTTCGTGGGTCATATTTCTCCTGAAGCTGCGGAGGGCGGTCCTCTTGCAATTGTTCAGGACGGCGACGAGATTCTGATTGATGTGGACGCGGGCGAGCTGGAGCTTCACGTGTCCGACGAGGAGATTGCTGAGCGCTACAAGAGCTGGAAGCTGCCTGAGAAGCACATTCCCAACGGCTACCTGCGTCTGTATGCCAAGGCGGCTACTTCCGCCGATCAGGGCGCGATTATTAAGATGTAACAGCTCCGTTTCCGGCACGGAATTCTTCTGCGCCGGAGACGATATGCCAGGAGGAATATAGATGTCTGAGAAAAAAATTATGAAAACCATGGACGGCAACGAGGCCTGCGCCACCGTTGCTTACCACTTTACGGATGTGGCCGGGATATTCCCGATTACGCCGTCCTCTCCCATGTCCGAAAAGGTGGACGAATGGTCTGCCGCCGGACGCAAGAATATGTTCGGCCAGCGGGTGACGCTGGTGGAGATGCAGTCCGAGGGCGGCGCCGCCGGTGCGCTGCACGGCGTGGCCGAGGCGGGCGCTTTAGCCACCACCTTCACCTCGTCCCAGGGCCTGCTTTTGATGATTCCCAACCTGTATATCATGGCCGGACACCGGATGCCCGCCGTGTTTCACGTGGCGGCCCGCTCTGTGGCCCAGCACGCAAACAACATCTTCGGTGACCATCAGGACGTGATGACCTGCCGCACCACCGGCGTGACCATGATGTCCTCGTCCAGCGTGCAGGAGGTGATGGACCTTGCGGCGATTGCCCATCTGGCCACCGTCAAGACCCGGGTCCCGTTCATTCACTTCCATGACGGCTTCCGCACCAGCCACGAGATTCAGAAGATTGAGATGATTGATCTGGACCGTGTTTCTGCCCTGATGGACAAGGATGCTCTGGAGGAGTTTCACCGCATCGCCATGAACCCCGAGCATCCCGTTCAGCGCACCACTGTGCAGGGCCCCGACGTGTATTTCCAGTCTCAGGAGGCCAACAACGGGACGTATGACGAGATTCCCTCCGTGGTGGAGGGCTATATGCAGGAGATCAACAAGATCACTGGCCGGGATTACCATATTTTTAACTACTACGGTGCGCCCGACGCCGAGCGCGTGATGGTCATGATGGGCTCCGCCTGCGAGTGTGCCAAGGAGGTTGTGGACCATCTGTGCGAAACCGGAGAAAAGGTGGGCCTTCTTCAGATTCACCTGTTCCGCCCCTTCGATATGCAGTATTTCCTGAACGCCCTGCCCAAAACGGTGAAGAAAATCACCGCCATGGATCGTTCCAAGGAGCCGGGCGCCATTGCCGGGGCGGTATATCTGGACGTGTGCGCCAGCTATGTCAACGACGGCGATGCCCCCGAGATTTTCGGCGGCCGGTACGGGCTTGCGTCCAAGGACGTGACCCCCGCCCAGATGAAGGCTGTGTTTGACAACATGAACGAGGCCGCGCCCAAGCGCATGTTTACCATCGGCGTGAACGACGATGTGACAAACCTGTCTCTCGAGGTTCGCGAGCCGCTCATCACCGAGTCCGCGGACACGGTTTCCTGCAAGTTCTGGGGCCTTGGCTCCGACGGTACCGTGGGCGCAAACAAAAACTCCGCTAAGATTATCGGCGACCACGCGGGGATGTATACGCAGGCGTATTTCGAATACGACTCCAAAAAGTCCTACGGTATCACCAAGAGCCACCTGCGCTTCTCCAAAGACCCCATCCGTTCCACCTATCTGATTAAGGCGGCGGACTTTTTGGCCTGCCACTCCCAGTCCTATATCAACAGCTATGACATGATCCACGAGGTGAAGGACGGCGGAACTTTCCTGCTGAACACCGCGTGGACGGAGGAAGAGCTGAGCGAAAAGCTGCCCGGCGACGTGAAAAATTATATTGCAAACCACAATGTGCAGTTTTATATTGTGGACGCCAATAAGATTGCCCGGGAGCTGGGTCTTGGAAACCATGCCAACCTGATTTTGCAGTCTGCGTTCTTTAAGCTTGCCCGTGTCATGCCGGTGGATGACGCCATCCGCTACATGAAAGAGGCCGCCCAGAAGACCTATGCCAAAAAGGGCGAAAAGGTCGTGAACATGAATCTGGCCGCCGTGGATGCGGGAATCAACAGTCCCGTCAAGGTGACGGTTCCCGCTGAGTGGGCGCAGGCGAAGGATGACCGCACGGTGGATGAAAATCTCCCCGCTGTGGTGAAGAACATCGTCATCCCCTGCAACCGCCAGAGAGGCGACGATCTGCCGGTGTCCGCCTTGCTGCCCTATCAGGACGGCACGTATCCTCTGGGTACCTCCAAATACGACAAGCGGGGCATTGCTTCCGCCGTGCCGTCTTGGGACCCCAACAAATGCTTGCAGTGCAACCAGTGCACCTTTGTCTGTCCCCACGCGTCCATCCGGGCGTATCTGGTGGACGAGGAAGAGGCAAAGGCCGCTCCCGCCGGGTTTGAAATGGTGGACGCCAAGGGCGCTGCGGGGCTGAAATACCGCTTGCAGGTCAGCACGCTGGACTGCACCGGCTGCGGAAGCTGTGCCGCCTCGTGCCTGGCCAAGGACAAGGCCCTGACCATGAAGCCCGTGGACGACAGCATGTATGATGAAACCAACTGGAACTACGCCCTGACGCTGACCGAAAAGCCCGGCGTGTTTAACCGCAAGACCCTGAAGGGCAGCCAGTTCTCTCAGCCCTTGGTGGAGTTCTCCGGGGCCTGCGCGGGCTGCGGCGAAACGCCCTATGCAAAGCTCCTTACCCAGCTCTACGGCGATAAGACCTATTGGGTCAACGGCGTTGGCTGCTCTCTGGCGTGGGCGGGCGCGTTCCCGTCTCTGCCATATACCGTTAACAAAGAGGGACGCGGCCCCGCGTTCTACGGGACGCTGTTTGAGGATCAGGCGGAGAACGGCCTTGGCATGGTGCTGGCTGTGAAGCAGCGCCGGGCCAATGTCCGCCAGCAGGTGGAAGCGCTGATTCCTCTTGTGTCCGGCTCCGAAGTGGAAACCGCCTGCAAGACATGGCTTGCCTCGTTTGAGGATCTGGACACCAATGATGTCGACGCCCGGGCACTGGCCGCGGCGCTGGAACGTGCGGAGCTTTCCGGCGAAGCCAAGACTCTGGCTGAGGAAATTCTGCTGCACCGCGACCAGTTGGGCAAGAAAACGGTCTGGCTCTTCGGCGGCGACGGCTGGGCCTATGACATCGGCTACGGCGGTCTGGACCATGTGATGGCCTCCGGCGAGGACATCAACGTGTTTGTGGTGGACACCGAGGTGTATTCCAACACCGGAGGACAGTCCTCCAAGGCCACGCCCGTGGGCGCCTCCGCCAAGTTTGCCGATGGCGGAAAGAGAACTGCCAAAAAGGATTTGGGCCGTCTCATGATGACCTATCCCGACGTATATGTGGCCTCTGTTGCCATGGGCGCCAACCCCGGCCAGCTGATGAAGGCCGTCAACGAGGCCGTCAGCCATAAGGGCCCCTCCATTGTTATCGCTTATGCTCCCTGCATCAACCATGGCATCAAGGCCGGCATGAACAATGTGCAGGCCGAGATGAAAAAGGCAGTGGACTGCGGTCTGTGGCCCTTGTATCGCTATGATTCCCACAGCAAGGAGAAGCCCTTCTCTCTGGATTATAAAAAGCCCTCCGTGCCTGTCAGTGAGTTCCTGAACGGGGAGGTTCGCTATTCCGGGCTGAAGGTGAAGTATCCCGAGGCTGCCGAGATGCTCTTTGCCCAGGCGCAGCAAGAGGCGGACGACCGCTACCGGACCTATGTCCGTCTGGAAAAGAGCTATAACGAAGCGTAATCCCCTTGGGTCCGCCAACCCGCCTTTGCCCCGCCGTGCTTACCTTCTCTTTCATTTTCCCACGGGGCGGTGTGGGCGAATTCCTTATACAAGACAGCAGGCCCTTTGGCCTGCTGTCTTGTGGCTTTCTGTGGAGGATAGGTTGCTTTGCACAGGGATAAAACATCTGCCGTGCCCAAATTCCGGCACGGCAGATGTTTAACATTTTATTTTCCCTGCGTTTTTGCAAATTCGCCAATCTTTTTGTCCATGTTGGAGATGTGTTTTGTCAGCCAGTCCACCACGATTTGATTGGCGCTGATGATCACCAGAATGTTGCCTCCTGAGGCGGCGTAATCGCTGCGCAGCTTTTGCAGTTGGGCGATGAAAGCGGTGTGCGCGGCCTTTTGCTCCGCATAACCCGGATAGTGAATGCGCTGCATATAGCTCTCTTCATCGGCAAAATGTTTTTTGGTGTAGCTGTCCAGAAATTCCAGCAGCTCGCCTATGTATTCTTTGGCCTGATTTCGTTTTCCCGCTTCAAAAAGCAGCTCGGCTTTTTCAAACAGAAGCTTGTGCTGATCGTCAATTTCCCTGACCCCAACGGAGAGATTCGGCGTCCACGGCATGGTGATTCCCCCTTTTTATATGTCTCAAATCTTTTTACTATCATACATCATCATAAGGCGATGTTCAACTGTTCCGTGGAGAAACCGGATGCATATTTTGAAGAACATATGTGAAAAACCTTGTTCACCACAAGGAACGAAGACTTGGAAAAGTATAAAAAGCGCGGCAGCCTGTAATTTCAAGAGCAAGGATTGACCTGGGGGCAGCCCTTGCGGGCCTGCGCAAGCCGCCCCGGCGCACCGGAATTTTAGTCAGGGCGTATCAGCTTTCTCCAAAGACGGACAGATCGCCCAGAATCAGCTCTGGTGCAATTTGCACGGCGCTTTCCACATCGATGCACTCGGCCATATATTCAAAGTGTTTCTTGTCCAACGGGTTGCCGCTTTGTGCCGCGACCTGATTCGCATATTGAAGATCATCGGCGAGAACAAACATGTAAATATAGCTGATGCCGCCCTCTTCACTCATAAAGTAGACCTCAAGGTGCTCTCGCTCGTTTTTAAGGGTTTCCTCGCCCTTTTCCTTGTTGGCCGTTAAAAAATCAATCCATTCGCGGGCAACGGCTTCCTTTCCCGCCTTGACTTTCGCTTTGAACAATACAGCATCCATGGTAGTTTCCTCCCGTCATTTTGGCGATTAGTTTTAACTAACTTCTATTATGGCACAGGATTCCGGAAGCTGTCAAGTAAAACGCACCCGGAGGCCGTACTTACGCAGGTGGGCTGAAGAAGAGGCTGAACAATCCCGTATTGAGGGCAAACAAACGCATCGGATAAAAATTTACCGCTCCGGGCAAATTTTCGGGCGGCGTCTGTCTCGTGTGGAGGATATCAAACGGGTGCTTATTGAATACACTGGGTTATGAAAGGAGTGTATGCCCGTGTTTGACAGGGTCGCAGCACCGCGTATAGACATTTATGACGGTATCACAAACGAATACTATGGAAGATCAATTTTTCCCGTGACCACAGAGATTGAAGACAATTTGCTTCAAATTGTAAATTATGAAGGTGCGCCCAGAGCAATGCTGTTTCAGGACGATACGTTTCTCCCGGCATCCGCCAGCTATGTTCCGCCGGGGCTTTTTGAAAAAGTCAGACGAAACGGGATTGTCCGCGCAACCTTTCGGGATGCAAATTCGCAGTTGTGGGTACCCGTAGAAATCCATATGAACTTTGACTCGCAGGTGCGGGGAAATTTACTGGGCGACCAATATCATTTTGACAGTGTTGTATATACCGATATCAATGTACGGGATGTAAAGGTCCTTCCTCAGGGAGCGAAGGATACCACGTAAAATAAATTTACTCCCGGGAGTCTGCTAAAAGGCAGGCTCCCGGGTGCGTTTACGCTGAGCATTGCGTTCTCTCAGGAAAAGTTGATTGCAAGGGCAATGGCCACCAGTGCCATTTGGGTCAGCAGCAGCAGCCCGAACAGGGGGACAAACCATTTCCACCATTTTTCCACCTTTACACCTGCAATGCCGCATACAATGGGGGCTGAAGCGGTGGGCCAGAGGATGTTGGACAGGCCATCGCCAAATTGGAAGGCCAGCACTGCCACCTGTCGGGGAATATTCAGAAGATCGGACAGGGGGGCCATGATGGGCATGCTGACCACCGCCTGGCCGGAGCCGGAGGGAATCACAAAGTTCAAAAGGGTCTGGACTAACAGCATGGCTTCTCCGGCCAGCCACCGGGGCAGGTAGGACAGGGGTATGGACATGCCGTACACCACGGTGTCGATAATGTTGCCCGCCTGAAGGACCATCAAAATGCCACGGGCAAGGCCGATCATCATGCAGGCCATGGCAATGTCCGTAAAGCTCTTGGCAATCAGGTCGGCGATTTTGTTGGGGGACCAGCCCATGATGGCGGCGCTGATGAGGCCCATCAGCAAAAACACAGCGGCCAGCTCTTCAAAATACCAGCCGTAGTCCTTGGTTCCGATGACAATAACCACGATGCCCGCAAGCAGCACCAGCAGCACCAGCTTTTCCCGCAGACCGAAGGCGTGGCTTTCCACGTTCTTATCCGCTTGAATGCCGCCGGATGCGCCGTACATCAAACTTTTGGTTGGGTCTGCCTGAATTTTCAGAGCATAACGCACTGTGTAGATTGAGGCAACCACAATCATGGAAAGGTGGCAGAAAATACGGAAGTCCCAGCCCGACATCACCTGCAAGCCCGCAATACTCTGGGCTGTGCCCACGGTAAAAGGATTCATAAACGCGCCGGAATAGCCCAGCCCCGTGCCAAGAGCCACAATGGCAAGCCCCACGATGGCGTCGTATCCCATAGCCAAAGCAATGCCGACGAAAATGGGGATAAAGGGGAACATCTCCTCAAACACCCCAATAGTGGAAGATGCAAAGCCGATCAGCGTGATAAAAATGGGGATGATCAGCGCCCGCAGCTTGCCTTTCAGAATCCGCAGCAACCCAGCCACCAGTCCGTTAAATGCGCCGGTGGAAATAATCAAGCCGATGGAGGCATAAGCGATAAACACAAAAAACAGCACGCCGCCCGCGTCAACAAAGCCGTTGTACACGCAGCGAAGCATTTCAAACAGCCCCACGGGAGAGCTTTCCACCGCGTGATAGGTTCCGGCGAGGATCAGTTTGCCGTTCCGTTCAAATTCCCCGGCGGGAAGAATCCATGTAAGAATTGTGCAGATGGCGATAATGCTCATCAGCAGTACGTAAATGTGGGGCATTTCCAGCCGCCGCTTCTTTTTTACCAGTGTCTCTCCCATAAATCAATTCTCCTTCTCCCAAATCATGTTCAGCCCTTTTGCTTCAGCGCCTGCTGAAAGTCGCTGCGCACGGCGGTGCGGAATGCTTCGTCGTTTAAGACCCGCAGGGCAAGCCCCGCCAGTGTGCAGGCACCCCGCTCCATGGCCCGGTGGGCGGCGGGCAGGAGCGTTGCGTCCCGCATTTTCTCTGTATGGAGGGCAAGGGGCTCGTCTGTAATGGAAATGAGGGGCTGGATAGAGGGACAGCGGTAGCTAACGTTGCCAAGGTCCGAAGACCCGGAGGGGGGGAGAATCTCTCCCACGGTTTCCCCGTTCTCCGCAAGCAGACGGGCCGTCTCTGCTTCAAGCGCGTTCACCCGCACCATGTCGTCAAAGTCCAGAAGGCCGGGGGTGAAGGTGACAGTGCAGTCCATAGCCATGGCCGCGCCCTCGGCGCAGCGGCGGACAATGCGATCCATCTCCGCCAGCTTGCCCCGGGAGTCTGTGCGGAACTCCAGCCGGATTTTCGCGTAGCCGGGGATGGTGTTGGGAAAGCTGCCCCCTTCCAGCAAAACGGCATTGAACCGCACGTCCCGGGTAAAACTCTCCCGCCGGGCGTCCACCAAATCCAAAAACTTCCGTGCCGCTGCCAGAGCGCTGGCGCCTGCCCAGGGACCGGCGACCGCGTGGGCTTCCCGTCCGTAAAACTCCGCCACATAGCACCGCAGGCTTAAAACGTCCATATCCGGGCAGGACACGCCGCCACTGAAGCTATGCATCATCACCGCCAGGTCCAGATCGTCGAATACACCGTCCGTGGCCATAGGAATTTTTGCCCCGTTTTCCTCCTCTGCCGGGGTGCCGATCACCTGCACCGTGCCGGAAAAGCTGTCCTTCAGCCGCACCATGGCAAGACCCGCCAGCACGGAAAGGGGACCATGGAGATTATGGCCACAGCCGTGGCCAATGACTGGTAAAGCATCGTACTCTGCCAAAAAGGCCACCTTTGGGCCCTCGCCGTTTTTCAGCGTGGCGCGATAGGCCGTGCCATATCCCAGCTTCTCTTGAAAAAAGGGATACTCCACTTCAAAGCCTGCCCGCTCCAGCAGCTTCGCCATGGCTGCGCTGGACTGCACCTCATGGTAGGGAAGCTCTGCGTAGTCAAAAAGCTGCCTGACAAGCTGCTGTGCGTCCTCCGCGTCTGCGCGGACCGCCGCCTGAATTTCCGATGGCTGGACCATGATCAATTTCCTCCCCGCAAAGATGATGTGGTTAAAATGTATTGGAATAAATGGTAACGCGCTAATGCTTTAGCTAGATAATAAGATATCACACGAAATTAAAAGGCGCAAGAGCATTCGTCTAATAATATGAACAAAAAATTGAAGTATTAAGAGAATTGCACTGTACACTGCCTCCAAAGCAAAGGCGCGGAACAGATGATATCTGTTCCGCGCCTGTTTTGATTTTTACTGCTTGCGCTTGCTATCGGATGCCGCCCTTTTGCCGCGCCCACGACTGAACCGTGGTGGGGCTTAGAGATTTGGGAACCTGCTTCGCACAAAGCCGCTTTTCCGCAGCGCCGCCGCCAGAAAAACGGAGACTGCAACGCCAAAGCCCGCCTGCACCAAATTGCCGAGGATTCCTGCGACAGCGCCGACCCAGCTTTGCAGCAGCAGCGCGTCGAACAGCCAGTAGCCCGCCACCATGGGAATCTCTCCCCCGAGGGCAGCGAAAATCATGCCACCGGTGCGGTTTCGCAAAGAGCGATACAAAAACCCGGAGGTCAAAGCCACCACGGATTTGATTACCAGCGTGGCGGGAACGTAGACCATGTAGCCGGACAGCGCGTCGGCCATGGCGGAGCCGATGCCCCCTGCCAGCGCACCTGCCCACGGACCCAGCAAAAAGGCCCCCAGCAGAACCACCGTGTCGCCCAGATTCAGATAGCCCCCCGTGGGAGAGGGGATGCGGATGACCATGGTGGCGGCGCAGGCCAGCGCGGCCAAAAGCGCGGCGGTGACAATGCTGCGGACACGTCTGTCCACGGCGGGAAAATGCTCCGTTCCAAACCCGTTTTCCATATTCTCTGACTCCCTCCGGTATCAATTGAGCTGATTATAGCTGGTGTATGGTATGATTAAAATACCCACATTTTAAAATTTCGATAAGTTCAGATGGAGGAAAAGTCAATGCTGACCTATTCGATGGAGGACCGGGGCGGCCTGACGCTGTATGAATATCTTTATCGCCGTATTCGGGAGGACATCCTTTCAGGTGCGCTGGCTGTGGGGGAGAAGCTTCCCTCCAAGCGGGCGCTGGCGGCGCATCTGGGTGTGTCGATTATCACGGTGGAGGGGGCATACCAGCAGCTTGAAGCGGAGGGCTATGTCTGCGCCCGACCGCGCAGCGGTTTTTTTGTGGTGCAGGTAGCCCGGAGTACCGTGCGGGGCGCGCTTCCGGCGCAGCCGACCACAGAGGATGTTCCTAGGGCGGACATGCCGCCGGAGTCGGAATGGAAGTTGGACCTGAAAACAAACCGGGTAGACGCTGCCCGGTTTCCGCTGGCGGCGTGGGCACGATTGACGCGTCAGGTGCTGGCGGAGGAAGGGGCGGCGATTCTCTCGCCCCTGCCCAATCAGGGGCTTCTGGCCCTGCGGAGGGCCATCTGCACAGACTTGCGGGACTATCGGGGCCTGCATGCCGCGCCGGAGCAGATCGTAGTGGGCGCGGGGGCGGAGTATCTTTACATCCTGCTGGCCCAGCTTCTGGGCCGGGACGCGGTGCTGGCGGTGGAGGACCCGGGCTATCAAAAAATTCGGCAGGTATATGAAAACAGCGGCGTGCGTTGCGTCCCGCTGCCGCTGGACGGAGAGGGAATGAACCCTGCCGCCCTGTGGACCTCCGGCGCACGGGCGGCACATCTGTCCCCGGCGCACCAGTACCCCACCGGGTTGGTAACGCCCATCCGGCGGCGGCAGGAGCTGCTGCACTGGGCGGAGGAGAAGGACGGCGTAATTATTGAGGACGACTATGACAGCGAGCTGCGCTTTACCGGGCGACCCATTCCGCCTCTGCAAAGCATTGACGGTGGGGGCCGGGTGGCGTACCTGAACACTTTTTCTCAGACCATCGCCCCGTCCATGCGGATGGGGTTTGCGGTGCTGCCGCCAAGACTTTTGGAGCAGTACCGCCAAAAGCTGGGGTTTTACGCCTGCACAGTTCCGGCGACAGAGCAGTTTGTGCTGGCCCGGTTTTTGGAGCAGGGGTACTACGAACGGCACCTCGCCCGGATGCGGACGGAGTACCGCTCCCGCCGTGCCGCAGTGCTGGAGGCATTCCGGCGCAGTCCTTTTGCTGGTCGGGTCCACATTGCGGAGCAGGGGGCGGGGCTTCACTTTTTACTGCGGCTGGATACAAACCGGAGCGACCAAGAACTGGACGCAAGGGCCCGGGCGATGGGCGTGCGGCTGGGCTTTTTATCGGAATACAGCCAGCGGCGAAAGGCGGAATTTGACCACACGCTGGTGGTAAATTATGCGGGGTTGGAGCGAGACCATCTACCGCAGGCCATGGCGCTTCTGGCGGAGATTTTCGCGGAGTGACGTGGCAATGGCTACCGCCCAGACAACATGCGGACGGCGCTTGCCGTGGTCCAACCTTTCCATTAGGCCCGATTTCCGCAGACGGCCCCGCGTCCGCTTCCGAAGCTTTACCTAAAGCACCCACGGAACTTACCGCCAAGTGAGAATAGTTCATGGCGGCAAAGCTGGAAAGGCAGACGCAAAAAGAGCAGGGCTGCGGCGTATCGCCGCAGCCCTGCTTGATGTAAACGCCTCAGCTTAAAAAATCAGCACTTCTCGAAGATGGTGGCAACGCCCATGCCGCCGCCGATGCACAGGGTGGCAAGGCCCTTCTTCGCGTCGTCCCGCTTCTTCATCTCGTGGAGCAGAGTGACGATGATCCGCGCGCCGGAAGCGCCCACGGGGTGGCCCAGAGAGATGGCGCCGCCGTTGACGTTGACCTTGCTCATGTCAAACTTCAGCTCGCGCGCCACGGCGATGGACTGGGCGGCGAAAGCCTCGTTGGCCTCAACCAGATCAATGTCCTCGATGGAAACGCCGGCCTTTTCCATGGCCTGACGGGAAGCGGGGACGGGGCCCACGCCCATGATCTTGGGATCCACGCCGCCCTGACCCCAGCCAATGAGCTTGGCCATGGGCTTCAGGCCGTATTTCTTCACAGCCTCGCCGGAGGCCAACACGATGGCGGCCGCGCCGTCGTTGATGCCGGAGGCGGAAGCGGCGGTGACGCGGGGAGTGCCCTTGTCGTCGGTTTCCTGCGCGCCGGTCAGCTCAAAGGTATGTACCACCTGGGGATTGGGGGACTCGGGCCCCACGGGGAAGGCGCCCTTCATCTTCACCACGCCCTCCATGGTGGTGCCGGCGCGGGGGAATTCGTCCTTCTTGAAGTCCACAAAGTCCTTCTTGACCTTCACGGGGACGGCGACAATCTCGTCGTCGAACTTGCCGGCGGCCTGCGCGGCTTCGCACTTCTGCTGGGAGGAGACGGAAAACTCGTCCTGCTCCTTGCGGGTAATGCCCCACACGTCGCAGATGTTCTCAGCGGTGGTGCCCATGTGGTAGTTGTTGTATGCGTCCCACAGGCCGTCCTTGATCATGGAGTCCACCAGCTTCTTGTCGCCCATGCGGGCGCCCCAGCGGGCATCGGGAGCCACGTAGGGAGCAGCGGACATGTTCTCCGTGCCGCCGCAGACCACCACGTCGGAGTCGCCGGCCAAAATGGAGCGTGCACCCTCGATGACAGACTTCATACCGGAGCCGCAGACCATGCCCACGGTGTAGGCGGGAACGGCATAGGGAATGCCGGACTTGACGGCTACCTGCCGGGCCACGTTCTGGCCCAGGCCTGCGGTAAGGATGCAGCCGAACATGACCTCATCCACCTGCTCGGGCTTTACGCCTGCGCGGTTTAGGGCTTCCTTAACCACGATGGCTCCAAGGTCGGCGGCGGGAACGCCCTTCAAGGCTCCGCCAAAAGAACCGATGGCTGTACGGCAGCAATTCACGACATAAAGTTCTTTCATGATGTTCCTCCATTTTTCAAATAAATTCTTGCGCGGCAAAAGCCGCTTTGGACATAGGGAAATTCCCCGGAAACGCGGCGGCGGAGGGGCGCGCCGGATAGCCCTGACATCTCCGTCAGGACCCTTCCGAAGAGCCCACTCCTAACTGCTGTTGACTTTATTATAGAGAAGATTTGCCTGTCCGTCAATGGTAAAAGAGGCACTTTCAAAATATTTGTTAAACTTTTGACAAAATCTCTTCCATTTTCGTCAAGGTGACGAAAATGGAAGAGATTTCAAAAAATTATTCTGTTTTATTCGCCGGGAAACCCGGCGTTCAGCTCTTAGCGGTCCTTGCTGCACTGAGATTTTTATAAAACGAAGCGGCGGTGAAGTCCTCATATTCTTTCGCCGAAACCACCTGCGTCCCCGCTGCCAGAGACTGAATATGAAAATCAAACCAAAGACCTGCCGCCGCATCCATATCCGTGGGCAAGAGCCGCAGCAGATACACGCCGCCCTCCGTCTCCACAGGGTTGCTCCACCGGCCCTGCTCCAGCCCCTTCAGTGCCTGCTCGGCGGCCGAGGGCAGCGTCCCGTCGCCCACGGCGGCGGTGACGGTGGAGTATACCCCGTCCTTCAGCGTCGCCGGGTCCTTGTCAGGGTCCTGTTCTAAGTCGGACAGGGCGGCAGCCGCCAAATCCGCGTTGGGGAATACCAGCACGTCGGCAGAGTAAACCCCGGCGGACGCGGCAAAGCTGCTGACGACTCCGTCGGCGGGAGACAGCTCGTTTTCTCCCGCCAGAGACAGGGCCCGGAGCTGCTCATAAAGATAATAGTCGGCGGTCAGAAGCTGTGCGCCTGCCCGGTCAAGGCCCATTTGCGTCAGAATATCCAGATACGCGTCCTCACCGCCGTATTCCGCGGCCTGCGCGGCCCAGTCCGAATCCATTGCGGCAAGATTTTCCGCCGTCAGCACGCAGCCCTGGGTCTGTGCCAAAGCCTCCACTGTGTCGTAAAACACTGTGGCCTCCAGTGCCTGCCGCTTCACATAGTCGTCCAAGGTCTGCCCGCCCGCGTCGGCGGACCAGTCCGGCTCGCCGCCCGCCTGCTCCGCCAGATAGTCGCAGTCGGCGGTCAGCCAGTAGAAATACCGCGCCGCCGGGACCTCCCGGCCGTCCACGGTCAAAAGCACCGCCTCCGGCGCAATGCCTGACGCCTCATAATAAAGGCCCGCCGGTTCCTCCGCTTTTTTGCCGCAGCCGCTCAGCAGTGTCATCACCGCAAGCAGGGCCGCAAACGCCCGTTTCATATGCCTGCTCCTTCCTCCCGGCGGAGCAGGCGGGCGCACTTAGCCCACCCGGCGCACGCCGAGCCACGTATTGCCCGGCCACAGGGAGACGACGGCCAGCGCCCGGGCGCGAATATTGGATGCGGGAACAAAGGGGTCCTGCCAGAAGCGGCTGTCCAAAGAGTCATCCCGATGGTCGCCCAGCAGGAAAACGCAGCCCTCCGGCACGGTGAAGCTGTCGGTTTCCCCGCGGGAATAGGTGATCCCCTTTACGGGAAGATAACGCTCTTCCAGTTCTGTGCCGTCAATCAGCACATTGCCGTCATAAAAGGAGACGGTTTCCCCCGGCAGGCCCACCACCCGCTTCACCAGCGTCTGGCCCAGCTCGTCGCTGTCAAAGAGAACAATATCCCCCCGTTCAGGCGCAGGGTCACCCAACGCATAGCTCAAATGCCAGCTCAGAAACACGGAGTGGGTGGGCAGGGTGGTTTCCATGGACCCGCTGGTGACAAAGCCCAAAAGGAAAATCCCCCGGAACAGCGCCAGCATCACAAATACGGTGATGAACAAGTATCCATAGTTGCGCAGAAATCTGCCAAAGGGAGTTCTGCCGCGCTCGTTGACGGGCTTCGTCCGCTTTTTCGCCTTTTCGGGCTTTTCCGTCATAGTGGGCTTCTCTGCCGCTTCGGACTTTTCCACCTTTTCAGGCAGCTCCTTCCGGTCCTTTTCCTCAGACATAGCCGTTCTCCTTTTCTTTCGTATCCTCCGCCGCAAGGCGCAGGTCCTCCACCAGCGCGGACGCTGTTTCCAGCACGTCCGCGCCTGGGCGCAATTGCAGGGTCAGCATGGGGATGTCCCCGGCGCTTAAGGTTAAAAGCCGCCGGTACTTCGGCAGGGCGCATACCGCCGCCAGTGCTTCCGGATGGAATACCCCCAGCTCCAGCCGCAGCCGTTCGCCCTTCTGGCTCAAATCCGTGACTCCGGCGGACTGCGCCGCCGCTCGCAGCAGCGCCACGTCCAGAAGTGCCAGCACGGGCTTTGGCGGGTCGCCGTAGCGGTCCATCAGTTCGTCCAAGAGTTCGCCGGAATCCTCCGGCGTGCGGATTGCGGCGATGCGGCGGTACAAATCCATCCGCTGCTCCGCCGAGGGGACATACCGTTCCGGCAGGTGGGCGTTCACCGTCAAGTCGGCAGAACATTCCGCCGCGCGGACAGGCTGCACGCCCTGCTCCTCCAGCACCGCCTCCTCCAAAAGCTTGAGATACATGTCGTAGCCAACGCTCATCATGTACCCGGACTGCTCCGGCCCCAGCAAATTGCCCGCGCCCCGGATTTCCAAATCCCGCATGGCGATTTTAAACCCGGAGCCGAACTCCACGTATTCCCGGATGGCGCCAAGGCGCTTTTCTGCCGTCTCCTGCAAAATTTTGCCCTGGCGGTAGGTGAGGTATGCATAGGCCCGCCGGGTGCTGCGGCCAATGCGTCCGCGAAGCTGGTGGAGCTGGGCAAGTCCCATCCGGTCCGCGTCCTCAATCACCAGTGTATTCACGTTTGAGATATCAATGCCTGTTTCGATGATGGTGGTGCACACCAGCATGTCCGCTTCGCCGTCCACCATCTGGCGCATCACATCGGACAGCTCACGCTCTGACATTTTCCCGTGGCCCACGGCAATGCGGACCTCCGGCCCCAAAAGCTTTTGCAGCCGCCCGGCGGTGGTGGAAATGGAGTCCACCCGGTTGTGGAGGTAGTAGACCTGCCCGCCCCGGCTCAGCTCCCGGCGGATGGCATCCGTCACGATCTGCCAGTCGTGCTCCAGCACATAGGTCTGCACCGGCTGGCGGTCGGCGGGCGGTTCCTCAATGGTGCTCATATCCCGCAGGCCCGACAGGGCCATGTTCAGCGTCCGGGGAATGGGGGTGGCGGAGAGGGTGAGGGTGTCCACCTGCTGGGCAAGCTCCCGCAGCCGCTCCTTATGGGTCACGCCGAAGCGCTGCTCCTCATCAATTACCAGAAGCCCCAGATTTTTAAACTGCATGGACTTTTGCAGCAGCTTGTGGGTGCCAATCAGCACATCCACGCCGCCGGTGCGGGCGGCCTCTAGAATGCGCTTTTGTTCCTTGGGGGAGGTAAACCGGGACAGGACCTCCACACTGACGGGAAAGCCCGCAAAGCGGCTCATGGCAGTGGCATAGTGCTGCTGGGCCAGAATGGTGGTGGGCACCAGAATCGCCGCCTGTTTTCCGTCCAGCACGCATTTCATCACGCCTCGCAAAGCCACCTCTGTCTTGCCATAGCCCACGTCGCCGCACAGCAGCCGCTCCATGGGCCGGGGCCGCTCCATGTCTGCCTTGATCTCCTCAATGGCCCGAAGCTGGTCGTCCGTTTCCGGATAGGGAAATGCGTCCTCAAATTCCTGCTGCCACGGGGAATCGGGCGAAAAGGCGAAGCCGGGCTGCTTTTGCCGCGCGGCGTATAGGGCGATCAGGCCCTTGGCAAGATCCTTTGCCGCCGCTTTAGCTTTGGATTTGGATCGGGCCCACTCCGTTCCGCCCAGCTTGTTCAGCCGGGCGCGTCCGTCGTCCTCGCCGCCGCCGATGTACTTGCTCACCTGATCCAGCGCCGTCACCGGTACGTACAGGCAGTCTCCGGCGGCGTAGTCGATTTTGATATAGTCCTTTTCCACGCCGTCTACGGGCATCCTCCGGATGCCCGAGAACCGGCCCACGCCGTGCTGGGCGTGAACCACCAGATCACCGGGAGAGAGGTCCGTAAAGGACTGAAGCTTCTGCCGTCCAGAGTCCTGCTTCAGCTTGCGCCGCTTCTGGGCGGCGGGGGCGAGCTGCCCCTCCGTCAGCACCGCGAGGCGAAGCTGGGGCCACTCGCTGCCCGCGTTCAGCGTTCCGGAAGTCAGGCGCACCTCGCCCGGGGCCGGCATGGCGGCGTTGCGCAGGTCCAGCGCGGCGGGAATGCTTCGGTCCTCCAGCAGCCGCAGTAAATTCTTTGCCCGGGCCTCGCCGCCGCAGAGAATCAAAACGCCGTACTGCGCCGCCCGGTAGTGATTTAAGTCCTCGGCTGCGGTTTCAAGGCTTCCGCCGTAGGAGGGAAGCTGCTTTGTGGTGAGGTTGATCAGCACCTTGGGGGGAATGGGATAGCGGGAGGTGGGCAGCGCCGTCTCCATCACGCAGGGAAAATCCGAAAGGCGGGAAAACAACTCCTCGGCGGTCATGTTGAGACGGGAGAACGCCCCCGCCAGAACGCCCGCCTCCATCAAAGCTTCCGTATCCTGCTTCGCCTGCAACACAAATCCCTTCACCCGTTCCTCCACACGGGCCGTCTCGCTGAAAAAGATCAACGAGTCCGGAGGGAGGTAGTCTAGCCCCCAGGCAGGTTCGGGGTACACGGCGGCAAGATATCGGTCCGCGCCGCTTAAAGAGGCCCCGTCCCGCAGACGGGCCGCATCCATCCGCAAAGACGACGCGGCGGGGGAGGACGGGTCCTTTTTCTCCAGCTTTTCCGCCTCCTTTTCAAGAGAGACGGCAAGACCTTCGATTCCGCCGTTTGCCTGATGGGGCAGTACCTCGGCGGCGGGAAGCAGCAGGGCGGATTTCACGTTTTTCACCCGCCGCTGACTTGCGGGGTCGAACAGACCCATGGAGTCAATCTCGTCGTCGAACAGCTCACAGCGTACCGGCTGGTCCATCAGGGGGGAGAACACATCCAGAATCCCACCCCGGACGGCAAACTGTCCCACGCCCTCCACCTGCTCACAGCGGGCGTAGCCTGCGGCGGTCAGTTCCTCGGAAAGTTTGTTTAAATCCAGCCGTCCGCCCACCTTCAGGGTCCGCGTGGCGGAGGACAGCAGCTTTTTCGGCTGGGTCCGGGCCATCAGGGCGTCTACCGTGGCAATGCAGACGGAAACGTGCCCGCGGGTCAGGGCGTACAGCGCGGCAAGCCGATTTTGCTCCCACGCGCGGGAAGCCACCGCCCCCGCCCGGAACTGCCACTCCCGGCCAAGCAGAACCACCGGCTCCGCTCCTGTTATGGCGCGCAAATCCCCCGCCAGCCGCCGGACCTCTTGCTCGTCGCCGCATAAAAAGACGGCGGGGCGGTCCATAGGCGCGGAAATGGCCGCGCCCACAAGGGCGCGGTGCGCGTTTTGAAGGCCGGAGACGGCCAAGGGGCTTCTGCCGCTTTCAAGGCTGGCCACGGCCTCCCGCAGCTCCGGAAGCTCATTCAGTTTTTTCAGGAGTTGTTCCATACACGTTCCTTTTTGACGCGCCTGCGGCGCAAGATTGGGCTTGACGCTCCGGCTTTCAGTTATAGAGATTCATGGCCTTTTGGCAGTCTCCCTGCCCGATGATGCATTCCGCCGCGTCAATAGCCCGACCGAATACTTCCAGCAGAACCTTCCGCTCGGCCTGAGAGGGGACGCCGATCACCCAGTCGATCATGTCCCGCTCCCCGGCGGTTCCGCCGGGGTCGCCAACGCCGATTTTTACACGGGGAAACTGATCGGTGCCAAGGTGAGAGATGATGCTCTTGATACCGTTGTGTCCGCCGGCAGAGCCGGAGGGACGCACCCGCAGTTTTCCAACGGGCAAAGACACGTCGTCGTAAATCACCAGCACCCGCTCGGGGGGGATTTTATAGAACCGGGCGGCCTCGCCCACGGCTTCGCCGGAGAGGTTCATAAAGGTCTGGGGCTTCATCACCAGAACCCGCGCCCCGCCAAAGTGCAGAATATTGTATGCGGACTTAAACTTCACCTTGTTCAGCTTAACCCCCTGCTTCTCTGCCAGCAGGTCCACGGTGAGAAAGCCCATATTGTGCCGGGTCTTGGCGTATTTTTCGCCGGGATTTCCAAGACCGGCCAAAATCCACTCCGCCCCGGAGGATTTGTTTCCAAACAACATGGCTTTATTTCCCTTTGCATTAGAATTTACCCCCGCTTGGGGCCATCCGTCTGTTTTTCGCCGCTCACCAAAGCGGGCCGCGGGGATTCGGCGTGCTTCTTTCCGTAAGTCCGCCATCCTAAAAGTGAAAAAAGGAAGGGGACTTTGGGTAGCTTCAATACACACAAGGCGGGAAGAACCTCTCCCCGCCCTGTGGATTCAGTTTCGCCGGGGCTCTCCTCAGCGGAACAGCTTGGAGATGGAAACTTCCTGATAGATACGCTCGATGGCCTCGGCAAACAGAGGCGCTACGGGAAGATACTTGATCCGCTCGGACTTGCCCGCGTCGATGGGAGCGATGGTATCAAGCAGGGCCACCTCAGAGATGACGCTGTTATTGATGCGCTCAATGGCGGGGCCGGAGAGAACGCCGTGGGTGGCGCAGGCGCACACGCTCTTCGCGCCGCCCACGTCGATCAGCGCCTGCGCGGCGTTGCACAAAGACCCGCCGGTATCCACCATGTCGTCGTAAATAATGCAGTCCATACCCCGGACGTCGCCGATGACGTTCATCACTTCGCAGCTGTTGGCCTTCTGGCGGCGCTTATCCACAATCGCCAGATTCATATGCAGCTTCTGGGCAAAGGCCCGTGCCCGGGCCACGCTGCCAACGTCGGGAGACACCACCATCATGTTCTCGCAGTTTGCGCCGAACTTCTTGGCGTAATAATCCACGAAAATGGGATTGCCCGCCAGATTGTCCACGGGAATATCGAAAAAGCCCTGAATCTGAGAGGCGTGCAAATCCATGGTCAGCACACGGTCCGCGCCGGCGGCGGTGAGCATGTTGGCCACCAGCTTCGCGGTGATGGGGTCCCGGGCCTTGGCCTTGCGGTCCTGCCGGGCATAGCCGTAGTAGGGCATCACGGCGGTGATGCGTCCGGCGGAGGCGCGCTTGAGCGCGTCGATCATAATGAGCAGCTCCATGAGATTGCTGTTGACGGGGGAAGAGGTGGACTGGACCACGAACACGTCGCTGCCTCGGACCGTCTCATACAGAGAGACAAAAATCTCGCCGTCGGAAAAGGTACCCACCTCCGACTCGCCCAGTTTGGTCCCCATAAATTTGCAGATATCCGCCGCGAGATGGGGATTGGAGTTGCCGCAGAATACCTTGACGTCCTTGCCGTGAGAAATCATAACAACGCCCTCTTTCTTATGTAGTAAGTATATTGTAAAAAATTATACCCGATTATACGCTTATTTACCGTGCATTTTCCGCCGACGTGCGGCCCAGCCGTCCTTGTTTTCCTGCTGCACCCGGGCAACGGCCAGCGCGTCGTCGGGCACGTCCTTGGTGATGGTGGCGCCCGCCGCGATGTAGCTGCCCTTTCCCACGCGCACCGGAGCCACCAGATTGGTGTTGCAGCCGATAAAGGAATCATCCCCGATGGTGCAGCGGTATTTGTGGAACCCGTCGTAATTAGTGGTGACGGTGCCGCAGCCGAAGTTGACCCGCTGGCCCACGTCGCTGTCGCCCACGTAGGTGAGATGGGAAATTTTTGTTCCGTCGCCGATAACGGAATTTTTGACCTCTACAAAGTCGCCCACCTTTACACCGTCTCCAATGGCGGAGCCGGGGCGAACGTAGGCAAATGGTCCCACATGGGTTCCGCTGCCAACAGAGGATTCAAAAATTTGCGAGGCGTTGATCTCCGTCCCGTCTCCCACGGTGCACTCCCGCACCACGGAATTGGGACCAATCACGCAGTCCCGGCCGATGACGGTGTTCCCCCGCAAAATGGTTCCGGGCAGGAGAAAGCTCCCCCGGCCGATCTCCACCCGGGGGTCAATATACACGGCGGTGGGATCCAGCATCCGCACGCCGCCTGCAAGGTGCCGCCCCACGACCTCGTTCCGCAGGTGCGGCTCCACATTTTGAATGTCCTCGTCAGAGTTGAGGGAAATCCAGCCCTTCTCGCCGTCCACATTCTGCAAGAAAATGGTGGCGGCGGATTTCCAGCCCTCCGCCAAGGCGGAGCCTTCGGCGGAATAGACGTATCCCTCGCCAGCACGGGACGCGGGAATCACCGGCCGGGGCACCACAATCACCCGCTCTGCGCCGGACACAAAGTCCAGCAGGGGCGGATGTGCGTCCGACAGCTCCACATCCGCCTCCGGCGGGAAGCAGGCCCGGGCTTTTTCGGCATACTCCGCCCCGCAGACAACAAAAAACCGCTCTACGCCGTCGCCTTCCAGCTTGCGGGCCACCCACGACAGGATGGGGCAAAACAGAATGTCTTTCAGCATCAGCGGTTCTCTCTGCTCCGGGTCCGGGGAAGCCGTCAGGAAAATAACTGCGCGTTTTTGATCCATCGGTATCCTCTCCCTGAGAAAAATCCGGCGGCGCAAGCGCCCCGCCGGTCACCGCGGCCTCCGCCGCAGGATTGGTTGCAAAGACATTATAGCAAAGATTTAAGGAAAATCCAGTGTTTGTAGGTAAATTGTTTCAGAAAATTCTGGTTCTCTTTCGGCAAAACAACCATTTTGCAAAAAATATGTTGAAATTTAACAGTTTTTTAAAGCGTCGGACCGTGACTTCGGCATTTCGCAGAATTTCTCATGGGATTGCAGTTGTTTTCTCTAAAAAATCGGTTTTTTCCCATAAAGAGGTTGAATTTGCGCGGGTTATGGATTACAATTGACCCGTTCATGCAAATGGAGGGATTCGATGCTCAATGTGGTTCTGGTAGAACCTGAAATTCCGCAGAATTGCGGAAATGTGGCCCGCACCTGCGCCGCAACCGGCGCGCGTCTCCACCTGATCCGCCCGCTGGGGTTTGACATCTCGGACAAGGCCGTGAAGCGGGCAGGGCTGGATTACTGGCATCTGGTGGAGGTTTTTGACTACGAAAATCTGGACGACTTTTTTTGCCGCAATCCTGACGCAAGGGATATCTGGCTTACCACCACAAAGGCGCCCCGCTCCTATGCCGAGGCCGAGTTTCGAGACGGCTGCTGGCTGTTTTTCGGAAAGGAGACGGCGGGCCTGCCGGAGGACTTCCGCAAGGCACATCGAGAGCGCTGCATCCGTCTTCCCATGCGGGAGGAGGCCCGAAGCCTGAACCTGAGCAATACCGTGGCGGTGTGCGTGTATGAAGCGCTGCGCCAAACCGGCTTTTCCGGCCTTGCGGGGGAGGGAGAGATGGCGCAACCGCGCTGACGCCCCGGGTTTTTGCCCGCCTGAGGGGAATGGCCCGCGCCGCCTGCGGATTTGAGAGGTTTTGTGCCCCGCCGGTTGGACGGGCGACATTGAGAGGGAGGATGCTTTATGAACTACAATAAGAAAACCGTCAGGGACGTGGATGTAAGAGACAAGAAGGTTTTGCTGCGGTGCGATTTTAATGTGCCGCTGGATAAAGCCACCGGTGCAATCACCAGCGACAAGCGCATTACGGCGGCGCTGCCCACCATTCAATATCTGCTTGAAAACGGCGCGGCGGTCATCGCCTGCTCTCACATGGGAAAACCCAAGGGAGAGCGGAAAATGGAGCTGAGTCTGGCCCCCGTTGCGAAGCGGCTGGGGGAGCTATTGGGCAGGGAAGTAATATTTGCCGCCGACACTGTGGGTCCCGACGCGAAGGCAAAGGCCGAAGCGCTGAAGCCCGGCGAGGTGCTGCTGCTGGAAAACACCCGGTTTGAGTCGGGAGAGACGAAAAACGACCCGGAGCTTGCAAAGGATCTGGCCTCCATGGCGGAGCTGTTTGTGTCCGACGCGTTTGGCTCCGTTCATCGGGCCCACGCCTCCACCGTGGGTGTGGCGGAGTTTCTCCCCGCCGTGTCCGGCTTTTTGGTGGCACGGGAGCTGGAGGTGATGGGCAAGGCGCTGGACGACCCCAAGCGGCCCTTTGTGGCGGTTTTGGGCGGAGCCAAGGTTTCGGATAAAATTAACGTCATCGGAAACCTTTTGAACAAGGCCGACACCGTGATGATCGGCGGCGGCATGGCCTATACCTTTATAAAGGCACAGGGCGGCTCTATTGGAACATCTCTTCTGGAAGAAGATAAGCAGGCGCTGGCGCTTGAGACGCTGGCCGCCGCCCGGGAAAAGGGCGTGAAGCTTCTTCTGCCGGTGGATACGCTGGCGGCGAAGGAATTTTCCGCCGACGCGCAGCCCGTTGCCATGGACGTCACCGCCATTCCCGAGGATATGATGGGCCTTGATATCGGCCCGAAGACCGTGGAACTCTTCTGCGGCGCGCTTGCAGGCGCGGGCACCGTTGTGTGGAACGGCCCTATGGGCGTGTTTGAGTTCGACGCGTTTGCCGGGGGCACCCGCGCCATGGCCCGGGCAATCGCGGAAAGCGGCGCGGTAAGCATCGTGGGCGGCGGAGACAGCGCCGCAGCGGTGGAGCAGATGGGCTATGCCGACAGAATTACACATATCTCCACGGGGGGCGGGGCCTCTCTGGAATTTTTAGAGGGCAAAGAGCTGCCCGGCGTGGCCTGCCTGCAAGACAGATAAATGTTCAGGCCCGCCTTGCCCGGTCCGGGTTCCTCCGGCCTTCCGTCAGCCTTGAAGCTGCCTTTCCCCGCCGGGCGTTTCTCCATGCTTGTGGAATAACCGAAACATACAGAAAAGGAAGTATCGCTATGAATCGTCGCTACCGTAAAACCGTAATCGCCGGCAACTGGAAAATGAACATGACCGCCACTGAGACGAAGAAGTTTGCCGAGGAAATGAAGAAAATTATGCCCAGAGCCAAATGGTGCGACACGTTGATCTGCGTCCCCGCCTGCAACATTTCAGCGGCCTTGCGGGCGTTTAAGGACCTGCGGATTTCCGTGGGTGCGGAAAATGTCTATTTTGAGGAAAAGGGCGCCTACACCGGGGAAATTTCCGCCGGTATGCTGCGGGATTTGGGCGTGAAGTACGTAATTGTGGGCCACAGCGAGCGGCGGGAGAAGTTCGGAGAGACGGACGCAGGCGTAAACAAAAAGGTCCATGCCGTGCTTGCCGAGGGCATGAGCCCTATTATCTGCGTAGGAGAGAGCCTGGAGCAGCGGGAGATGGGTGTGACAAACGAGTGGGTGACGCTTCAGGTGAAAAGCGCGCTGCACGGCGTTCCCGCCGATAAGCTGCGCCGGTGTATCGTGGCCTACGAGCCCATCTGGGCCATTGGCACCGGAAAAACCGCCACGACAGAGCAGGCGGGCGAGGTGTGCGGCAATATCCGCGCCACCATCCGCGCGCTTTACGGGGCGCGGGTCGCCCGGTCCGTTACCATTCAATACGGAGGGTCTATGACCCCCCAGAACGCGGCGGAGCTGCTGGCCCAGCCCGACATCGACGGCGGGCTGATCGGCGGCGCATCCCTGAAGCCGGAGCAGTTTGTGGAGATTGTCAACGCAGCCAATCAGGATTAAGCCGCACCGCGTGTTTCTTTGCCGCAATTTTTCGGTGGGGAAGCGGGGCGCGTCCCCCCATGTGGCCGGGCCGGGGTCCGGAACCATCGGCTGAGTCAGAAAGAGGTACTTTTATGAATAAAACTCCCACAACGCTGATTATTATGGACGGCTACGGCTTGTCCGACAGTCAGCGGGGAAACGCGGTGCGGGCGGCGAAAACGCCCTGCCTCGATCAGTTTTTTAAGGAATTTCCCCATACTACCCTCTCCGCCTCCGGGCTGGACGTGGGTCTGCCCGCCGGGCAGATGGGCAACAGCGAGGTGGGCCACACCAACATCGGCGGCGGTCGGGTGGTGTTTCAGGACCTGCCCCGGCTGAACAACGCCGTGGCCGACGGCTCGTTTTTTGAAAATCCAGCCTATCTTCATGCGATGAATGCCTGTGCAGAAAAGGGGACGGCCCTGCACCTGATGGGCCTTTTGTCCGACGGCGGCGTGCATTCCCACATCGACCACCTCTTTGCCCTTTTGAAGCTGGCGAAGGAGAAGGGCCTTGAAAAGGTCTATATCCACGCGTTTTTGGACGGACGGGACACCTCCCCCCAGTCGGGCGCGGAGTTTGTGGCCCGGACCGTGGAAAAGTGCCGCATGCTTGGCGTTGGGAAAATTGCCACCGTCATGGGCCGCTACTATGCGATGGACCGGGACAAACGCTGGGACCGGGTGGAGCAGGCGTATGACGCCATGGTATACGGCGAGGGCGTGGAAACCAATCCCGATGCCGTGGCCGCGGTGCGGGAGTCGTATGAAAAGGGCGTGACGGACGAATTTGTGGAGCCGGTGGTCTGCGACGAGGCGGGTACCGTGGGTGACAACGACAGCGTGATTTTCTTTAACTACCGTCCTGACCGGGCGCGGGAGCTGACCCGCGCGCTGGTGGACCCCGCGTTTGACGGCTTCACCCACCAGTATTTCCCCGTGACCTTTGTGTGCACCACGGAGTATGACGCCTCCATGCCCAATGTGGAGGTGGCGTTTCCCCGGCTGAGCGTGCGCAACGGGCTGGGAGAGTATCTCAGTACGCTGGGGATGACCCAGCTTCGCATCGCGGAGACGGAGAAGTATGCCCATGTGACTTTCTTCTTTAACGGTGGAACCGAGACGGTGTTCCCCGGAGAGGACCGGGTGCTGGTGGCCTCTCCGAAGGTACCCACCTATGACCTTCAGCCCGAGATGAGCGCCGCAGAGGTTTGCGAGAAGTGCGTGGAGCGCATTGAGTCCGGGGCGTACGACGTGATTGTTCTGAACTTTGCAAACTGCGACATGGTGGGCCACACTGGCATGCTCGACGCGGCGGTGAAGGCCGTGGAGACTGTGGACGAGTGCGTGGGCAAGGTGGTGAATGCCACGCTGAAAATGGGCGGTATCGCCATGATCACCGCCGACCACGGCAACGCAGAGGAGCTGGAGCAGCCGGACGGCAGCCCCTTCACCGCCCACACCACCAATCCGGTGCCTTTTATCCTGTGCGGCGCAGGCAGCGAGCTGCGCCGTGGCGGAAAGCTGGCGGACATTGCTCCCACGATTCTGGACGTGATGGGTCTTGCTTGTCCCGAAGAGATGACGGGCGAGACGCTGATTATAAAATAAAGTAAAAAACGCAGGTACGCAAAAATTTTTGCGTACCTGCGTTTGTGTATAGTTTTTCCTTTCTTTGGACATACTGCGGGTAAACCAATGGAAAGGACGGTTTTCTATGAACAAACCCAATATGCCGAAAACGGTGCTGGGCGGAGCAGGCTTCTACATAGTCCTGCTCTTGAGCCTGGCGATTGTGGGAGCTTCGGGCTATGCCATTTTGTTTCACGGCGGCAGCACGGCGAGGGAGGATCCGGATGCGTCCAACGCCGCGCCGGACGCGGACCTCTTTGACGATCTGGATCCCAACGGGCCATCGCTGGAAATTCTGGAACCGGAGACGCTGAAGGTGCCGGATCAGGGTGTTACGGTACAGGCGCCGGTGCAGATGCCCTCTGTGGAGGTGGACGACACGCCGGTGAAGCCCACCGCCCCCAGCCTTATCGTCTGGCCCCTGCGGGGCGCGGTGGTGTCGGCCTTTAGTGTGGATGCGCTGAGCTATGATGAAACCATGGGTGACTGGCGGACTCACGCGGGCGTGGATCTGGCTGCCGAGGTGGGGACTCAGGTGATGGCTGCCAGTGCCGGAAAGGTAACCTCCGTGGAGGACAATCCCCTGATGGGGACCACCGTGGTGATCGAGCACGACGGCGGTTATGTGACCACCTATGCCAATTTGCAGACTGTACCCGCCGTCAAGGCCGGAGATACGGTTTCCGCCGGTCAGATTATCGGAGCGGTGGGCTCCACCGCCATTGCGGAAGCCGCCCTGCCCCCTCATTTGCACTTTGCGGTGGAAAAGGACGGAGACGCAGTGAACCCCCAGACATTTTTAGAGGACTGAAAAAAAGGCGCGCCGTCAGGCGCGCCTTTTTTGTTTTTCAGGACTGCTTGTCCGGAAGAATGGTAATGTGTTTGTGGTAGGTCCAGCGGAAAAAGGCAAGGGACAGAGCAAAAGCCGCGATCTCGGCGATGGGGAAGGCCCACCAGATCAGCTCCAGCTCTCCTTGCAGACTTAGCAGCCACGCTGCGGGCAGCAGCAAAATTAGCTGACGAGTGAGAGAAACGAGCATGCTGAGAAAGCTGTTGCCAAGGGCCTGAAACATTCCGCTGCAAGCGATGCCCACGGCGGCCATGGGAAAGGTAAGGCTGATAATCCGCAGCGCGGGCGTACCAATCGCCAGCATTTCCTCCGAAGCGTCAAACAGCGCCAGCAGTTCTCCCGGGAACAGACAGAACAGCAGCGTTCCGGCCACCATGATGCATGCCGCCGTGGCAAGGCTTATTTTAAACGCCTGCAAAATGCGATGCTTGTTTTGTGCGCCATAGTTATAGGCCACAATGGGAATCATGCCGTTGTTCAGGCCGAACACCGGCATAAAGACAAAGCTCTGGAGCTTAAAATATGCGCCGAATACGGAAGCTGCGGTGGTGGTAAAGGGAATCAGGATGCGATTCATCCCGTAGACCATGACGGAGCCGATGGCCTGCATAATGATGGAAGGCACGCCGATGAGATAGATGTCCCGAATCAGCTCGCCGCTGGGGCGAAAGCCCTTAAACCGCAGGGGAACCTCCGGG
The DNA here is from genome assembly GCA_002455655.1 of Oscillibacter sp. UBA6647. Lineage (GTDB taxonomy): Bacteria > Bacillota > Clostridia > Oscillospirales > Oscillospiraceae > Oscillibacter. The sequence goes on along the minus strand of DKLF01000074.1, from coordinate 797 downwards.
TTTTTGGTGAGGCAGAAGAACAGGGAAAGCGCCATGCCGCACAATTGGCCGAAAACCGTGGCCACCGCCGCACCCGTCACGCCCATCCGGGGCGCGCCCAGCAGACCGAAAATCAGGATGGGGTCCAAAATGATGTTGATAATGGCCCCGAGTCCCTGAGTAAACATGGTGTAAAGCGTCCGGCCCGTAGACTGGAGCAGGCGCTCAAAGGTAATGCCGAAAAACAGGCCGAAGGACCCGCAGGCGCAAATGGTGAGATAGGAAATCCCGCCTGCGACAATCTCCTCCACATTGGTCTGGGACCGGAAAAAGGGCGCGGAGCCGAAAGCTCCGACAAAAATGAACAGAAGGGAGCTGACCGCCGCGAGGAACACGCCGTTCAGCGCCACCTTTTTCACCCGTTTTAAATCCCCCGCGCCCAGCGCCCGGCTCAGCAGCGCGTTGATGCCCACGGCGGTGCCGGTGGACACGGCAATCATCAGTATCTGAATCGGGAAGGCCAGAGAAACCGCGGTAAAAGCGTTTTCCGACACGCGGGCCACAAAAAAGGCGTCCACCACGTTGTACAGCGCCTGCACCAGCATAGAAACCATCATGGGCAGGGACATATTGAATACCAGCTTGCCGACGGGCATAACGCCCATTTTGTTTTCGGCGGGTTTGTGCATGTTTTCTTCCATTGAGTACTCTCTTTCTCCATATTGAAAAAACCGCCCCGCAGGGGCGGGCGGCCCATCGGGGCCGAGGGATGGCAGCGCGCCGGAACGGCAGACCGCCGCCCTACGAAAAACGGCGCG
>DKLF01000043.1 GCA_002455655.1 Oscillibacter sp. UBA6647 | reverse complement strand
ACCTCGTCGGCCACCACGGCAAAGCCCTTGCCCGCTTCGCCCGCCCGGGCGGCTTCCACAGCGGCGTTCAGCGCCAGAATGTTGGTCTGGAACGCGATATCCTCAATGGTCTTGATGATTTTGCCGATCTCTCTGGAATTCTGGTTGATTTCGCTCATGGAATCCTCCATGCCCCGCATCTGCGCGTCGCACTCCTTCATCAGGCCATAGGCCTGCTGCACCCGCTCACTGGCGGTGACGGTGTGGTTCGCAGTGTCCCGCACGTTGGCGGATATCTCCTGAAGGGATGCGGCCAGTTCCTCCACGGAGGATGCCTGCTCCGTCGTCCCCTGAGACAGAATCTGCGCCCCGGAGGAAATCTGGTCCGCGCCGTCGGAAACCTGATCCGCAGCCAGAACAATTCTTCCAAGGGTCTGTCCCTGCAAGCGGCGCAGGTCCTCCACTGCTGTCAGCAGCGGCGCATAATCCCCGGCGTACAGCTCGGATGCTTTGCTTTGGCCCGTGAAATCGCCGGAGGCAATCTTCTCCAACACCGCCTCCAGATCGCGGATGATGCCGGAAACCGAGGCGGTGATGGTGGCGGTGGCGGCAGCGAGACGGCCTGTCTCATCCTGCCGGGCAACCTTTGGCACATCGCTGCTCAAATCGCCCTGTGCAAGCTGCTCCAGCCGCTGGGTGCAGACGGTGACAGCGCTGCCGATTCTTCTGGACGTCCGGTTGGATACCAGAATCACCGCCACGGCGGCCAGCGCCAGCAGCCCCACACACAGCAGCATATTAGCGTAGGTCGTGCTCATAAAGTCCTTTACCACGGCGCACACGCCAAGACTCCAGCCGTCGGTCCCGCTCACCGGGGCATAGGCCAGATATTTGGTCACGCCGCCATAAGTATACCGTCCAAAGCCGGTTTTTCCCTGCGTCATCTCCGTCTCCATGGCAGCCAGGGCACTCAGGCTGGAGTCCGTCTGCGCGTCCCGGATGGTGCTCTCGGCATTTAAAACGGTCTCCATGTCCGGGTCGGCAATCGTAAATCCATCCTTGTTCAGCATATAGGTGGTGGCGCCTTCACTGATCTTAATTTCTGCCATAAGATCGTTAAGGAATGTCTGCTGCGTCTTAAGAAACACCACGCCGGAAATTCCGCCGCCGCTCCCACGAACGGGTGCGGCTGCATAAATCGTCACGCTGCCCGCGGCCTGATCCAGTTCCGGCTCGGAAATGTACGTCTCCCCGGCCATTGTCCGCTTGAAGAACTCCTGGTCGGCATAGCTGCCGCTTCCGGTGCGACTCCGTCCGCTGGCGTCCAGCAGGTCGCCGCCCTCAAGGTCGTATGCGTCCACACACTGGGCGATCACGGCGGCGTAAACCGCAGGGTCCGCTGCCTCGTCGCTCAGCTCCGTCCGATATCCAAGGTCGGTGGCGACATTTTTCACAGCCGTCAGCTTCTGTCCCACCAGCTCCGCGCTGGTCTCCGACAGCTCCTTCATCATACGCTCCACCGTCTGATTCACGCCGAAATAGCTCACATAACCCGGCACGGCTGCCATCAGCAGCAGAGGAATCAACGCCAGCAGCAGCATCTTTGAAAACAGATCCCTGCGAATCGAAGCGCTTCCTCTTTTCTCTTTTTTGCGAAGCTTGCGGTCTTTCTTTCCTATCATCCGTTTTCTGTCCTTTCTCTTTCGTAACCCGCAGTATGGCTTTCCAAGGTTTTCTTTTTAAAAACTTTTTCTATTTTATTATCGGATAATCCGTCGAAAAATGAAAGAGATGAATAGACTAAATATTTTTCATGCCGAGCATTCCAATTTTTCAGCATCGCCGCCGTTTGCGTTCCAAAGCCGGATCCCGCCGCTGAAAGGGTTTGTCGATGAGAATGATGTCGTCCCCGATCCGCTGGATACACTCCCACGGAATGTAGTATTCCTCCCCCCTGCCGAACAGGCCAAAGAAGCGGTACGGTCCGAATACAATAATGGCGCACACCTGTCCCTCCGGCAGTTTAATTTCCACATCCCCAACATAGCCCAGCCGACAGCCGTCGCAGATGTTAATGACTTCTTTTCGCCGTATATCCCTGATTCTGCATCCCATAGCGCACGCCTCCTCCCTGAAAAAAAGCATATGCCCGACCGGGAATGTCCTATGCCGTGCGGCCTTCTCCCCCGTCTCGACAAAACCTTCCAGTATAGGAAAATCCGCTGCCGGAAATACTGATTCACGAAGAAAAATCAGGTAGCGAGGTGGCTTTCATGCAGGGAAAGGTCGAGATTTGCGGCGTAAACACATCCAAGCTGAAGGTCCTTAAGAATGAGGAAACCATGCAACTTCTGCGTCGGACAAAGGAGGGCGACCGGGAGGCGCGGCAGACTCTCATCGAGGGAAATCTCCGGTTGGTACTCTCCGTTATCCAAAAGTTCTCCAACCGGGGCGAAAACCCGGACGATCTGTTTCAGGTGGGCTGCGTAGGGCTGATCAAAGCCATTGATAACTTTGATATCTCCCAGCCGGTGCGCTTCTCCACGTACGGGGTACCCATGATCGTTGGCGAAATCCGCCGGTATTTGCGGGACAACAGTGCCATCCGGGTGTCCCGCAGTATGCGGGACACGGCCTACCGGGTCCTTCAGATGCGGGACAAGCTGGTGGGCGAAAACCAGCGGGAGCCAACGGTGGAGCAGCTTGCAAAGGCGTTGGACATTCCCCGCGAAGAGGTGGTCTTTGCCATGGACGCCATCACGGACCCCGTCTCTCTCTACGACCCGGTATACTCCGACGGCGGCGACGCCCTGTGCGTGATGGATCAGGTCCGGGACAAAAAAAACACTGATGAAAATTGGGTGGACCACATTGCCTTAAAAGAGGCACTCCACCGGCTGAACGACCGGGAACGGCGGATTCTGGCCCTGCGGTTTTACGAGGGCAAAACCCAGATGGAGGTTTCCGCCGAGGTGGGCATTTCGCAGGCGCAGGTTTCCCGGCTCGAAAAAGGGGCCATTGATACCATTCGCAAAAATTTGTAACACGATTCAAAGCAGCCCGCAGTCT
>DKLF01000054.1 GCA_002455655.1 Oscillibacter sp. UBA6647 | reverse complement strand
CGCTCTTCCGATCTAGCGCATTGGTATTTACCCGGACAAAGCATGCCGCCGACAAGGTCGTAACGGAGTTGGCTGGGGCGGGTGTAGTGGCGATGGCTATTCACGGGAACAAGAGCCAGAACGCCCGGCAGAACGCCCTAAAACGCTTCAAAAGCGGAGATATCAAAATTCTTGTTGCAACTGATATTGCGGCGAGAGGAATTGACATTCCTGAGCTGTCCTATGTGTTTAACTATGAACTGCCAAATGAACCGGAAACTTATGTTCATCGTATCGGCAGAACCGGCCGTGCCGGGCTGGGAGGCATTGCCATTAGCTTCTGCGACTATGATGAAATTTCTTACCTAAGGGATATTGAAAAGCTGATGGGCCGCACGATTCCTGTGGAAAAATCAGAGTGGCCAATGATGATTCTGCAAAAGTCGGAAAAAGCACCGCAATCCAGATATGGTCACGGTCGTTCACATTCTCCCTCGGCGTCATCTAATCCCAGACATTCACAAGCCCGGACGACCGCCTCTGCAAGACCTCATGCTGCATCCGCGAAAGAGCATGATCGCGTGGCGGGCAATCGAAAAAGACGCGATCGCCGGTAAACATCTCCTCTGGTTTGGGGTAGGACACGGAGTACCCTATGAAAGCCAAAATATCACGTCTTCGGTTTCCCGGAGACGTGATATTTTTGTAGTCTAGTGAAGTATGGTCCTCCGTACTGACTGATTATCAGCGCCGCCAGCGTGGGATTCGGAGTTTTGATATTAACGGGGTATTGCAGCTTTTTTTCATAAACAAACATCAGCCGTTCACTCCTTCATCCCAGGGCCACGGATCATTTAACCAGATAAAGCCTTCCTGCTCCGTAATATCGGTCTGGAGGAGGGGCCCGTACATTTTCCGATACGTTATCCGGCCCTCTTGGGCAAGCTTGATATAAGACCAGTAGAGGTTCAGAACCTCCTGATCCTTGGGGTGGGTGGTGAGATACAGGCCCAGCTCGTCAATTGCAAAATCAAGCGCCATCAGCTCCGCCAGGGCGGTGTTGTTGGTTTTCAGCTTGTCAGTCATTGCCGCCTTAAACGGCAGGTCCAGCCCCGGAAACAGCGTCCCTGTCTGAAGCGCCGTGGCGTTTTCATAGCGGGGCGGGTCCTGATCCTGCATGGGCACATAGGGAAATGCCAGCGGCGCACAGCGGCCGGGAAGACTCCCGTCGTTTTGGCCGCAGGAATTCAATTCAGGTCTATCCATCTGCAAAAATACTCCTTCCTTTACGCAGGTTTGCTCAGACTGCGCACGGTATCGTGCGCTTATGCCATACTATGCCCGACACCCCCCGCTGGTACATCTTGCGGGACCGAAGGGAAGGGTGCTATAATATACGCAAAGCTTTCCCGGACTGCCTGCACCCGCACGCGGCGGCAGCCCCGCAGTCGGCGGACATAATGGAAAAGCCGTACCTCATATTCTTCACGGGAGGTGACGGCGATGGTTGTTTTTATACGCAGGACCCATCTGACACTATCCGCACTGCTGCTTACGGCGGTGGCGGGGATGGCGTTGATTCTGTGGCAGGGGAGTGGGAGTGTCTCTGTGCTCTCTGCCCAACCGGTGGGAAGCCCCAGCCGCGTGGTGGTGGTAGACCCGGGCCACGGCGGAGAGGACGGCGGCGCGGTAGCCGGGGACGGCACGGTAGAGAGCGGACTGAATTTGCAGATTGCCGGGCGAGTGGACGCGCTGCTCCGGTTTTTGGGGCAGGACACGGTGATGACGCGGACGGAGGACGTGTCCATCCATTCTCCGGAAGCCACGACGCTGCGCCAGAAAAAGGCGTCTGACCTTAAAAACCGGGTGGCGCTGGTAAATGGACTGGAGAATGCGGTGCTCCTCAGCATCCATCAGAATAGCCTGCCAGGCTCTCCCAAAACCCACGGCGCACAGGTATTTTACAATGGCGTGGAACCTGCCCCGGCGCTGGCCTCCACCGTGCAGGAACGGCTGAACAGCAGTGTGAACACCGGAAATGGAAAAACACCCAAGCGTATTTCCGATTCTATCTATCTCACGAAAAACGCCACGGCTCCGGCAATCATTGTGGAGTGCGGCTTCCTCTCTAACAGCGCGGAAACCGCCCGCCTGCAAGAGCCGGGATACCAGATACGCCTGGCGGCCGCCATTGCCGCCGGATATTTTTCTACGGAGGAAACATCATAGATGAAAGTGAAAAGCACGTTTTACTGCACGGAATGTGGAAACGAGACGCCCAAATGGGCGGGGAAGTGCCCCGCCTGCGGCGCATGGAACACGGTGGTGGAGCGTCCCGCGGAAGCCGCGCCGAAAAAGTCCCGGGGGATCGGGAAAGCGGCGGCTCCAGCAATCCCCGTCATAGGGAGCGTCCGCCGTGCCCGTCCGGTGACGGATTTGGAAACCGCGTCGGAAATCCGCTTTCCCACCGGGATGGGGGAACTGGACCGGGTCCTTGGCGGCGGAGCCGTCAAGGGCTCTTTGGTGCTGGTGGGCGGCGCACCGGGGATCGGAAAATCCACGCTGATGCTGCAAATTTGCAGCAAACTGTGCGAATTTTCCAAGGTTTTGTATGTATCCGGAGAGGAGTCAGAGCACCAGCTTAAGCTCCGGGCAAAGCGGCTGGATGTGGAGAGCGAACAACTGTTCGTTATCTCTGAAACCTGTCTGGGGGACGTGCTGGAAACGGTGGCGGCGGAGCAGCCCGACATTCTTATCATTGACTCCATCCAGACGCTGTACAACGACGCGCTGGATTCTCCCGCCGGAAGCGTGGGGCAGGTGAAGGACTGCACCATGGCGCTGATGCAGCTTGCCAAGGGGCAAGAGGTCACCGTATTCGTCATCGGGCATGTGAATAAAGAGGGCTCCATTGCCGGACCGAAGGTTTTGGAGCACATGGTGGACTGCGTGCTGTATTTCGAGGGAGATCAGCACAGCTCCTACCGCATTTTGCGGGCGGCAAAAAACCGCTTTGGGGCAACCAATGAGATCGGTGTGTTTGAGATGGAGGACGCGGGACTGCACGAGGTGGAAAATCCTTCAGAGCTGCTGTTGGCGGGCCGTCCGGCGGATGCGCCGGGAAGCTGCGTCACCTGTGTGATGGAGGGGGTTCGGCCCGTGCTGGCGGAGGTGCAGGCCCTGATTGCTCCTAGCGGCTACGGAACGCCCCGTCGCACCAGCAACGGGTTTGACTACAACCGGGCAGCCATGCTGATCGCAGTATTGGAAAAGAGGGGAGGGCTGAAGCTCTCCACCTGTGATACCTATTTAAATATCATCGGCGGCTTATGGTTGGACGAGCCTGCCGCCGACCTTGCCGCCGCCGTGGCGCTGGCCTCCAGTTATCTGGATCAGCCCATTCCCAGCGATTTGGTAGCCATCGGAGAGGTGGGACTGACAGGGGAGCTGCGCAGCGTCAGCCAGCTCAGCCAGCGGGTGAACGAGGTGCAGCGTCTGGGTTTTAAGCGCTGCCTGATTCCGGAGCACCGGTCCCAATCGCTCCATCCCCCGGCAGGGTTAGAGCTGATTCCGGTGCGGAATATTGGAGAGGCTCTGCGGGCCGTGCTGCGCAAACAGGGATAAAGTGAACGCAGCCGCCTCCAGCGGGGGGAACTCCCGCCGCCGCCGCGCAGTCCAGATCGCACAGTCCGTCCTTTTGATAGATACAGGCAGAGGTGCATGGAATAAGCCCCATAAAATTCAGTCCGTTCCTTTCAGTTTGAGATGTTTGCGGCGGTCCAAGCGTTTGCGGCTAGGATGTGCCGAAACGGCGGAGTTTATGTTTTGGAAGAGGAAAACGCCCCGCCAGCAAACTGGGTCTGGGCGTTTTCCGGCGCAAGGCCCGGACAGAATAAGACCCGCCAAGCTGTTTGGAAAGATGTTAAGCGGGCGCAGCGTGCGTTTGGGTTTCAGCAAAACATTGGGCCACATAGCTTTCAAAAGGTTTATGCCGTCCAAATTGTGGAAATATATGGGAATATATAGCGGGTGCGGCGTGCGCTGGGTTATGCCTCGCCGCCCGTGACGATAATTTCCCCCATAGCGGATACGCTGCTTTACCGCCCAGAGCATGAGCGAAATCGTTTGAAGAGGTTCTCCCAATTAGCGGCTTCGGAGCGGTAATTTTTGGTTGACATCTGCGGCGCGGCAGGCTATACTGTGACGTGATATTCCCTTGCGCCTGAATGAGGGATATCACGTCCAAAATTTGCCGCGCATGGGGGTGCAGAATGCCCCGGTGGCGGTTCGGGAGGAGGTGCGCGCGACAGCGTGCGGGCTTTCTGCCGACGGCTGAAAAAGCCATTCCACAGACGGTGGGACGGAACAATAACGTTTATTTTGTTGCCCGGAGCGGCTGGCCCCAAGCGCGATGCGGGGCGCTGTTTCCGATGCGCTGCCTACGACACGCAGCGCGCGCAGCCCGACGGTACGTCGGGGCGGAGGGCGGACAGTCGGCATTGTTTTACAATGACGATTGAACAAAATAAAAATTTTGTTCAAATTGGGGGAGTGAGCCAAGGCTATCCAATCTAATTACACCGTGACATCCTTCTGTGTAATGGAAAAACGCCGCTCTTCCAAATACAAAAATCCTGAATCTGCAGAGATTGAGGATTACGCTATCGCATGTTGCATGAGGTTCTGCGCCGACTGCTTGGAAATACCCATCCGGGCAAACCCGTTTCAAGCGATTTAGGCGGCTTTTTATGAAGAATCCTCTTTTAGGACCGCTCAGGCCACTGCGCGTACTATAATATTACAGAATTGAGGATGATATTTTGAACGATTATCGCACTGAAGCGCCGCCGGTCCTTCGGGACTTTCTGGCGTATCATGAAACTATCAAAGCTCATTCAAAGCGAACCGTGGATGAATACTTTTTGGATCTGAGAAACTTTTTCCGCTACATGAAGCAGACACGGGATCCCTCACTGCATGACAGGCGGCTGGATGAAATTCCTATTTTGGATGTGGATTTGGACTTTGTTAAATCTGTAACATTGACGGATATTTACGGATACATGACCTATCTCAGCCGAGACCGGATTTTGCATCAAAACAGCTCTAACTCTGATTATGGACTAAATTCCTCCTCAAGAGCGAGGAAAATTGCAACACTTCGCTCTTTTTACAACTATTTGACCAATAAGGTGCACTTGATTACCGAGAATCCCGTAAAGGACATCGACTCCCCAAAAACCAGAAAGTCTCTGCCCAAATATCTGACTCTGGATGAAAGCATCCGGCTTCTAGAGTCGGTTGACGGAAAGAATCGTGAGCGGGACTACTGCATTTTGACGCTGTTTCTCAACTGTGGATTGCGGATTTCCGAGCTGGTGGGGCTGAATTTAAACGATATTCAGGATGAGGCCCTTCGGGTTTTGGGCAAGGGCAATAAAGTCCGCATCGTCTATCTGAACGATGCCTGCAAGGACGCGCTGCGGCGATACCTGGCGGAGCGGCGGCCCGTGTCGGGACGGGACAGCGGTGCGCTGCTTCTGTCTGAGCAAAACAAACGCATCAGCCGCTCCGGCGTGCATGCGCTGGTAAAAAAGCATCTGGGTCAAGCCGGACTGGACGCATCCGAATACTCTTCTCACAAGCTCCGTCATACTGCCGCCACACTGATGCTTCAAAATGGCGTGGACGTGAAAGCGGTGCAGGAGGTTTTGGGTCACGAGCACCTGAATACCACGGAAATCTATACGCACATCGACAACGAAGCCCTCCGTGTCGCCGCAAAGGCAAATCCCTTGTCACGCGTTAAAATTCATGATAAATCTGGCGAATAAGAGAATCAAAAAGCTTTGAAGCAAAGAATTGCAAATTTGTTTCATTGTCATTATAAAGAGAAGTAGTGCGGCACAGGAAAGATATCACTTTTCCTGTGCCGCACTTTATTGAATTTCTGCCGCCGCTTAGATTGCCGCTTTTGCGATAAGTTCGTTTAACAACGCGATTTCGTTTTTCAGGCTTGTATCAGCCACACCGAGCATATCCTTCAAGCGGCTGATGACGCGCTCAATTTCGCTTTTGGTATTCTGCACCTGTGCCTGAGACTGATTGATTTTATCCAATACCGCCCAATCCGCAAACAATCCGTCAAAGAAAAAATCCGCAAATCCCAGAAAGCCTTCGATGCTGACCTGAATATCCGCATGAATCGTCACATCAGTCAGCTCTGTTTTAAAGCGGCGCAGTTGTACCTGCAAATGCTCTACCTGTTGCTGTGCTTCATCCAGATGGCTGTGCTTCGCCAAATCCGATATCAGCCCTCCGCCCAGCAAATCCCAGTTCCCCCACCCCTCCGCGCTGTCAAGGCTGGATAAAACCCCTTCTGTAGTGGCAAGGGCGGCCTGCCCGGCGCCAAGCGCTTCGTTGATTTCCTTAATCTGTCCGTCCAGATATGAAATGCGTTCTTCAGTCTCAAGAATCTTCCGAACATCTTGTGTGCCCTGGGATTTAATGGCATCCAGCTTTTCCTTCAGTGTCTGCTCATATTCCCTCTCGCACTCCCCTAGTCGGCCAAGCTCAGCCTCGTAGCGGCTGATATCCTCCTCCACGGCAAAAAGCTCCCGCGCGGCCACGTCATACTTCACACCCGCAGCATATGCCTCCTGACGTTCTTTATCCAGCTTTTCATCTATTTTGCCGACAACACCGTAGAAAAAAGCGGCCAAGCTATGCCCCTCCAGCCGGGCCACATCTGCTTGTTCGTCTAATTTTTCTTTCTTCAGTGCATCGGTTTTTACGAGCAGAGCCTCTCGTTGAATATAGAGCTCTTTCAGCTTAGATTGAGTGTGCTTCTTTTGTTCAATCTTCTCGCGAAGACCCTGTATTTTTTCATCGTAATATACCATTGCGAACTCCCTTCGATTTTATATTACTGCCCATTCGCCGTACAGAACATCCGGCAACCCAGCCATAGCAAACCGCTGATCGGACACCGGCATTTGAATCCTCCCTTGTCCGTTTTGACCTGTGCAAAGTTTTTCCTATTACAAAGTTTTACGCCAGCAGGCTATTCCAGTTCCAGTCGGCTTCCGAGGGGATGGTCCCCAGCCGCCACAGAGAAACGCCGTCAATCCCCAGCAGCTTGGCGGCACCGAGCTTGACATGAACGCTGTAATTATCGTCGTACCAGACGAAATAGCGGCTGCCGTCCTCCGTGGTATAAATTGCATAGGGCTGTTGATAGGTATCAGACCAGCCCTTTTCCGTATTCGACTGTCTCAGCCGCTGATATAGCGTCTCATTGGAGGGATACACCGGCGTTCCGGAGAGAAGCTTCCCATCCGCGCCGATTTTCCAGGCCATAGGTTTGCTGGAGAAGCCC
>DKLF01000036.1 GCA_002455655.1 Oscillibacter sp. UBA6647 | reverse complement strand
GGGGCGTTGCCGTTATGAGCACTTCTTGCGGAGTGGACTAGGGCGGCTTAAAAATAAAACGGGGCGGCGCTGCGGCCCCGTGGAAAAGGAGCGATGATATGATCGGCAATGAAAAGCAAAAGGCGGTTTCCGCTATTGACGAAAAAGCGGAGCTGATTACCCGGACGGCGGACTCCATCTGGGAGTTTGCAGAGCTGTCCTTGCAGGAGGAGCGGTCCGCCGCGCTGTACTGCGAGGTACTGGAAAACGAGGGCTTTGCCGTGGAAAAGGGAATTTGCAATATCCCCACGGCCTTTTCCGCGTCCTTTGGCGCGGGGCGGCCCATCATCGGGATTCTGGCGGAGTACGATGCGCTGTCCGGCCTGTCCCAGAAGGGGGGGAGCCTTGATCGGGAGGAGCTGATTCCCGGCGGCTTCGGGCACGGCTGCGGACACAATTTGTTGGGCGCCGGGGCCATGGCCGCCGCCATTGGCGTGAAGGCCTATCTGGAGGAGACGAAGCGTCCCGGCACCGTGGTGCTGTATGGCTGCCCGGGCGAGGAGGGCGGCGCGGCAAAGGCGTTTATGGCCCGAGACGAGCTCTGGCGCGGGCTGGACGCGGCGCTGACTTGGCATCCGGAGGACCGGAACGAGGTGGCCACCGGGTCCTCAAACTCCTGCATTCAGGTGCAGTACCGCTTTACCGGCGTGGCGTCCCACGCGGCGGGAAGCCCGGAGCAGGGCCGCAGCGCGCTGGACGCGGTGGAACTGATGAACATTGGCGTCCAGTTTCTGCGGGAGCACATGAGTGACAAGGCCCGGGTCCACTATGCCATCACCGATGCGGGAGGACGCAGCCCCAACGTGGTCCAGCCCCGGGCGACGGTGCTGTACATGGTCCGCTCCAACCATGTCTCCGAGGCGGTTGCGCTGCAAAAACGGGTGGACCGCATTGCCGAGGGCGCGGCGCTGATGACCGACACCACCTTTGAACGCACGTTTATCGACGGGCTTGCTGACACCGTGACCAATCACACGCTGGAAAAGCTGTTGTATGAAAACTTTGCCGACTTGGGTGTTCCTGTTCACACAGAGGAGGAACGGGCCTTTGCCGATGCCTTGGCCAAAACCTACGGCGGTGCGGATTACCTTCCGGGCATCGGATGTGATTACAATTCGGAATATGCCGAAGGTGTGAAAACTATGCGTAATGAAAATGGCGGAGCAATGAATGAATTTCTCCTGCCCTTGTATCAGGGAGAGGCATTTAAACCCGGCTCCACCGATGTGGGGGATGTGAGCTGGCAGTGTCCCACGGCGCAGATTCATGTGGCTGCGTGGCCCAATGGCTGCCCGGGCCATAGCTGGCAAAATGTCTCCTGCGACAGAACCGCCATCGGCCACAAGGCCGCCATCCACGCGGGGAAGGTGCTGTGTGCCGCTGCCATCGACCTTCTGAACGGTCCGGAAATTCTGGAGGAGGCCAAAGCGGAATTTCTCCGCCGCACGGAGGAGGGGTATACCTGCCCGATTCCCGCCGGAGCCGTGCCCACCGTGCCGGATTAAGCGCGCTGGTTTTTGAAAAAGCCCGGCCAAAGGCCGGGCTTTTCCAACGGCGAAAACGGCGAAAAAGAGTGGCTTCGGCTCAGCAGACAACGCCTGTGAGGTATGACAAATTTGCAGTCAAAAAAGCGTTTTTTGTTATAAACGTCCTATATACTTTGGTTTTTTAACGCTTGATTTATGAAAACTGCTGTCGTTTTGCCGGTTGACATTCGCGGGTTGCGCCGCTACAATAAGACCAACCCATTTGAGCCCCCATAGCGGGGAAATTGAAAAACTCTTAGAAAGGAGCCTGACGGTTATGATGTTTACCAATCGTTTTCATACGAACATGACCGCGTCTGCCAATTGTGCAGAGGCTTCTTTCCCCTGCACTGATTCTGCCTCCAATATGAACATTGTTGCCCTTCTGGACGCCGTTATTGCGGCGTCCATTATTATTATTGCCATTATTGTCGTCAGCCTGATTAGCACCATTCTGGTAGTAGGCCTGTTGCTGGCGATTCTGGTATTGGTACTGGTACTGGTAGGGCTGCTGATTATGGAGAAAGTGAATAGGCGCAGGAGACGTGTCACCGCATAATTTTCGTTACGAAAAGCGGCTGCGCTCTTGGAGCGTAGCCGCTTTTTTGTATAAACTGAGCGTTCGAGGCGGGAAGCGGACCGGACGGCCGTCGGTCCTCACCCCGCTGTGGAACCACCGCGAATAACGATTTTAAAGGAGATTGTAACGATGAAAAAGAAGAAAGTTTTGAGCTTTGTCCTCGCGGCTGCCATGATGGCTGCCCTCGCCGGCTGCGGCAGCAACGGCGGAACCTCCGCGCCCGCCGCGTCCGGCGGCAGTGCCTCCGGCTCCGGCACCGATGCAGCGCCCGCCGCCATCAAGATCGGCGGCATCGGACCTCTCACCGGCGGAGCCGCTACTTACGGAATCGCCACCCGCAACGGCGCGCAGATCGCGCTGGATGAAATCAACGCGCTGGGCGGAATGCAGTTTGAGATGAACTTCCAGGACGACGAAGCCGACCCCGAGAAGGGTGTCAACGCCTATCACACGCTTCAGGACTGGGGCATGCAGCTTCTCTACGGCTGCACCACCACCGGCTCCTGTGTCAACGTGGCGGCTGAAACCTATGCCGACCGTTATTTCCAGCTCACTCCCTCTGCTTCCTCCACAGACGTGACCAAGGGCAAGGACAACGTGTTCCAGATCTGCTTCACAGACCCCGGTCAGGGCGTCACCGCCGCTGACTATGTGGCGGAAAAGGCCCTTGCCAAGAAGGTTGCCGTCCTCTATAACAACGGCGACGCCTATTCTACCGGCATCGCCACCGCCTTTGCAGCCGAAGCTCAGGCCAAGGGGTTGGAGGTTGTCTCCACCACTACCTTCCCTGACGACACCAACACCGATTTCTCCGTCCAGCTTTCCGACGCGAAGAACAAAGGCGCCGAGATGGTGTTCATGCCCATCTACTACACTCCCGCCTCTCTGGTGCTGAATCAGGCCAAGAGCATGGGCTATTCCCCCATCTTCTTCGGCGGCGACGGTATGGACGGCATCCTTGCCATGGAGGGCTTTGACACCTCTATCGCCGAAGGCCTGATGCTGATGACTCCCTTCAACGCTTCCGACGCAGCCTCCACCGATTTCGTCGCCAAGTATGAGGCGGCCTACAGCGAGACGCCCAACCAGTTTGCCGCCGACGGCTATGACTGCATCTACGCCATCTATGCCGCCTGCCAGAAGGCCGGCGTGACCGCCGAGATGAGCCACGAGGATGTGTGCGAGGCCATGGTCGCCGCGTTCACCGCCTCCGACTTCAGCGTGGACGGCCTGACCGGCACCGGCATGACCTGGGGCACCAACGGCGAAGTGTCCAAGGCCCCCATGGTGGTGAAGGTTGAGAGCGGCGCTTACGTGACCATGTAATTTTCGGCTTCACGGATGCGAGAACTGGAAGGCCCCTTCTGGGGGGCCTCCCGGTTTCCGCCGTTCCGGCCGGGAGGATACGGCCCGCCACGGCGGGCCGGGACCTCCTGACCAGAACGCAGAGGGCAGTCTCGCGCCGATTCCGGCGCGGCGGCGCTTTAAATTTTGGAAGGCAGGTATCTCTTGCTATGACGATTCTCTCCAATCTGATTGGCGGCATTGGCCTGGGCAGTATTTACGCCATTATTGCTCTGGGCTACACCATGGTTTACGGCATTGCAAAAATGCTGAACTTCGCCCATGGCGACGTGATTATGGTGGGCGGCTATTTATGCTTTATCACAGCGTCCTCTCTGGGCTGGCACCCGGTGGCCGCCGTGCTGCTGGCGATTACCGGATGCACGCTGCTGGGCATTGCGGTGGAGCGGCTGGCGTATAAGCCGCTGCGCTCCGCCCCTTCGCTTGCGGTGCTGATCACCGCCATCGGCGTGAGCTATTTTCTTCAGAACGCGGCGCTGCTGCTGTGGGGCTCCGACACGAAGATTTTCCCAAATTTCTTTACATTTGGCGGGAAGCGGGGCGTGTCCCTGTTTGACGGGCAGTTGAACATTGCCTATGTGTCCATGATTACGATGGCGGCGTGCCTTGTGATTATGCTGGCGCTGACCGCGTTTACCGGACGCACCAAAATGGGCAAGGCCATGCGGGCTGTGTCCGAGGATAAGGGTGCGGCGCAGCTCATGGGTATCGATGTGAATTTCACCATTTCCATGACCTTCGCCATCGGCTCGGGACTTGCCGCCGTGGCGGGGGTATTGATGTGTTCCACCTATCCCACCCTGATTCCCACCACCGGCTCCATGCCCGGAATCAAGGCGTTTACCGCCGCCGTGTTCGGCGGGATTGGTTCCATTCCCGGGGCGCTGCTTGGCGGACTGCTGCTGGGGATCATCGAAATTTTTGCCCGGGCCTATATTTCTACCGAGCTGTCCGACGCCATCGTGTTCGGCGTGCTGATTGTCGTGCTGCTGGTGCGGCCCACGGGGCTTTTGGGCAGGCAGCTCCGCGAGAAGGTTTGAGGTGAGAGGGATGACTACAAAACTGAAACGCATGGCCCCCTCCACCCGCTCCAGCTTCATCACTTACGCCATGGTGATCTTGGTGTATGCCCTGATGCAGGGAATGCTTTCCGGCGGGGCGCTGACCTCTTCCATGAGGGGAATGCTGGTGCCCGTGTGCGCGTATATCGTCATGGCGGTGTCTTTGAATCTGACGGTGGGCGTGATGGGCGAGTTGAGCCTTGGCCACGCGGGCTTTATGAGCGTGGGTGCGTTCACCGCCGTCATTGCTGCTGCGGCGCTGGAAGGTACAATTACCGCGGGACCCGTGCGTCTGGCCGTGGCCATGGCCGTGGGCGGCGCGGCGGCGGGATTGGTGAGCCTGATTGTTGTGGTGCCGGTGCTGCGGCTCCGGGGCGACTATCTGGCCATCGTGACGCTGGCCTTTGGCGAAATCATTAAAAATATCATGAACTGCGTGTATGTGG
>DKLF01000016.1:8168-8764 GCA_002455655.1 Oscillibacter sp. UBA6647 | reverse complement strand
AAAACGGTTGTTTGACGGGATGCAGCCCTCCATACGTGCCTGCAAATGGGGTTGCGACTGCATATCATTCAGAGTTCACGAAAAAATACGTAAGGAATGAGAATTTTTCGTCGTCTTTTTTCTGATTTTTTAAGATTTTTGGTTGACCGGCTTTTTGAGTTGTGTATAATGAGAAGTAATGTAAAAAAGTCCCGTGAAAATCGTTGTTTCGGTAATTTATTGGAGGAAAAATGCATGTTTGAATTTCTAATCAAAAAGTTGAAAGCAAATCCCCGCAGAATTGTCTTCACCGAAGGCACGGACCCCCGTGTGCTGGAGGCTTCCGCCCGTCTGCTGTCGGGTACGTTCCTCACCCCCGTGCTGGTGGGCGTTCCGGAGGAGATTTCCGCCGTGGCCGAAGACATCGGCTTTAATATCCGGGGCGCCGAGATTATCAACCCGGCCAACTTTGCGGATATGGAGAAGATGGTGGCGCTGCTGATGGAGCTGCGCAAGGGCAAGATGGACGAGGACCAGTGCCGCAAGGTGCTGAAGCAGCCCAACTACTTTGGCACCATGCTGGTGAAGATGGGCTATGCGGACGCGCTGCTTGGCGG
>DKLF01000016.1:6178-7965 GCA_002455655.1 Oscillibacter sp. UBA6647 | reverse complement strand
TGCGGACGCGCTGCTTGGCGGCGCCACCTATTCCACCGCGGATACCGTGCGCCCCGCGCTCCAGATCATCAAGACCAAGCCGGGCAGCAAGATCGTCTCCTCCTGCTTCATTCTGGTCCGTCCCTCCGCCACCGGCGACCGCGAGGTGTTGGCCATGGGCGACTGCGCCATCAACATCAAGCCCACCGAGGACGAGCTGGTGGAAATCGCGCTGGAGACCGCAGCCACCGCCCAGCAGTTTGGCATTGATCCCAAGATCGCGTTTTTGAGCTATTCCACCCTTGGCTCCGGCAAGGGCGAGGATGTGGACCGGATGCGGGGCGCCTATCTCAAGGCCCATGCCGCCGCGCCCGAGCTTGCAATGGACGGCGAGATGCAGTTTGACGCGGCTGTTTCTCCCCATGTGGCCCACACCAAGTGCCCCGCTTCCCCGGTGGCCGGCCATGCCAACACCTTTATTTTCCCCGACATCAACGCCGGCAACATCGGCTATAAGATTGCGCAGCGTTTGGGTTCCTTTGAGGCATACGGTCCCATCCTTCAGGGCCTGAACGCACCCATCAACGACCTCTCCCGGGGCTGCAATGCGCAGGAGGTCTACTCCATGGCCATCATCACTGCGGGCCTTGTGGAGTGCGAATAAACCCGAACCTGCTCTGATCAATAGAAAACACGGACGCCAAAGGCGTCCGTGTTTTTTTGTATCAATATCCTGAAAAAGACGGTTGCTCGGTACCTGGAAAGGAAAGAACCGTTACAGGACAAGCAGCTCCTTGGGCGCATGGGTGATGTCCGTGCAGCCGCCGTCCTTGATAATAATTACGTCCTCGATGCGCACGCCCAGCCGTCCCGGCAGGTAAATCCCCGGCTCCGCCGAGATGACCGCCCCGGCGGGCAAAGGGTCCTCATTCCGGGCGGAGGCGTTGGGAGATTCGTGAATCTCCACCCCCACGCCATGGCCGAAGCTGTGGCTGAAATAGTCGCCCCAGCCCGCGTCTTCGATGACCTGCCGCGCCGCGCCGTCCACGGCCCGGCCGGTCACGCCCGCCGCAGCGGCGGCGATTCCCGCCTTCTGGGCCGCCAGCACGGTTTCGTACACCCGGCGCATTTCTTCCGACACAGACCCCACCGCCACGGTGCGGGTCATGTCGGAACAGTAACCATGGAAGATACAGCCGAAGTCCATGGTGACAAATTCGCCGTTTTGAATTTCACGGAGACTGGGGACCCCGTGGGGCAGGCTCCCGTTGGGGCCGGACACCACAATGGGGTCAAAGGACATGTCCTCCGCGCCGTAGTGTAACATGAGGTATTGGAGCCGGGCGGCAATTTCCTTCTCCGTTTTGCCGGGGCGGATTTCTTTCAGAATATCCTCCAGCGCTTGCTCGGCAATGCGCTGGGCGGAGATCAGCGCCGATTGCTCCTCGTCGTCTTTCACCCTGCGCAGGTCAAAAAGCAGGTCTGCCGCAGGAGTCAGCTCGCAGTGAAGGGCCTTGCGGTATCCCTCGTAGTCCGCCACGGTCATATACGCGTCTTCAAAGCCGACGATGTTCGCGCTCTGCTCTGCAAGGGCCTCGTTGATCAGGGCTGTGTAGCTCCGGCCGGGCCGCACCTCCCGGATTTCGGCGTGTTCCACAACCCGCGCCGCCGCTTCGGTATAGCGCGCGTCGGTAAAATAGTAGGTGTTGCCTTTGGTTACGAGGGCCGCCCCGTCCGTTCCGGAGGAGCGGAAGCCCGAGGCGTAAAACCGGTTGGCCTCTCCGGTAAGCAGCATGGCATCCAGACCA
>DKLF01000016.1:997-6006 GCA_002455655.1 Oscillibacter sp. UBA6647 | reverse complement strand
ACAGACCACGGACCTCCATTGCCTGTGCAATCCGGCTGAAATGATTCATAAAAACCTTCCTTTCATCCACGAGGGCAGAATGCTTAGTTCACCTGTGGGCGGGCCTTAGACCTGCTGTTCCGCGGCGGCCTGTACGAAGCCGTAAAACAGGGGATGGGGCCGGTCGGGCCGGCTCTTAAACTCCGGGTGGAACTGCGCGCCCACAAACCAGGGATGCTCGGGAAGCTCCACAATTTCCACCAGCCTGCCGTCAGGGGACAGGCCCGCCAGCTTCATGCCCCGGGCCTCCAGCTCCGCGCGGCAGGCGTTGTTAAACTCGTACCGGTGCCGGTGGCGCTCCGAAATCTCTTCCGTGCCGTATAGCGCGTGGCTGCGGGTACCGTTCGTCAGCACGCAGGGGTATTTTCCAAGGCGCATGGTGCCGCCCTTTTCCGTCACGTTCACCTGATCGGGCATCAGGGCAATGACAGGGTAGGACGTGGTTTCCGAAAACTCGGAGGAGTTTGCGTCGGTTTTTCCCACAACGTGACGGGCAAACTCGATGACCGCCATTTGCATCCCAAGGCAGATGCCGAAGAAAGGCACGCCGTTCTCCCGGGCGTACCGCACAGCGGCGATCATTCCCTCAATCCCCCGGTCGCCAAAGCCGCCGGGAACCAGAACGCCTGCGCAGCCCGCAAGAAGTTCCCGCGCGTTTTCCTCTGTCACCGTTTCGGAGTCGATCCAGCGGATATCCACCACAGCGCTGTTTGCAATGCCAGCGTGGTTCAAAGACTCCACAACGGAGAGATACGCGTCGTGAAGCTGGGTATATTTCCCCACCAGCGCAATTTCCACCCGCTGCTTGGCGGCCTTTTCCCGCCGGACCATGGCGGCCCACTCCCGCAGGTCGGGCTGGGGCGTAATCAGCCCGAGGCGGCGGCAAACCGCCTCGTCCAGCCCTTCCTTCTGAAGCAGAAGAGGAACCTCATACAGCGTCTGAGCCGTGGCGTTTTGAATCACGCAGTCGGGGCTTACGTTGCAGAACAGGGCAATTTTCCGGCGCATGTCATCGCTGATGGGCGTGTCGCTTCGGCACACCAGAATGTCCGGCTGAATGCCCAAGGACAAAAGCTCCTTCACGGAGTGCTGGGTGGGCTTGCTTTTCAGCTCGCCGCTGCCGGGAATTTGAACGATGAGGGGCACATGGATGAATACGACGCTGCCCTGCGGCTGCTCCGCGGCCACCTGACGGATGGCTTCCAGAAAGGGCTGGGATTCAATGTCGCCCACGGTGCCGCCGATTTCGCAGATGACCACGTCCACCTCTTCGTCGGCCATGGCGTAGATACGTGCCTTGATTTCGTCAGTGATGTGGGGGATGATCTGCACTGTGGCGCCCAGATAGTCTCCCCGGCGCTCCCGGTTTAAAACGGACCAGTAGATTTTGCCGGAGGAGACGGAGGCGTTCCCCGTCAGCGTCTCGTCCACAAACCGCTCGTAATGGCCTAGGTCCAGATCCGTCTCCGCCCCATCGTCGGTGACGAAGACCTCGCCGTGCTGATAGGGGCTCATGGTGCCGGGGTCCACATTGATATAAGGGTCAAATTTCTGGTTTCGCACCCGCACGCCCCGCTGCTTCAAAAGCCGACCCAGGGACGCGGCGCAGATGCCCTTCCCAAGGCCCGACACCACACCGCCGGTCACAAATACAAATTTTGTCGCCATAGCCGTTCACCTGTTCCTTTCCGATTGTTCCGTTTTCCCGTCTTTCCGCCTGAAAAAATAAAAATACCGTGGATAGCTTGCGGTGAAGGGGCCCCAGTTTACAAGGGCTTCAGCGCAATCCACGGTCTGCGGTCTTTGATTTTTGGGGCGGGTCCACACGCGTCTTCCCGCCGCGGATCGCTGCTCCAAACCGACGGAGCGCGGCGCTCTGCCCGCCGGGGCGCACTGTAAAAATACGTTATACTTATATCGCATTCCGGCCCACTTGTCAACGAGGAGCGAGAATTTCCCGGTGTTTTTTTAAATTCGTAAAAATAAGAAAAAAATCTTTAATCTATTTTATGTAAAATGACAATTGAATTTAGCTGTTTAAAGCTATATACTGTAAAAGAAATTTGAAATGTCGGGTCAGTAGATGGCAGAAAGGAGCGCTATCCCATGAACAGAAATCTGATTGCCTGCGTCTCCTTCCGCTACTTTACCAAGGTCCGCTTTGCGGGCCGTTATTGCACTGCTTTAAAGTGGAAAGCCGACTGAAAGACCGAGTTTTGCTTTTTTGTATGGAAGGCGGCTCCGTCCTTTGGACGGGGCCGTTTTTTATAGCTTTGAGGTCTGATTTGGACTTCAAACCGATTTGTTTTTGAGATGAAAGGAAGTATTTCGCATGAAAAAGAAGCTGTTCTCTCTTGCTCTGGCCTGCGCCATGGCGCTGGGCCTCGCCGCCTGCGGACAAACCGCTCCCGCCGGCTCCGCCTCCGCATCCGGTTCGGCCGCCGCATCGGGCGGCAAAAAGGTCTATCAGGTGGGCGTGATTCAGTTGGTGCAGCACCCCGCGCTGGACGCCGCCACGCAGGGCTTTCAGGATGTTTTAAAGGAGAAGCTGGGCGATCAGGTAACGATTAACGTGCAGAACGCGGCCAACGACTCTGCCACCTGCTCCACCATGGCCACCCAGATGGTTTCCTCCAACGTGGACCTGATTATGGCAAACGCAACCCCCGCCCTTCAGGCGGCGGCTTCCGCCACCAGTGAGATTCCCATTCTGGGGACCTCCGTCACGGAGTACGGCGTGGCCCTGAGCATCGACAATTTTAACGGCACCGTGGGCGGCAACATTTCCGGCACCTCCGACCTGCCCCCGCTGGACCAGCAGGCCGCCATGGTCACCGAGCTGGTGCCGGGCGCTAAGACCGTCGGCATTCTGTACTGCTCCGGCGAGCCCAACTCCGTCTATCAGGCCGAGGTGGTGAAGACCGAGCTTGAGAAGGCGGGCCTCACCGTGAACACCTATACCTTTGCGGACTCCAACGACGTGGCCGCCGTCACCACCACTGCCTGCAACGAAAGCGACGTGCTTTACATCCCCACCGACAACACCGCCGCAAGCTGCACCGAGGCCATCAACAACGTGGCCCAGCCCGCGGGCGTGCCCATCATTGCCGGCGAGGAGGGTATCTGCAAGGGCTGCGGCATCGCCACGCTCTCTATCGACTACTATGAGCTGGGCCGCACCACCGGTGAGATGGCCGTGAAGATTCTCACCGGTGAGAGCGATATCTCCACCATGCCCATTGAGTACTATCCCAGCCCTGTGAAGAAGTACGATGCGGACCGCGCCGCGGCGCTGGGCATCACCATCCCTGACGGGTATACCGCCATCGAGGGCTAAAAAAGTCCTGTAACTGCCGATTTTCCCGCCCGGGCGCAAGGGCCTTTGCCTCCGGGCGGGGAATCGACAGCGGAGGAATGGGGTGTCGACGCCCCATTCCCCTGCTGCCGAGGAAAATGACTGAAAAGAGGAGAAAACCATGGAACTCGCGGCATATTTTGCTTCGCTGGACCCGGTCAATTTGCTGAAAAGCCTGCCCGGCGGCGTGGCGCAGGGAATTGTCTGGGGCGTGATGGCGCTGGGCGTGTACATCACCTTTCGTCTGCTGGACATCGCCGATCTGACGGTGGACGGTTCCTTCACCACCGGCGGCGCGGTGACTGCCATGCTAATTCTGGGGGGCTGGCCTGCTTGGGCGGCGGTGCTGGCTGCGATTCTCGCCGGGGTGTTGGCGGGGCTTTGCACCGGACTGCTTCATACGCGGTTTGGCATCCCGGCAATTCTGGCGGGAATCCTGACACAGTTCGCACTGTATTCTATCAATCTGCACATTATGGGGATGGCGGCCAACAAATCCGTAAATCCCGATAAATTCCCCGTTTTTATTACCTCCCGCCATGTTCCCACCGCGATTTTGACAGGACTGGCCATTGCGGCGGTGATTGTGGCGGTGCTGTATTGGTACTTTGGCACGGAGCAGGGCAGCGCTGTCCGCGCCACCGGCTCCAACCCCGCCATGAGCCGCGCGCTTGGCATCAACATCGACTCCATGAAGGTGCTGGGCCTTGGCCTGTCCAATGGGCTGGTGGCGCTGGCTGGGGGACTGATGACCCAGTATCAGGGCTTTGCGGACGTGAATATGGGCCGGGGCGCCATTGTCATCGGCCTTGCCGCCGTGATTATCGGCGAGGTGGTGTGTGCCGCGATTTTCCGCAAGGGAACAAATTTCGGGGTGCGGCTGGGCTTTATCATCGCGGGCGGCGTGCTGTACTATGCGGTGATGACCCTGATTTTGTGGCTGAAGCTGAATTCCAACGACCTGAAGCTGTTCACGGCCATTATCGTGGCGGTGTTTTTGGCCGTGCCCTATTTGCAGGCACAGGCCAAAAGCTCTTTCAAGCTGGCAGGCCGGCGGGGCAGAGCCGCAGGGAAGGAGGAGAGCAAGCATGCTTGACATCAACCATATCTGCAAGACCTTTAACCCCGGCACCATCAACGAAAAAAAAGCCCTTCAGGGCCTTGACCTCCACCTTGGCGAGGGGGATTTTGTCACCGTCATTGGCGGCAACGGCGCGGGCAAGTCCACCATGCTCAACGCGGTGGCGGGCGTGTGGCCCGTGGATCAGGGGAGCATCCTCATCGACGGGACGGACGTGACCGGCCTGCCGGAATTTCGCCGCGCGCCCTTTATCGGGCGGGTATTCCAAGACCCCATGATGGGCACGGCCCCCAATATGCAGATTGAGGAAAATCTGGCCCTTGCCTATCGCCGGGGACAGAAGCGGGGCCTTAGGTGGGGCGTGACGAAAAAGGAGAGGACCTTTTACCGGGAACGGCTGGAAATTCTGGGCCTTGGCCTGGAAGACCGGATGACCGTGAAGGCAAGTCTTCTGTCCGGCGGACAGCGTCAGGCATTGACGCTGCTGATGGCCGCCCTGCAAAAGCCGAAGCTCCTGCTGCTGGACGAACATAC
>DKLF01000016.1:0-856 GCA_002455655.1 Oscillibacter sp. UBA6647 | reverse complement strand
CCTGCTGCTGGACGAACATACGGCGGCGCTGGACCCCGCCACGGCGGCAAAGGTGCTGGAGCTGTCCGACCGCATCGTGCGGGAAAACGGGCTGACGGCCCTGATGATTACCCACAACATGCAGGACGCCATCCGACACGGCAACCGGCTCATCATGATGAACGCGGGCCGCATTATTCTGGATATCTCCGGCGAGGAGAAGAAAAAGCTCACCAAGGCGGACCTTTTGCAAAAATTTGCGGAGGTCGCCGGGGTGCAGGAGGAGTCGGATCAGGTTCTGCTCTCCTGACGCGGTGAATCCCCCGGGCGGGCTTGCCCCGCCCGGGAAAAGCAAAAATTCGCTTTTTATGAAGCGGTGGTTCGCGGTGGCCCCGGCTTTGTAAAAATTGACGGTTGACAAACCAAGAAGACCCGCATATAATGCAAAACAATCAATCAAAAACCTGTGAGGCAGAGAAGTAAGCCAGAGGGCCAGCCTTTTCAGAGAGTCGCGGATGGTGAGATCGCGGCAGGGAACCCCAGCCGAATGGACTGCCGAGGGCGGAGCGAAAGCGAGAAGCGAGTAGCGACCGACGGGAACCGTACCCGTTATCCACACGGCGCGTATGAGAGTACGTGAAACGAGCGGGCGCTTTGCGTCAACTTGGGTGGTACCGCAGGATGAAAGTCTTGTCCCAATAAAGATTGGGGCAGGGCTTTTTTTGTTATATTTTGAGGGAGGGAACCATATGCGTGAAAAACGATGGCGCCGATGGCGCAGTTTAAAAGCCGTCCCGACAAAGCCTTTGCACAAGCCTTGAATTTTTATAAAACAGATTGGAGATTTTAAAGATGAAAAAGTTTTTGACTTTTGCCC
>DKLF01000061.1 GCA_002455655.1 Oscillibacter sp. UBA6647 | reverse complement strand
CGCCAAAACCTTGTCGGTAAAGGCCGCGGGGTCGCGTTCCCGCTCGGACTCTTTTATGGCGTCCCACTCCTCCGGCGTCGCTCCCGTACCAGAGAGGCGGAACGCGGCGGTATACAACTCCGGATTATGCCCTTTGTAAAGTTTTTTCATCTTTCCCTGCGGGTGGTTGCGCACGATGGTTTCTCCGCAAAACTCCACCAGCCCATTGCTGGGCGCATATACTCCGGTAATGACGTTGAAGGCGGTGGTCTTTCCCGCACCGTTGGGTCCGATGAGGGAGACGATCTCCCCCTTGTTGATTTCCAGATTCAAATTGTCCACAGCCACCACGCCGCCGAACTGCATGGTGGCGTTTTCCACGCGCAGTACATTTTCTCTCATTTACCCGCACCTGCCTTTGCTTTTGCGGAGCGTCTTTTTCTTCTCAGGTCCCACAGCTCCTGATCGCCCATGATGCCCTTCCGGAAAAACAGCACCACGATCATGATGACCACGGAGAACACCACCATGCGGAAGCCGGAGCGCAGCAGCGGCAGCTTCAAATTGGAACTCAGCAGGAACCACACGTCCCAACCCAGCGCCAAAGCCGCCAATATAAGCGCCAGGACAGGGCTCCAGTCCACTGTAAGCCGTCCTCCCGCGCGGGAGACAAGCTTTCTGCCGCTGCGCTTCAGCCGCAGCAGGCCAAAGCCCGCAACCACGGCGATCAAAGCCGCCAGCAGGGCGCAAAGCTGCACCTTGGCGCCGAAATTTTTCAAAACCGTTTCGTTATCCAAAAACCGCAGCCACCATTCCGAGCAGCCCACGAACAGGAATGAGCCCAGCACGGACCCGGTGACGGACCCGATTCCTCCGATCACCACAATCAGGAGAATTTCGTAGGTCATGGCCGCCTTGAAAGCCGTGGCCTGCACGCTGGCCTGAAACATGGCCAGCATAGCACCGGAAATTCCGGCGAAAAAGGAGCTGATGACAAAGCTCATCCTCTTGTGGCTGGCCAGATTGATGCCCATGGCCTCGGCGGCCACCTCGTCGTCCCGGATCGCCTTAAAGGCCCGACCGTAGGTGGAGTTGATCAGCAGCACCACAACCAGAATGCACGCTCCCGCAAACAGGAAGGGCATCATCGTGGTGAGCTTCAGCTCTCCCAAATGGAAGTCGGAGAATCCGGTAAACCCATACAGCAAATTGGAGCCGTTGGTAACGGGGCCAAGACCCTCATACTGCACCACGGAGCGGATAATTTCCGCAAAGCCCAGCGTGGCAATGGCCAGATAGTCGCTCTTCAGTTTTAAAACCGGCAATCCGATGAACCAGGCGAACAGCGCCGCCACACATCCCGCCAGAATCAGGCAGAGCACCACGCCCAAAAACACGCCAAACTGGCCCATAGAGCTGCCCAAGCTCTCCGTTACGGAGAAGCCAAGGCCCCCGCTGGGATACCGCTGATAAACGCTGGCCTGCCGCGCCACGGGGACGGTGAGAACGGCGTAGGTATAGGCCCCCAGCAGCATAAAGCCCGCCTGTCCAAGGGAAAAGAGGCCCGTAAAGCCGTTTAAAAGGTTCATGGACACAGCCACCAGCGCATAAATCGCACCCTTTTGCAGCACCGTCAGCAACATGGACGGAACCACCTTGGACGGCAGATTGTCAAGTATCACCACCGCCACCAGCACAGCGGCGGCAATGAGCAGCGCAATCCAAGTCTTTTTATGGTCTTTTTTCTTGATCATTCCGTCACACCTTCTCCGTCAAATTCTCTCCGAAGAGGCCGGTGGGTTTCACCGCGAGAATCACAATCAACAGAGCGAAAGTGAACGCGTCGGAAAACGTAGTCAGACCCGCACCCTTGATCAGGCTCTCGCAGATGCCGATGATGAAGCCGCCAATCACCGCGCCGGGAATAGACCCGATGCCGCCGAACACGGCGGCCACGAAGGCCTTCAGTCCCGGCATCGCGCCGATGGTGGGCGTGACGGTGGCGTAATTGGAAAAGTACAGCATGGAGCCAACAGCCGCCAGAAAGGACCCCACCACAAAGGTGAAGCTGATAACATTATTGATTTTGATCCCCATGAGCTGCGCCGTTTCAAAGTCCCGGGACGCGGCTCGCATGGCCATGCCGATTTTGGTTCGTTTGATGAGCAGCACCAGACCCGCCACCAGCACCACCACCAAAAACGGAGTGACGACGGTGACCCGGCTGGTGGAACTGCCCGCCACATTTACGCTGTCGCTGATCCAAGGCAGCACCGGATATTGCTTGGGAAGACCACCGGTGAGATACCACATAGCGTTTTGCAGCAGATAGCTCATGCCGATGGCCGAAATCATAACAGACATCCGGGGAGCGGTGCGCAGGGGGCGATAGGCCACCTTTTCCACCAGCACCGCTAAAGCCACCGTCAAAACGATGGTCAGCGGGATAGATAGGGTCAGAGGCATGGTGGCGGCGGCATAGACCATTACAAAGCCGGACACCGTAAAAATATCGCCGTGCGCAAAGTTAATCAGACGTAAAATACCGTATACCATTGTGTATCCAATGGCAATCAGGGCATACTGCCCACCCACGGAGACGCCTGCCAGCAGATAGGGCAGGATTTGTTCTAGCATGGGATTCCCTCCGTTTTCATTGTGTCCCGCGCAAGGGCACGGGCTTCCCGATAAACCGTTTTCTGTGATGCGGGCCTTGCCCGCGGTGTGAGCCTGCTTCTGTTCTGCATCGAACCCTTCGGCTTCCGGCTCGATGCAAGCCAGAATCGCTTCATCCTGAAAAGCGCGGGCGGGGTGGCTCCCCGCCCGCGCCGTGGGTCCTACGGTTTTGGGGCAGACCTTCGAATCAGCCCTCCACGGACTGACGCTTCACGAAGGTAAATGCGCCGTCGGTGGCCTGCTTGATGTAAGCCTCGGTCTTATTGGCGTCACCTGTTTCGGGATTGATGGTGATGTGGCCGGTGACGGCATCGATGTCCACATTGAACAAAGCCGCCTGAATGGCTTCTCCCTCGGTGGATTGAGCCAGGTTGATGGCCTCAATGGCAGTCATGTACGCGTCATAGCCCAACGCGGAGACAGCCGCCACGATGTCGTTGCCGCCGTTATTGGTCAGGTTCTGCGCATCGGCGTTCAAAAACTCCTTAAAGCCCTTGACAAACGCGGCGGCAGGACCTGCATCGTCGTTCTCGTCAAAGAAGGTGGAGCAGTAAACCTTCTGATCGGTCCCCTTCTGGGCGGCGAGAATCGCGGAGTTCTCCCACGTATCCCCGGCGGTGATGGGAATGGTGACGCCGGCCTTGGCGGCCTGACCCACGATCAGGGCGGCATAGGTGGTGGAAGAGGGGGCAAAAATCACGTCCGCGCCATAAGTCACGGCGTTCTGGATGTAAGCGGAGAAGTCAGAGGTGCCCTCGGGGAAGCTCTCGGCTTTCACCTCGCCGCCCAGACCCTCAAATGCCTGCTTGAAGTAGGTGCCGAGGCCGGAACCGTAGTCCTCGCCCAGCATGGTCAGGACATAGGCCTTTTTCGCGCCGAACTCCTCGGAGACAAAGTTTGCCATGACGCTGCCCTGGAAGGGGTCCAGGAAGCAGACCCGGAAGTAGTACGGGTTCAGCTCCGTCACGGCGGGGTTGGTGCAGGACACGCCGATGGCGGGAATCTTCGCCTGCTCAAAGGTGGGCGCGGCAGCAATGGACACGCCGGAGCCATAGGAGCCCAGCACCACGGACACGCCCGCGTTCACCAGCGTCTGCGCGGCGGTGATGGCCTTGTCGGTGGTGGACTGGTTATCCACGATTTCCAGCTTCACGTCATAAGTCTGGCCGCCGATCTCCACGGTGGGAACCACCTGATTGGCATACTGGATGCCCAGCACCTCCTGCTTTCCGCCCGCGCCGTTGTCGCCGGACGCAGGCTCAAACACGCCCACCTTCAGCAAGGGATTGCTGCCGCCGGACGCGCTGCCGCCGTCGCCGGATGCACTGCCGCCGGTATCCCCGCCGCAGGCGGCGAGAGAGAAGGTCATGGCAAGAGCCATGGCAAGCGCAAGAAACTTTTTCATGTTCTTTCCTCCTGTCGTCAATAAAAGAGAACCGTTTTCCAATTCTCTTTGCATAAGAAGTATTTTACGGAATTTCTCCCGCTTTTTCAAGTAGAATTATATACAGTGCAGCGCTTTAAATCCGTTCCTGTGCCCAAAATTTTCCAAAAACCTTTTTGTGATTTGTCCCCACTCAAAAGACATATGTAGCTATTGTAGAAAAAATTCCTAAAGGCTGTCCTTGGTACAAAGACAATCATTTTCGTGATTTCGCCGAAGGAAGCAAAAAATAATTACGTACTCTTACGTCTCAGCGCAGATTTTGTTCCGCTTTTCACTCTTTTGGCAAAATACGCACTCTCCAAAGCACCGGGGCCCGGTGCGGGCGCGGGAACGGTTCTCAAAAAAGCCCCGCCGTCGGACAAACGGCAGGGCTTCTATTATGCGCTTACGC
>DKLF01000023.1:1382-5982 GCA_002455655.1 Oscillibacter sp. UBA6647 | reverse complement strand
GATTGAACTTTCAAACCGTTTTTTCGGTGAGCAGGCGGTTGCTCCTGTCAACAGGATTGCCAGCAGCGCGGTTAAGCTGATTGTCGGCACGCCCGGCTCCCCACGGGTATCCGTCATGATTCAATCGCTGGGATACAGCCAGCAGTATATCAACAGCATCTTTAAATATTGCTTCGGCGTTTCCATAAAAAAATATTCCGACATTATCCGCGCGCAAACCGCAATCACTTATTTGAATTCTACCAATCTCATGGATGTCATTATCGACTTGGGCTATTACGATCAGGCCCACTTTATCCGGGATTTTAAACAGTATACCTCCCTGACGCCAAAGTCTTTTGTGGATCAGGTGTGCAAAACCAAGGCGGGTATGATTGTATAAAATCCCTCCCGCAGTCAGGCCCCCGCGCCGCTTTCCCAAAGGACGGGGGAAAGCTTCATTTTTTACAATCAATTCCACCGGCCTTTGCTTACAATAAAACAAAGTTGTTAAATAATTAAAGTCGGTATCATGTCTTGTGACGCTTGAAAAATTAGAAAGGAAGATTCTATTATGACACAACACGAGAGAGCCCAATCCTTGATGCCCCCCATGGCCATGCACGACAAATCAACCCCCTGCGTGGTAAAAGGCGAGGGTTGCTATCTGTATACAGAAGAAGGCCGCAAGATTCTGGACTTTGCCTCCGGAATCGCCACCAACGCTCTGGGCCACTGCCACCCCAAGGTGGTTGCCGCCGCTGAAAAGCAACTGCACACGCTGGTCCACGCCGGGCACAACATCCTGTATTACGAGCCCTATACCACGCTGGCGGAAAAGCTGATTGAGAAGACCGGCGGAAAGTACAAGCTGTACTTCTCCAACTCCGGCGCCGAGGCCAACGAGGGCGCCATGAAGCTGGCGAAATATGCCACACAGCGCCCGGTCATCATCTCCATGAAGAATGCGTTCCACGGCCGCACCATGGCCACCGCCACCATCACCACCTCCAACGCCGCTTACCGTAAAAATTACGAGCCTCTGATGCCCAGCGTGTATTTTGCCGAGTATCCTTACCTGTTCCGCACGCCCTATCAGATGAAGGACGGCAAGTGCCCCAAGGAATACTTCACCCAGTTTGACGACATGTTCAAGAAGATTGTGGACCCCTCCATGGTGGCGGCCATTATCATGGAACCCATTCAGGGCGAGGGCGGCTACGTCGTTCCTCCCGTGGAGTGGCTGAAGTATGTCCGCGAGCTGTGTGACAAGCACGGGATTCTCCTGATTTTTGACGAGATTCAGTCCGGCTTTGGCCGCACCGGCGATCTGTATGCATGGCAGACGCTGGGCATCGAGCCCGACATTTTCACCTCTGCCAAAGCCATCGGCGGCGGACTGCCCCTAAGTGCCGTATTCGGCAAAAGCGAAATCATGGACAAGTGGGGCAAGGGCGCTCACGGCGGAACCTTCGGCGGAAACCCCGTCTCCTGCGCCGCCGCTCTGGCTGTGATGGAAGAGCTGTTTGAAGGCGGCGTTCTGGAAAACTGCCGCAAGATGGGCGAAATCGTCCGCACAAGAATGTATGACCTGCAAAAGAAATACAGCGTCATCGGCGACGTGCGGGGCATGGGCCTGATGAACGCCATGGAGTTTGTAAACCCCGAGGACAATGCGCCCAACGGAACTCTGTGCTCCGCCGTAATTACCGAGGCGCTGAAGCGCAATCTGCTGCTGCTGAGCTGCGGCGCCGACAAAAACAACATCCGCCTGATTCCCCCTCTGAACGTGGACGAGGGTACGCTGGACGCGGCTTTTAAAATCATTGACGAGTCCATTGCCGCTGCGCTGAAGGGCTGATAAAAATTACTGGAATTATTTTGGAGGTTATTGTAAAATGGACACACAGGAGTATCTGAAGTCCCTGGTTGCTGCCGCCCGCACAGCGCAGAAGGAGTTTGAGAAGTACCCTCAGGAAGTGGTGGACAAGGCTGTGAAAGCCATCGGCAAGGTCATTTATGACAATGCCGTGGAGCTTGCCCACATGGCTGTGGATGAAACCCGCATGGGCAATTATGAAAGCAAAATTGGCAAGTGCCGCAACAAGTCCAAGAGCGTCTGGTGGCGCATGAAGGACAAAAAGAGCCGCGGGATTATTGAGCGGGACGCGGAAACCGGCATTATGAAGGTGGCAAAGCCCATCGGCGTTATTGGCTGCATTGCGCCCACCACCAATCCCGTCATCACGCTGATGCACAATTCCATGTGCAGTCTTAAGTGCGGAAACGCCATTATCATCTGCCCCCATCCCCGGGCCAGAAAGGTGGGCGTGAGAACCACCGAGCTGATGATCGGAGAGCTGGACAAGCTTGGAATGCCCAAGAATCTGATCCAGATTATCCCCGAGCCCACCATGGATCTGTCTGCCGGACTGATGTCGGTGGTGGACCTTTGCATCTGCACCGGCGGCCCCGGCATGGTCAAGGCGGCGTATTCCTCCGGCAGGCCCGCCTACGGCGTGGGTCAGGGCAACGTGCAGGTTCTGGTGGATCGCGATGTGGACCTCAACGAGGTTGCCAAGATGGCCATTGCCGGCCGCATTTTTGACAACGGCGTGCTGTGCACCTGCGAGCAAAACCTGATCTGCCCCCGGGAGAAGGCCGACGAGATGATTGCCGCCATGAAGGCCAATGGCGCTTACTACATCGACAACGAGGTTGATGCTGAAAAGCTGCGCAATAGCTGCTTCCCTGACGGGATGCTGAACAAGGACTGGCCCGGCGCCAGCGTTCAGAAGATGGCCGAACTGGCCGGGCTGGAGGGCGTGCCTGCCGACGCCAAGGTCATTCTGAGCTGCACCAAGGGGTACGCCCACGACGACGTTTTGGCAAAGGAAAAGCTGTTTCCCGTCATGGCACTGTTCCTGTACGACACCTGGGAGGAGTGCATGGAAATTGCCCGCGCCAATCTGGAAATGGAGGGCATCGGCCACAGCGTGGTGATTCACTCCAATACCGACGCGCATATTGAGGCTGTCCCCGAGGTGATCAACGTCTCCCGGTACGCGGTGAATCAGGTGGGAGGCACGGCTTTGGGCGGCGCCATGGACAATGGCCTGAATCCCACCACCACGCTGGGCTGCGGCACTTGGGGCAACAATGCCATCAGCGAAAACCTGTGGTTCTATCACCTGATGAATGTCAGCCGTATTTCCTACAAGGTTCCCACCATGTATGTCCCCACCGACGAGGAAATTTGGGCCGACTGAGCTTCCCTTGCCCGTGCAGGGCGGAATTTCTTGTGAATACCGCCCTTACCTTCACATCAGGGAACGTCCGGCTTAAATAAGCCGGACGTTTCCGTAAGGCCCATGAATGGACGTAGGATACTGTGCGTCAAGCGTAAATTTTTGCAAATGGGAGCGAAAACAACCATGGAAGATTATAAACATAAATTTGTAAGCCCCGAGGGGGCTGCCGCCCGGGCGGTGCAGTCGGGAGACTGGGTGGACTATGGATTCGGCGCAGGCTTTCCCGAGTTGATGGACCGCGCGCTGGCGGCACGGAAGGGCGAATTGCGGGATGTGAAAATCCGGGGCGGTCTGGTGATTCGCCCCCGCATTGAGGTGGTTGAGCAGGATCCCGAGCAGTCCACCTTCACCTATTACAGTTGGCACATCGGAGACTACGAGCGCAAGCTCCAAAGCCGTGGCCTGTGCCGCTTTATGCCTATGATTCTGCGCCAGCTTCCGGAGCTTTACCGCCGTCATATCCGGGTGGATGCGGCGTTTGTTCCCATTTCCCGGCCAGATGACAAGGGCTTTTGCGGTCTGGGTATTTCCAACTACGCCTGGCGAACCATCTTTGAAAACGCCAGGACGGTAGTCTTTGAAATCAACGAGCATCTGCCAAGACTTCAGGGCGTGAACGGGTCCCACAGGGTTCATCTGTCCGAGGCGGATTATATCGTAGAGGGCGAGCACGAGCCGCTGCCTCTGCGCACCTATCGGGAGCCGTCTCCAATTGACGTGGAGATCGCAAAGCATGTGGTTGCGGAAATTCCCAACGGTGCGGTGCTGTCTCTGGGGGTGGGCGGCGTACCCTTTACCGTGGCAAAGCTGCTGGCGGATTCTGATTTAAAAGATTTGGGCTGTCATACCGGCACCATCAGCGACGCGTTTTTGGCCCTTCATAAGGCCGGAAAGCTTACCAATGCCCCGAAGGAGCTTGACGCCGGGCGCTCCACATGGAATCTGGCCATGGGCTCTCAGGAGTTGTACGACTGGCTGGAGCAGGAGCCGCAACTCTTTTCCCCCGGCGATGTGGATGTTGTCCATGCGCCGGAGCGAATGGGCAAAATGAAGAATTTCATCAGCATCAACGGCGGCGTGGAGCTGGACCTGATGGGACAGGAGAACGCGGAGTCGGCGGGCAGCCGCCAGCTTTCCGGCACGGGCGGCCAGCTTGACTTTTTGGAAGGAGCATTTCGCTCCGAGGGCGGAAAAGGGTTTATCTGTCTGGCCGCTGCACACAAGAAGAAGGATGGGACGCTCAAATCCAGCATTGTTCCCTTTATCTCCGGCGGAAGCGTGGTCTCCGCACCGCGCAGTATGATTCAATA
>DKLF01000023.1:816-1234 GCA_002455655.1 Oscillibacter sp. UBA6647 | reverse complement strand
GTGGCGACAGAGTACGGTGTGGCCAAGCTGTCAGGTCTTTCTTTAAAAGAACGGGCAGACGCAATGATCTCCATTGCACACCCTGACTTCCGGGAAGAATTGGCCCGTTATGCACAGGAAAACTTTTGATGGCGGACCCAAGATAAGGGGCTGTAAACAGCGAGTTCAATCAATTGATAGGCACCAGCCGGGGTGGAAAGGCAACAAAGATTCACGCCATGGTAGAGTGCTTTTTTCTCAAACTCAAAAACTTTAGATGCATTGCACCCAGATATGATAAGCTCGCCAGCTCGTTCCTGGTCTTCGTTTACCTTGCTTTCAGCCTTATTTTGTTGAAATAGCATAGCGGGGACGACTTTTAAGAAACGCTCTAAACGATTCAACCAAAGTAGTTTGCGTATATAGTAGCGAACATGAA
>DKLF01000023.1:483-639 GCA_002455655.1 Oscillibacter sp. UBA6647 | reverse complement strand
GTATATAGTAGCGAACATGAAAAGCGCCAAGCGTACACGCCCGGAAACAGGGGTGCGCTTGGCGTTCTTTTTTGCCCAGTATATCTCATGCGGAGTTTAACTCTCATGATATCTGCGTACACAATCAACACGGCGCTGAATTACGCAATCAGAACC
>DKLF01000023.1:0-274 GCA_002455655.1 Oscillibacter sp. UBA6647 | reverse complement strand
ATTACGCAATCAGAACCGCCGCTGCACAGTGGGGCAAAAGCAAAATTTTTTCTCGCAAGAGCCCCTCACACGTGAACCACTCCTATACTTTTTAATTGGAGCCGCGGGCGGCCTTCCAAATAAGATTTTCCACACCACCTGTATTAAGCCCCTGCCCTCCTTTGGAAAAATGGTTGTGTGAGATCTCCATTCTACCATACGGGTTAAATTACTATGGATTTTTACTGCCTGTCCAACTTCATCTTACAATCATAGCACTAAACCGCTGGCGCGG
>DKLF01000013.1:303-18655 GCA_002455655.1 Oscillibacter sp. UBA6647 | reverse complement strand
TATTATAATAGTTTTCGTTACCGGCGTCTTCCGGTGTACGGTAATAGAACGTCAGATTTGTAGAATACGTATTGGTATCCCAGCCCTTGGAATCAAAGGTATAGGTCCCGGCGTGTCCCGCTTCAACGTCCTTTTTCAGTGCCGCCAGAATTTCCCGGGCGGTATCGCCCTCAAAGGTCAGCGTGCGGCCTTCCCTGTCAAGATACATTTCCACCGTCATGAGCCGGCCCGGCTCGAAGCGCTCTTTCATATACGCCTGCCACACCTCCGGGTCCCGGGCAAGCTCTGTTAGCTGCTCCGCCAGTGCGGCATGGGCCTCAATTTCCGAGGGCGAGATGGTAAAGCTGTAATTCCTGCGCAGATGGGCGCCGTTCTTCAGTGTGTAGTCCAACTGCATGCTTCCGTAGAGCGCATTTTCATCCCATACGCTGCTTGTGGGGCGCTCTTCCACCAGCATTTGATGCAGTGTCAGGAAGCGATCAATTATCTCAGGATTCTGACTGTCGCCATAAATGGAGTCCTGCCCGTAAAGCCGGAATTCCAATGACTGTACATCCTCCGCCACGGGAACGCGCCGCTCAACACCCGGAAGATCCAGCTCAAGAGCCACACACACCAGAATCAGGGCGGCAGCCAAAATCGCGCCGCCTTTCCAGCTCCGTTTTAAAATGTGGAAGGATTTTTGCAGCAGCATCTCCGCCCCAAAGTAGCCCACAAGGCCCAATACCACCATGCAGACCACCAGCGCCACGGGAGATTGCCCGTTCCGGCCAAACGCATCCCACAATATAATGTAGAGAAGCTGTCCCAGGATCAAGGCCGCGCACACACCCACGCCGTACCGAAAAACAGGCTTTGCCCAGCTCATAGCCACAGTGTCCCCTGCGGACTCGCTGTGGCGGCGCCTGTAAATCAGCAGCGCCGCAATCGTCATCACCACGCCCACCAGCGCGTAAACCCCCACGGTGCCAAGCCCGCTTTGCAGAAAGCTCCAATACGCCTCGTTGCCGCGGGAATAATTCCATCGGTCCCAGCTAAGCTGCACCAGCTTATACATCGGCGTAAACCAGCCCACCAACGCAGAGTCAGCGGGATTCGTCCAGCCGTACAATAGAATCTGGCACAAGTTCCAGAACAGATTTGTCACTCCGTAAACCAGCCAATTGAGCACCCCGTAAAACACGGGTATTGCCAGCATCTGCCCCGCAAACATGGCGCAGAGCACCGCGAAGCTGTAAAAGAACAGCATCTGCCCCGTGGTATACAGGAACCACAGGCCAATGATCCACAGCTTCTCCACCCCGGCGGCGCTCCAGACGAGGGCCGTCAGCAGGGCGGTGAGGGCATGAGATCCAATAAACACTGCCGCTCCAGCCAGATAGTGGGTCAAAAACAGGCCCTCTCTCCGAGTGGGCAGAGCGTGGACAAACCCCACGGCACGAGAGCCGGTGAGATAAGAGAACAGCGTCATTGCAAAAAGGCATCCGAAGCTCACGCTCATAGCCAGTGCTCCGCCGGTGGCCATGCTCGCCACCTCGCCCATGGCGTAGGCCTGCATATCCGTCATGTTTTCCCAGCCGTTTTGGCCAAACATCTCCAAAAATTGGAACGCCGGCATCATCAGAAGCCACATTACCAGATACAGCGCCCAAAGAGGCCAGAATCGAACCAGATCGTTGCGAAACAGGGCGGGGCTGAACAATCCCTTAGAGGACAATGTCTTTGACTGCATAGTTCGCACCTCCCAACTCGTAAATGAAAATCTCCTCCAGCGTCAGCGGCACAGCATCCACCAACACGGGCTTATATTGCGCCAACAGCGCCTCTGCGTCTTTGGCATTCATCCGCAGAATCAGAGTATGAATGCGTCCGAGACGCGAGGTGTGGAGCGCCGGAATTTCGGCGGGAACCTCCGCTATTTCCTCGGGAAATACCACCTGAAGTTTCACCATGTTGTCCTGAAGCTGCTCCAAAGACCGCTCCAGCAGCACCTTTCCGTGATCCAAAATGCCCACATGGTCGCACACGTCCTCCAACTCCCGCAGGTTGTGGCTGGAAACCAGCACCGTGGTGCCCCGCTCCGCCACATCGTCCAGCACCAGCGACCACACCTGTCGGCGCATCACCGGGTCCAGACCGTCCACCGGCTCATCCAGCAGAAGATAATCCGGCATGCAGCACATGGTCAGCCAGAAGGCCGCCTGCTTCTGCATTCCCTTGGACAGATGCCGGATCGCCTTACGGGGATCAATGGGAAACGCGTCTTCCAGCTTTTTATACCGCTCCATAGAAAAGGTTGGGTAAATCCCCCGGTAAAGCTTCATCATGTCCTGTGTGCTGGATTGCAAAAAGTAGTGCCAGTCATCGGGAATAGAGCCGATCCGTGCTTTCAGCGCCGGATTCTCCCACACAGGCTCCCCCTGCATATTCACCGTGCCCCTGTCTGTCCGGTACACGCCGTTGAGGCACCGCAAAAGTGTGGACTTGCCCGCCCCGTTGGGCCCCACCAGCCCGTATACCGCGCCTGTGGGCACCGTCAGGGTGATCCCGTCCAGCGCAGCAAAGCCGTCAAATGTTTTTACCGCGTTTTGAATCTCTATCATGTCGTTTCTCCCTCCTTCAACAGCGCCTCAAGCTCCGCCGGTGTCACACCCAACACCCGCAGCTCGCGTAAAAGCTGGCGCGCCTTATCTTTCAGCAGCTCGCGGCGCGCTGCGTCCGCGCTTCCCCGCTCTCCGGCAAAGCTGCCCTTCCCCGGCACAGAGTAGATATACCCCTCCGTCTCCAGATCGTTGTAGGCCCGCTGAATCGTGTTGGGATTGATGCTAAGCCGGGTTGCCAGCACCCGCACTGACGGCAGCTTTTCTCCCGCCGCCAGCGCACCGGTGACGATCAGCTTTCGCAATTCGTCTTTAATCTGCTCGTAGATGGGCCTTGAATCCCGGTAATTCAGGCTGATCATCTTACCACCTCCGTTTTGTTCGCCGGTTTCCCGGTTTCACTGTATTATCCGTATTAGTACAGTTAA
The DNA here is from genome assembly GCA_002455655.1 of Oscillibacter sp. UBA6647. Lineage (GTDB taxonomy): Bacteria > Bacillota > Clostridia > Oscillospirales > Oscillospiraceae > Oscillibacter. The sequence continues at coordinate 15,627 of DKLF01000013.1, read as the reverse complement.
GATAACACGTTCACTTTCCGCTGTCAAGATGTTTTTAATCCCCTTTTGGTTTGGTTGGAAGAAAAGCGTGAGATTCTGCGCCAAAATAAAAACTTGAATGTTCTGCAAAGAAATTTCAAAGAAAAGCCAAAGACCCTTTGGTATAATTAATCTTAACCAAAGCGCCTTTGCAAACGATTCTTATATAATATTTACAATGCGGCTTGTCTGCGCGGTCCCGTATGATAATCAATTAAAATCTGGGAGGAAAAAATCATGACGAAACTGGATTGTTGGCTGCCTCAAAAAGAAATGTTCGGCAGATTCTCGCTGGACTCCATTGTCGGGCAGGGCGACTCCCTGCAAATCGTCGTTTCCAACGAAGTATTTGAATTCTCCATCCGTTTTGCCTCTGGCGTAGGCGCATATTCCGTGGCGGAGCTATCCCGGTGCGCCCCGCGGCTGGAAGCCCTGAGCGCCGAGTACGAAGTGCTGATGCGGGGAAACACGTTTTTCAAGCTGACCGGCGACGCCTATCAGCAGACGCTAGGCAAGGAACACGACGTACATTATGTAATTGCCGGAACCAACGCCATGGTGGATATTCTCTCTGCCGCCTGCCCCTCCGTTTCGGTGACCAAATCCAGGCTTCGATAACTTTTTCCCGGGAAAACCGCGTCTTTTAGAGCGTCGGTTTTCCCGGGTTCTTTTATTGCGGCTCCTCCGCGTCAGCCACCTCCTGATTGTGGCGGATGCGGTCCACAAGCTCGCGGGTCAGGCGGTGAGGCTCCACCTGAAGCTCCGTTTGCAGTTGCCGACACAGCCGCTCATAGGTACTCAGCGCGCCGCTTTTGTTTCCGGAGAGGTATTGCGCCCGAATCAGCAGGCGATGGGCCTCCTCATCGGCAAAGTCGCTTTTTACCGCCTCGGAAAGCACCTGCTCCGCCTCGTCGGGACGGTGCTGGCGCATGCACACCGTTCCATAGTCCCGCAGCGCCGTGAACACAAACCGCTCCAGCGATTCCCTTTGTATCAGGGCGTTTTCCGGCAAATCATCTCCGTCCAGCACCTTGCCCCGGACCAGGCCGGTCGCCTGCGCAAAGTAACGTCCCGCGGCATAGAGATTGCCGGCGGCCAGATATTGCCGCGCCTGCCGGCAAAACTCCTGAAACAGCGCCGCGTCCACCGTCACCAGCTCCCGGTCCAAGCCGCACAGGCCCCGCTTGTAGACCACGGCATTTTTCTCCCCCAGATAGGCCCGAAGCTGATAGAGCGTGAAGTAAAAGCTATTCATAGCCGCCTTTTCTTCCCAGTCCGGCCAGATCTCAACCAGCAGCTTGTGAATGCTCATCGGCTCAGAATACAGTGCCAGAATCCGCAAAAGCTGCGCAGCCCGGGCGGAGGGGCATGCCTCCGCCGTCTCGCCCCGGCGGCGGACGGACAGGCTTCCCAGTATCTGAACCTCCAGCGGCGTGTGCAGGCGGCTTTCCAAAATCGGTGCGGCAGCGGCGGTTGCTTCGGCGGCGGAATTGCACGCCTCCAACTGCAAAAAGTAGCTCCGGTCCCTTTCGGAGGGGCGGAAGCTCCCCGCCACCCGGCAGATTGTCTCGGGCTTTGCAAAGTTATAGTGATAGATTCCTGCCTCCCGGCCGCCCTTGGCAAGCTGTTCCATACAGCGTTCAAAGCGGGTTGTCTCTCCTCCCGCGCGGTAAATCTGGGCTTTTAAAAAGAGGGTGGAAAGCTGATAAAAGCGGTATTTTCTCTTATCGCACAGCCCTATGCTCTCGTCCGCCAGCGCATCCGCCTGCTCCATACGGCCCCGCTCGGCGGCAATGTTGCCGGACACCAGAAGTGCCCGCACCAGATAGGAATTCCGCCCCGCGCGGCGGGCGTAGTCCACGGCCTTGTCCGCCGTTTCCTGTGCCAAATCCGGGTCGCCCTTGAGAAAATAGTGATAGCTCTGGCCTATAAGGTAGTAGGCCCACAGGTGCTCGTTGCGGACGTTGAGAATGTTGGAGGAAACCCGGGCCGTCTCCAGAATCACCTGCTCCGCCTTTTGAAACCGGCCAAGGCAGTCCAGCGCATAGGCATGCACCATATTGATATAGACGCTGTATCCGTAGGCGCCGATTTCATCGGCGATTCTCGCCGCCCGCTCGCAGCAGTCCCTTGCCTGCGCATAGCGTCCGCTCTCGATATAGCACAAGAACGCCACGGTCTGATACAGACACATTTTTAGGGGCTTTTGCACCACGGGGGACTCCACCAGTTCCAGCGCTTCGTCCAGAATGGTTTTTAGGCCGTTTTCATACCGGCAGTCCTTATAGGTCAGAATTGTCACAAAGCAGGCCCACAGACGCAAATTGTCATTTTCCCGGATAAGGGCCGTCTCCTTGGCCTGCTCCAAAAGGGCAATGGCCCGCGGATAGTCCACTGCCTGCTGAATTAGTGCGTAGGCGGTGAACACCTTGCGGTAGCCGTCAATCACCCGGTCCAGCTCCCCGTCCTGAAAATCCTCCTCTGTTAAAATCCGCAAGGGCTCCGTAGCGGCAGACTCGTGCTCCGGGGCAAAAAAGCCCATGCTGATCCGCTGGCAGGCCGCCAAAACCATGCCCTCCCGGTCGCCCATATCCCGAAACAGCTCGGCCGCCCGGTCCAGATAGCGGAAGGCAATGTTGGGATAGCGGTATTTGACGGCAATGGCATAGCCCATCTGCACCCATGGCAGTTTGTCGATGGCGGCAGGGGGCAGCCTGCGCAAAAGCTGGCGATAGTCCTCCAGAAGCGACACGTCAATTTCCGAAAAGCTCAGATACCGCAGCGTCAACGCCGCTTCCTCCGCATAGCCCCGGCGAAGCTGATGGTAAAACACCGCCTGCCAGTCCTCCCGCTCCTGTGCGTAGAGCACCGCAATCCGATGCTGCTCCGTTAGAAAGCCCTTTCCCCGGGAAAGCCACGCCCGCTGATACAGCCATGATTGCAGCACACGGTTTAAAAAATACACCGGCTCCAGCGCCGCGCGGGCGCGCACCAGAAAGCGCCGCCGCGCCAGCCGCCGCAGGGGACCCGTCTCGCCGTCGGTCAGGCGCAGAGCCAGCGTCTCGGAAAGATTCCGCTCCACGCACACCCGCTCCATGCACTCTATATCCTCCGCCGTCCATACCGCGGCGGCCCAGCCGTCCAGCAAATCGCTTACCGCCGAGAGAATCTGCTCCCTCACGCGGTTGCCGCCGTCTCCGCCGCCGTCCAGCATGGCGCGGGCCGCCGCATCCATGGCAGAGAGCCAGCCGCCCCCCAGCTCAAAAATTCGCTGGCGGTCGCTCTCCAGCAAGGCCGGATAGACCTCCCGCAAAAGCCCGTCTGCCATGGTCCATGTCAGTATCAGCGTCGATGGCTCCACCTCCGCCAATTTCACGGGCAACGCATCCGCCTCCCGGATGAAGGGAATGGGCCGGGCGGAAAGCAGCAGAAAATGCACCCGTTCCCCACAGCGCAGCAGCAGCCGCTGCAACAGCGCGCCCAGTCCGTCCATGCAGTCTAAAAGGTGGGCGTCATCCAACAGGATAAAGCAATCCTGCTCCCGGGGAGCGCATACCAGCCCAAGGAGGTCTTCTTCCTTCCCGGCCTGAAAAAAATCCCTCAGCGCAGCAGCGAACCGTTCCGCGTCCCGCGCTTCTCCCCGCACACGAAAGGTACAACATGCGCCCCGCCGACTCAAAAGCTCCGCCGCCCCACGGCTTACCGACATGAGCATGGGCACACCCAGCACCGTCAATGTCATCTCCGGTGCGCCCGCCAGACACCGCTCCAAAAAGGTCTTTTCCAGCCCTCGGTTTTCCTGTCCGCCCCCCAGCCGCAGCTCCTCCATTTGCCAGCCCCCTCCTTTTTTCTTAATTCCAGTGTACCATAAAGAAAGTTTAATTAAAATAAATGTTTTCAAAGATTTTGCAAAGATTTGTAAAAGCTTTCTCAAAGGTCGCATTTGTATGATAAAAAACATAGAATTCATTCCACCCAAGGAAAGGAGCACATCAATGAGCAAACAGATTGTGTTGGAGCGGGACGGCGACATCGCCGTCATTCAGGTGCGGCGTCCCGAGGCGCTCAACGCCCTGTCCCGCAGCATTGTGGACGAAATGGACCGCATGGTTGAGCAAGTGCAAGCCGACTCCTCCGTGCGGGTGCTGCTGTTTTACAGCGAAGAGAACTTTGCCGCAGGCGCGGATATCCGGGACATGGCTCCCTGTGACGAGGCGCAGGCAAAGGACTTTTTGTTCACGCCCACCTATAATAAAATTCAATCGCTCCCTATCCCCACCATTGCCGTCGTGGACGGCTATGCCTTTGGCGGGGGGTTGGAGTTGGCGCTTCGGTGCGACTTCCGCATCGTGTCCAAAACCGCGAAAATGGGCCTGACGGAGCTGAATCTGGGTATCATCCCCGGCGCGGGCGGAACGGTGCTTCTGCCCCGGCTGGTAGGCGAGGCCAAGGCAAAGGAACTGATTTACCTCAGCCGCGTTGTCTCCGGCGAGGAGGCCGAGTGCATCGGCCTTGCCCACGTTGCCGTGGACAAAGAGGCTCTCTGGGAAACCGCCAAGACATGGGCGAAGAAGCTTTGCACCCGCAGTCCGCTGGCATTGGCCGCCGCCAAGAAATCCATTGAATACGCCGTGGGCCACCCGCAATACAACGCCGCCTCCGATTACGAGGGCGCGCTGTGGGCCGAGCTTTTCAACCACCACGACCAAAAAGAGGGCATGGCCGCGTTTTTTGAAAAGAGAAAGCCCGTGTTTACAGGAGAATAACCACACTTTTTTCAGGAGGAACCGATATGAAACAGCTTGTGATCACAGGAGCCGCGCGCAGCGCCGTGGGCGGTTATCTGGGAAGTCTTAAAACCGTTGAGGCGCAGGATTTGGGTGCGGCCGCCATTCAGGCCGCAGCCGCCCGTGGCGGCATTTCTCTGGAGCAGGTGGACGAAGTCATTTTCGGCGACGTGTACGGCTACACCCCCAACGTGGCCCGCTGCGCCGCGCTGATGGCGGGGGTCCCCGAGGAAACGCCCGCCTTCACGGTGGACCGCCAGTGCGCCTCGTCCTTGCAGGCCGTGCAGAGCGCCTGCTATGAAATCAACGCCGGGGAAGCGGACGTTATTATTGCAGGCGGCGTGGAGATCATGTCCCGCATGACTTATTACCTGCCGCCCTCCTCCCGCTATGAGCCTTTGCGCCTTGGCGACAAGCCGCTGTTTGACACCTTTTCCCACGGCGTGACCATTGTGCAGCCGCAGGCCAAATATCCCGGCACCAACATGGGCATTACCGCCGAAAACGTGGCCGAACGCTACCACATTACCCGGGAAGAGGAGGACGCCTTCTCCGTGGACAGCCAGCGCAAAATGAAAGAAGCACAGGATGCGGGCAGATTCAAGGACGAGATCTTCCCCTTCGAGGTCAAGCAGCGCAAGGGCAGCTTTGTGTTTGACACTGACGAACATATCAAGCCGGACACCACCATGGAGTCCCTGAGCCGCCTGCGTCCCTGCTTCAAAGACGGCGGCGTGGTCACTGCGGGCAACTCCTCCGGGATGAACGACGGCGCTTCCGCCGTGGTCATCATGACCGAGGAAAAGGCAAAGGAGCTGGGCGTGGAGCCGCTGGTACGCATTGTGGGCACCTCTTCTGCGGGCGTGGACCCCCGCTACATGGGCCTCGGCCCTGTTCCCGCCATCCGCAAGCTCCTCAAGAAGACTGGGCTGGAACTTGCGGACATTGACCTGTTCGAATTGAACGAAGCCTTTGCCGCCCAGTCTCTGGGGTGTTTGAAGGAGCTGGGCATGGACATGGGCACGGAGCTTTACTCCCGGGTTAACGTCAACGGCGGCGCCATTGCCCACGGCCACGCGCTGGCCAACAGCGGCACCCGCATTCTCACCACCATGATTTACGAGCTGAAGCGCCGGAGCGGCCGGTACGGTCTGGCCTCTTTGTGCATCGGCGGCGGACAGGGCATGGCAATTCTCGTGGAAAACTGCCGGTAAAGCGCGGCTTTCAACACCGATTGAAAACGGAGGAGTACATTGATGAACATTAAAAAAGCAGGCGTCGTCGGTGCGGGCATGATGGGGGCGGAAATCGCCCTGTGCTTTGCCCGCTGCGGGCTGGACGTGGTTCTGGCGGACATCAAGCAGGAATTTGCCGACGGCGGCAAGCAAAAGCAGATAGTCATTCTGGACAAGCAGGTTGCCAAGGGAAAGATTTCTCCCCAGCAGCGGGACGCCACGCTGGCCCGCGTGGTCCCCACGGCGGACCTTTCCCTGATGGCGGACTGCGATTTTGTGATCGAGGCAGTTCTTGAAAATCTGGAGATCAAGCGCGATACCTTTCAAAAGCTGGATCAACTCTGCAAGCCGGAGACGATTTTGGCCTCCAACACCTCCAGCATCTCCATCTCCAAGCTGGCGGCCTCCGTGTCCAAGGAGCGGGCCCCCCGCTTTGTGGGCGCGCACTTCAACTCCCCCGCCAGCATTATGAAGCTGGTGGAGATCATCCCCGGCCTGCTCACCTCTGCGGAAACAGTGGACACCGTGACGGAGTTGCTGCTATACATTGAAAAAGAGCCGGTCCGGGTCAAGGATGTCACCGGTTTTGCCTTAAACCGCCTGTTTCATGTGTTTTACGCGGAGGCCCTGCGTCTCGTTGAGGAGGGCGTGGCCACGCCCGAGGACATTGACAAAATCTGCGTCTATGGCCTTGGCCACCCCGTCGGTATCTGCAAGCTCCTGGACCAGTTGGGACACGACCTGAACCTCAGTGTGGACAAAATCCTTTTCGACGCCTATGGCGAGCGGTTCCGCCCCAGCCCGGTTTTACAGCGCTTTGTGGACGCGGGAATGCTGGGCAGAAAATCCGGTGAGGGCTTCTATCAATACGAGAAAAAGTAATTCCGCAATTCCCTTTTATTTGCTTTCCTCATTTCTTTCATTTCTCATATTTCCCAACAGAGGGACAGCCGACGGCCAAAAGGCCGCCGGCTGTCCCTTTATGTTTATCGGCCCGAAAGCCCATATTTTTGAAGCTTGCGCACCACCGTGGATTGGTCCACGTTTAAGAAGCGGGCCATCTCTCTGGTGGAGGTGCACTCCGCCTTCGCCCGTAACAGCAGCCGCTTTTCCAGTTCTTCCACGGCGCGTCCCAGATCGGAGCTTTCCTCCCCCGCCATCTCCGGTAGAAGGGATGTCTTCCCGGGCCCCTGACATTGGCGGATAATCCACGGCACGTCGCTGATTTGAAGCTGCTCGTTGGGGCTCATAATCACCATATGTTCCACCACGTTGCGCAGCTCCCGTACATTGCCCTCCCAGTCATATTCCTCCATGCGCTTAATCACTTCCGGAGTCATGGTTTTGTTCTGGTTGCATTTGTGGTTGAACCTGTTGAGAAAAAACAGGCTCAGGGGCAAAATATCCTCCCTGCGCTGACGCAGGGGAGGAACGGTGATGGAAACCACGTTGAGCCGATAGTAAAAATCCTCCCGAAAGGCGCCGTCCCGCACCATTTTGGTCAAATCCCGGTTGGTGGCCGCGATAAAGCGCACATCTATGTTCTTGGCCCGCACGCCCCCTACCCGGGTCACCTGCTTTGTCTCCAGCACCCGCAAAAGCTTCACCTGAAAGGACAGGGGGATTTCCCCAATCTCGTCCAAAAACACGGTGCCGCCGTCCGCCGCCTCCAGAAGTCCGATCTTCCCGGAGTTGGAAGCGCCGGTAAACGCGCCCTTTTCATAGCCGAACAGCTCGCTTTCCAGCAGGTTTTCCGGAATGGCCCCGCAGTTAATCGTCACCAGCGCATGGTCTTTGCGCATACTGCTGGCGTGAATCTGCTGGGCCACCTCCTCCTTTCCCGCGCCGGACTCTCCCAGAATCAGCACGGTGGTGTCAAACCGGCCCACCCGCTCGGCTAAAGAAAAGACCTTCTTTGTCTTCTCACTGATAGCCACCACCTTTTCCCGCTCCGTGTTGGTGGTGCTGAGAATGGTCTGATAGTGCTGAAGTTCCCGGTTCTTGGCGTTGAGCAGCTCCTCCCGGAGCTGAAAAATCTCTGTGATGTCCCGGGCGTTAATCACAACCCGCTTGACCTTTCCGTTCTCGTCGAACACCGGCTTGCCCGTGACAATAATGTCCCGTCCGTCCTGCGTCACCTGCCGCTTGGAGACGGGGCGACGCTCCTCCCGCACCACAAACGCCACGGAATTTTCCATCCAGACGGGATTGATAAGGGCGCGCATATTGCGCCCCTCCAGCTCCTTCCGGGGGATGGCGGCCACCCGCTCGTAGGAGCTGTTGACAAACTGAACGTTCCCCTCCCCGTCGGTGACCAGAATCCCGTCAAAGGAGCCCTCCAGAATTTCCTCCATCTCGCTTGTCAGCTTCCATGCCGCCTCCAGCTCCATCTGGGAGCGCAGCGCCTGCTGGGATTCCATCAGAATCAGCGCATACACGGCGGACTCTCCCGCGTCTCCCGCGGAAATCAGACGATAGTGAAGCTGCCGGTTTCCCTGCCGCATGGTAAACGTCTTTTCGGCATCCGCATCCAGCGCCCCCAGATCCACCGGGCCCGTCAGCTCCCGCACATCGTATTCCTTCCCGGCCTCCAGCTCCAGCATTTGCAGCGCAGCGCGGTTGGCAAAAAGAATCCGGTATGCCTCGTCAAAAATCAGAACGCCGTTGGGCGTATCGCACATCACGGAGCGCAGAACCGCATGGGGAATTTCGCAGAACTGATCCAGCATCAGCATATCTTCAACTCCTTTCCTCCCGCGCTGAGCGGCAAGCGCAGCAATTGCGGCTTTATAAAATTATATCACAAACAGCGTCATTTTTCAAGAAAATCTGGACATTTTTACGAAACGAGCAAACAAAAATGGAAAAAACGCCAAAAATTACACCACGCGAAACTTTACCTCTCCGCCCCCAAGGCAGGCCGCCACATTTTCCGCACAAATGACGCTTACCGCACCGATGGCTTCCCGGGAATACATGCCGATGTGAGGCGTGACCACCACATTATCCAGCGTCAGCAACGGGTTGTCTGTATCCATCGGCTCCACCTCGGTGACGTCCATGGCCGCGCCGGACAGATGCTCGGAGACAAGGGCTTCGTACAGCGCTTTTTCATCCACAATGCCGCCCCGGGCGGTATTGATCACGTACGCGCCGGGGCGCATAGAAGCGAGCTCCGCCGCGCCGATCATGCCCCGTGTCTCCTCTGTCAGCGGCAGGTGAACTGACAAAAATTCGCAGCCAGAAATCACTTCCGCCGCACTTTCGCACAGCGTTACGTGTTCAAAGCCCTCCGGCAGGGCGCGGACATAGGGGTCATAGGCCAGCACGCGCATGGAAAAGCCCGCAGCCCGTCGGGCCACGTTTCTCGCCACCGCGCCAAAACCCAGAAGTCCCAGTGTCTTGGCGTACACATCCTTCCCCGTCAGAGCCCTCCACTCCCCCTGTCGCACCCGCCGATCGCCCAGAGAAATATGACGGGCGCAGGAGAGCATCAGGCCAAAGGTAAGGTCCGCCACCGCGTTGGCGTTTGTGCCGGGAACGTTGCACACCGCGATGCCCCGGGCCTTTGCCTCCTCCAAGTGAAGATTGTCCAGCCCCGCGCCGTGCTTGCAGATTACCTTCAGTTTTTCGCACCGGTTCATCAGCTCCACGGGAAAGTCGTGGGCCCCGATAATCAGCGCGTCGCACGCCGTCACCGTCTTGGCAAAGCGCTCCATGTCAAAGTCCTTGCCCATCAGGATGACCGCGCAGCCCCCCTGCTCCAGAATATCCTTTGGCGTTGAATCAATTGACCCGAAGGACCGCGAGGTCACCAAAACCTTTTTACTCATTGTTTCGTCCCCTCTCTGATGCTTAAAATACCGCGCAAGCCCTCCAGCGCATAGCTTTTCCCGCCGTCTGCCGTCAGCATGGAATGGCTGCGAATGCGTCGGCTGCCCGCCAGCAGCAGGGTGAACAGCTCCGCCATATAGGGGTTTGCCACCACCACCGCCGTGTCGCACTGCGTCCAGCGCTCTTCACAATAGGCGTCAAGCGCCTCAATCACACCGCCGGACACCACTGCCTCACAATAGCAGCGGCGAAAGTGGGGAGATTCCCGCTCAAACACCCGCATGGCGTGACCGATGTACAGCGCCCGGTTGAAGCCATAACGCCGCAGGTTTTCAAGCCCCAGCGCCACCGCCACCGGATTTGGCCTATCCGACTCCACCGACAGCACCGGCGCGAGAATGGTATCCTGTTTTAATGCGTAAAACAGCTCACCGGTAAAAGTGGACAAAATGCCTGTCAGCCGCCCCTGTCCTGCCAGCAGCACATGGGTGTGGGACCCGGGGAGAAGCACCGCCGTCTGCCGGCCGGGATAGCGGGCCGCAAGCTCCGGCAAAACGCCCAGCACCTCAATCTCCTCGCCCCGGGTGTTGTTGGTGGAGGACACGTCCGTTCCCACCGTTTTCAGTCCTGAAATCAGGTGGATTTCCCGTCCGAAGACGGTACTTTCCCAATAGGGCGTGACCCCCCGCCGAGCAAATTCCTCCGCCGTGACGGGGGCGGGATAATGGGGAATTTCAAAAATCCCATAGGGCGACGTGGCCATGCCGGAGGCATAGATGGCCTCCACCTCCCCGTCCGTCCAGCCCGTTTCAGCCAAAGCCTCGTCGTATAAAGCCTTCATTCCCTCCAGCAGAGGGCGGTTGGACCCGGCAATGGCCGCGTCCTTTGCCCCAAGGGTTCTGCGGCGGGTGCACAGCAGCCGCTTTTCCCGGTCCAGCAGGAAAATCCGCACGTTGCTGGTTCCAACGTCGTAGTACGCAATCAGACCCCGCTCCATCCGCTCACCCCCGGACGGCTTGCGCATAGGCTCTGGCCGTGTTGGTGATTTCGTCCAGCTTCCCCTCGGACACTAGCTTGGCGGAGACGAGGTTTCCCCCCACGCCAACGCCCACGCACCCGGCCCGGAGAAAGTCCGGTGTGTTCTGCGGGGTCACGCCGCCCACAGCGGTGAAGGGAATGTGGCCCAGCGGACCACGGAGGGCCTTGATATACTCCGGCCCCAAAATCCCCGCCGGAAACAGCTTGACAATATTGGCCCCCCAGCTCCACGCACAGGCCGCCTCCGTGGCCGTCATGGCCCCGGGAATAGAGACAAGCTCCAGCCGCCGGGTTTCCCGGATCACCGCCTCGTCGGCATTGGGCGAGATGATATAGCCCGCGCCCGCCTCCTTGGCAAGATTCACTTCCTCAGCCGTCATCACCGTCCCCGCGCCCACCTCAATTTCATTTCCAAAGCGTTCGGACAGCAGCCGGATAGAGCGCAATGTCTCCTCAATGCCGCCCTTGCTGCTGTGATTAAAGGTGACCTCCAGACAGCGCAGGCCCCCCGCCAGAATCGCTCCGGCTAAATCGCAGATTTGCGTGCTTGGAATCCCCCGTACAATCGCGATGACCTTCGTTTCCATAATTGCTTCCAATGCCGTGTTTTTCATAGCCGTCTCCTCTCTCCGGTTTGCGGGCTTACAGCGTCACGCCGTCCCGGAGAATGTCCCTCTGATAATCTCCGTTCACTTCGTTTCTCGTGTGGTATGTGCCGTTGCAAGTATCCAAAATCGCGCCATAGCACTGCCGAGTATAACCTTGAAGCGCCTCATCCGCGGACTGCGCCGGCAAAGCACCCGCGTCAAAGTCCATCGTTTTTTCTTGTTTTTATCGGCGGTCCGTTCGCCGGAATGCATTCTCAGGCTCGCACTTTTCCTCTTCCAAATGGGCGCGGCGGCTGACGCAGCGGCGCCATCCCGCTGCCGGGGGCGTGGGTCCGCTTTATCAGCCGCCTAATTCTTTATCTGCCCATGAATCCCCCGTCCACGGGGAGCACCACGCCGGAGAGATAATCCGACGCAGGAGAAACCAGAAACAGCAGCGCACCGGTCAGATCCTCCGGCTCGCCCCATCGTCCGGCGGGAATCCGGCTTAGAATCTCCTGATTGCGCGCCGGGTTTGCCCGAATTGCAGCGGTATTGTCTGTGGCAAGATACCCGGGGGCAATGGCGTTTACCTGAATGCCCTTTGCCGCCCATTCGTTTGACAGCGACTTTGTAAACTGGGCCACGCCGCCCTTGGAAGCGGCGTAGGCCGGCACGTTGAAACCGCCAAAAAAGCTGAGCATGGAAGCAATATTGACGATTTTTCCACTGCCCTGCGCCAGCATCTCCCGTCCGCAAAGCTGGGCCATCTGAAAGGAGGAAATCAGGTTTACACGAATCAGCTTCTCAAAATCCTCCACAGGAAAATCCTCGCAGGGGTGGCGAATCTGGGTTCCGGCGTTGTTGACCAGAATGTCCACCCCGCCCAAAAACGCCTTTGCCTCCTGAAAGCAGGCATCCACAGCTGGGGAATCCTGAAAATCGCCCACAAAGCCCCGGATGCGGTCCGACCCGCCGATTTTGGCCGCTGCGGCGTGAATGGAGTCTCCGCTTCCGGTAATTGCAACCTTCGCCCCGGCGTCATAAAGCGTTTTGGCCAGAGAAAACCCGATGCCCCGGCTGCCGCCGGTGACAATGGCGCGTTTTCCCCCAATGTCAAATACAGCGTTCATACCAGCGCCTCAGCCCATCATTCCCAGCGCTCTGGGCAGGGCCTCGGTGACCGCGGGAATATAGGTGATGACCAGCAGCGCGGCAATCATCACAAAAATAAACGGTACGATGGCTTTACACAAATCCGTAAACTTCATTTTGGTCATGCCGGAAGCCACGAACAGGTTCACGCCCACGGGAGGAGTGATAAAGCCGATGGCCATGTTGGTGACCATGATCAGGCCGAAATGAATGACGCTGACGCCAAACTCTTTTGCAACGGGATACAGTATGGGCGAGAGAATGAGGATGGCGGGCGTTGTGTCCATAATCATGCCAACCACCAGCAGCACCGCGTTAATCAGCAGCAAAATTGCAAACTTATTGTCTGTCAGGGAGGTCATTCCGGTCATAATTGCCTCGGGAATGCGCTCCAGCGCCAGAACCTTGCCCAGCACAGTACCGGTGCCAACCATGATCAAAACCGTGCCCACAGTTTCGGCGGAGCCAACCAGAGAGTTATAGATTTTGGCCCAGTTCAACTCTTTGTAAATCAGAGCGCCGGCAATCAAGCCGTAGACGCAGGCGATGACGGCCGCCTCGGTGGGGGTGAAAAAGCCGCCGTAAATTCCGCCCAGAATGATGACGGGAACCAGCAGCGCCCAGATGGCATCCACCGCGGCGCGCCCCAGACGGCGGAAGGAAAATTTTTGGCCGGAGCCCTTGTAGCCGCGTTTTCTGGAGATGTAGATGCTCAGGGCGCACAGTCCGCCGCCCAGAACGAGCGCCGGACCAAAGCCGCCCATGAACAGCGTGCCCACGGACGCGCCGGTGGAAACGCCGTAAAGCACCATGGGGATGCTGGGGGGCACAATCACACCCAGACAGCCGGAAGCGGCAATCAGCGCCACGGAGAAGGGCTTGTCATAGCCGTGCTCCACCATGGCGGGCACCATTACCGCACCAATGGCGGCCACCGTGGCCGGACCGGAGCCGGAAATTGCACCGAAGAACATGCAGGTAATTACCGTAACCACGGCAAAGCCGCCGGTAATATGCCCCACCGCCGCCGAGCCAAGGTCGGCAAGCCGCTTGGACAGGCCGCCGCCTTCCATCAGGCCGCCCGCCAGAATGAAAAACGGAATGGCCATCAGAGGGAAGGAGTCCACCGCGGTAAACATATTGGTGGCAAGATAGGAGAGGGACTGGGTGCTGCATGTGGTCAGGTAGATGACCAGAGACATACCGGCGGAAACGCCAATGGGCACCTTTAAGGCCAGGAAAATGGCAAAGGAGCCAAATAAAATCAGATTAGTCATGGGAGCCGACGGCCTCCTTTCTCTCGCGGAAACGCGCAATGGTATCCTGAATCAGGCGAATCAACATCAACGCGCTGCCCACCAGAACGGAGCTGTACGGAATCGCCATGGACAGCCGGACGGCGGGAGAAAGCTGCGCGGCGACACGCTGAACCACGGGGATGCTGTAATAGGTGAGAATCGCGGCGAAAATCATAAAAATCACGTTGGAGATGATGTTCAGCACAAACTTTCCGTTATCCTTCAAAAACAGATCCAGCAGCTCCACACTGATGTGCTTGCGCTTGCGAATTGCCGAGGCGGCGCCCAGATAAATCATCCAGATAAACATATACCGGCCCAGCTCCTCCGTCCAGGACAGTGGCCAGCCAAATACGCGAAACACGATCTGCATAAAGATCATCAGAGTCATGACGCTGAGAAGAATTGCCAAAAGGACCTCTTCCAGATGCTTGTCAAGAAATGACACTATTTTCATATTCGTACCTTTCTCCTTGGTGCGGGCGAAGCCTTCGCTTCGCCCGCACCCATGTGCCTTAATTTGCCGCGTTGACCTCATCCGCCTTCGCCAAAACGGTTTCCAGCGTCACGGTGGGGTTGTAATTCTTGGTGAAGAAGTCATAGGTGCCGGCGGTGGCCTCACGGAACACATTGCGCTGCTCGTCGGTCAGGAAGGTGATTTCGCAGCCGCCGTCCTGGATGGTCTTGATGTACTCCTGCTCCTTGTCGATGGACTGCTGACGGTTGACTTCCACAGCGGCTTTCGCAGCCTCGTCAACCACCTTCTGCAAGTCGGCGGGCAGGCTCTGATAAAACTCGTCGTTGATGCTGAAGCAGGTGATGTCGAAGGTGTGGCTCAGGTCGGTCATATACTTCTGCACCTCATAGAAGGCGTTGGTGGCCGTGATGGCATAGGGGTTATCCTGACCGTCCACGGTGCCCTGCTGCAAAGCGGTATACAGCTCGGCAAAGGACATGGGCATGGGGTTTGCGCCCATCTGGGTGAACATGTCGATGTACAGGGGGGACTCCATCACGCGGATCTTCAGGCCCTTCATGTCATCGGGGCTGGTGATGGGGCGCTTGCTGTTGGTGAGCTGGCGGATGCCATTTTCAAAGTAGCCCACAATGCGGATGCCGGTCTGGGTCCTGATGGCCTCGGCAAGTTGGGTGCCCACCTCGCTGTCATAAAAATCATAGGCAGCCTGACGGTTCTTGAACAGGAAGGGCAGGCCCACGCTCATCAGCTCCTCGGTAAAGCTGGCGTACATAGACTGGCTGGTTTCGCACATCTGCATGTCACCCGCCTGAACGGCCTCCACCAGCTCGCGGCTGCCGCCCAGCGTGTTGTTGTCATAGACCTCCACCTGAAGCTGGCCGCCGGAAAGCTGCT
>DKLF01000013.1:0-241 GCA_002455655.1 Oscillibacter sp. UBA6647 | reverse complement strand
CTGGCCGCCGGAAAGCTGCTCTGCCACTTCCTTGAACTTAAACATGCCCTGGGAAATGGGGTGCTCATCGGGAACGGTTCCGCCCACCGTGATCTTATAGACGGTCTTGTCTGTGCCGGAGGCGGCGCTGCCGCCGGAAGCCGCGCCGGACGTGGCGCCGCCGCCACCGCAGGCGGCAAGGGCCATTACCATGGTTGCTGCCAGAGCCAGAGAAATAAACTTCTTTACCTTATTCATTGTC
>DKLF01000164.1 GCA_002455655.1 Oscillibacter sp. UBA6647 | reverse complement strand
AAAATGCACAAAGAAGATTCCTGGCATTTTGAAGAAATTGGACGGGACGCGAAAAAATTTTTTCGCGTCCCGTCCTGCACTTGTTTTTATCATTTTTACACATATTTCTTGATTTTTATGAATTTTTTATAAATTTTTTATAAAGAAAAGGGATGTCGGGAAAATATTGACTGCATTTTATTTGTAGTCATGCAAGAATAAATTTGGCGTTTTGCAAGGAAAAATTCATAGTCTTGAAAAAAATTTGCACAAATCGCCGAAAAGCATGTTGAAACTTTCCAATTATTACGCTACAATATAACAAGTCCCGAGCAGATTGAATGAAAGAAAAGGAGTATTGCGATGAAAAAACTAATGTCTCTTTTCCTGGCCACTTTGATGATGGCCTCTGTCCTCTCCGGTTGCGGAAACAATGGAGGAACCACGCCTCCCGCGGGTTCCGGCAGCGGGGCCGCTTCCTCCGGCGCCGCCGCTGGCGCCACCGATTCCCTGACCTTCTCTACCGGCGGTTCTCAGGGTACATACTATGCCTTTGGCGGCGTGCTGAGCCAGTATGTCACCAGCAATACCGGCATGAGCGTTGTCGCCATCGAGTCCGGCGGCTCTCAGAACAACATTGAGAACCTGCAGGACGGCGCGGCTCAGTTGGGCTTTGCCCAGTCCGATGTAATGTCCTATGCGTATGCGGGCACCAACCTGTTTGCGGATACCGGTGCCGTTACCGACATCTCCACCGTGGCCAACCTCTACATGGAGCAGGTGCAGATTGTCACCACCAACCCCGACATCAAGACTGTTGCCGATCTGAAGGGCAAGAACGTCTCCATCGGCGCTGCCGGTTCCGGTGTGTACTACAACGCCATCGACCTTCTGGGCGCCTATGATCTTACCGAGCAGGACATTAACCCCACCTATCAGGGCTTCGGCGACAGTGCTGACGCGCTGCAGGACGGCAAGCTGGATGCGGCCTTCGTCGTGGCCGGCGCTCCTACCACCGCCATCACCTCTCTGGCCACCGCCAAGAGCGTGTATCTGGTAAGCCTGGATGATGCGCACATTGCAAAGCTGCTGGAGACCTCTCCCTACTACGCTCAGTACACCATCCCCGCCGGCACCTATGAGGGTCTGGACGTGGATACCAACACCGTGGCCATCGGCGCTGTGGTCGTCGCCCGCGACGACGTCAGCGAGCAGGCCATCTATGAGTTTGTCTCCACCATCTTTGAAAATCTGGAAGCTATCTCCGCCCAGCATGCCAAGGGCACCGAGCTGAATCTGGAGTTTGCCTCTTCCGTGACCTCTGTTCCCTATCATCCCGGCGCTGCCAAGTATTTTGCTGAGAAGGGCATTACCGTTCCCACGAAGTAAACATCGGGACCAGCATTTAGATGCAAGTGGCCGCGGCGGGCATCCGCCCGCCGCGGTTGCTTTCTGTATTTACCTCATGAGTTAAGGAGAAGGTATGAGTTTATTTAAAGACAAATCCGGGGACGAGAAACAAGAGCGTCCTTTAGAGGATACCGCTGCCATGAACATCCCCCAGAATGTGGATGTGGGCACCGCGGCCGACGTTGAAGCAGTTATGAAAAAGTATGACCGTGAATCCAACGTCCGGGTCTGGGAGGGCATGCCCAAACAGGTAATCCGCTGGCTGATGGTGGCGTTCTCGGCATACAGCATTTGGGTGACCTTGTTCAGCAACGCCATGCCGGAAAAGCGGCTGACCGTGTTTGTGGGTCTGATTGCCATTATGGGCTATCTGACCTATCCCGCCAAGAAGGGCAACGTGAAAGTCAACAGCGTGCCCTGGTACGATGTGATTTTAATGCTGTGCGGCTCCCTGCCGTTCTTCTATTATGCAGCCAACGCCGTGCAGATCATCAAGCTTTCCGCCAGAATTGAGCCGTATATGATTGTGCTGGGTCTGGTTGCGATTGTGGCTCTGATGGAGCTGTGCCGTCGAAGCGTCGGACTCCCCATCCTGGTTGTGTTGAGCCTCCTTCTGATCTACACTTTTTATAATATGTTCCAAACACCCAACGCGACGGGCTTTATGGTCATTCGCCGGGTGATCTATACCCTGTTCTATACCTCCTCCGGCATTATGTCCACGCCTATTAACGTCTGCGCCAAGTACATCGTGGTGTTTATCATCTTCGGCGCGTTTTTGGAGCGGACGGGTATTGCAAACTTCTTTATTCAGGTTGCAAACTCCCTTTGCGGCGCCGCCGCTGGCGGACCCGCCAAGGTGGCGGTCATTTCCTCCGCGCTGTGCGGAATGGTGTCCGGCTCCTCCGTGGGCAACACGGTTACCACCGGCTCCGTCACTATTCCGATGATGAAAAGGACCGGCTATGCGCCGGAATTTGCGGGTGCGGTGGAAGCTGCGTCCTCTACCGGCGGACAGATTATGCCTCCCATCATGGGCGCTGCCGCATTTTTGATGTCCGAGTACATCGGCATAAGCTATGCGCAGGTTGCCCTTCGGGCAATTCTTCCCGCATTCCTGTATTTCGCCGGCATCTACATTGCTGTCCATCTGGAGGCAAAGCGTCTGGGACTGAGAGGTATTCCCAAGAGCGAACTGCCTAAGATCGGCAAATTGATGAAAAAAATGTACCTGTTGCTGCCGCTGGTGATTCTGGTGGTGCTTGTGTCCACCAACACCTACACCATGCAGTTCTCCGCCGCCGTAGCCATTCTCATTGCCATTGTGGTGGGCTTTATCAATAAGGACGAGCGGCTGAATCTTACCAAGATTATTGATGCGCTGGAGAACGGCGGTAGAAACGTGATTACCGTTGCCGTGGCCTGCGCCATGGCGGGTATGATCGCCGGCTGTATCACCGTCACCGGCCTTGCGTCTAAGCTTCTGGGCGGTATTCTGGCTGCATCCATGGGCATTCCGCTGATCGCCCTGTTCCTGACCATGATTGCCTGTATCATTCTGGGCATGGGCGTTCCCACCACGGCGAACTACTGTATTATGGCCTCCACCTGCGCCCCGATTCTGGTGCAGATGGGCTTCCCCATCATTGTGGCTCACTTCTTCGTGTTCTACTTCGGCATTGTGGCGGATATTACGCCTCCCGTGGCGCTGGCGGCCTATGCCGGTGCTGCCATTGCAAAGGGCAACCCCATGAAAACCGGAGTAAATGCAACGAGACTCGCTATCGCCGCGTTCGTTGTACCGTATATCTTTGCCTTCAGTCCCGTGATGCTGGGCATCGACGCCCAATGGTATGACATGGTGATTATTGTGATCACAGCCCTGTTGGGTATGTTCGGTATTGCGGCGGGCCTTGGCGGATTCCTGTACAAGAAGATCAACTGGCTGCTGCGCATCCTGTTTGTCCTTGGCGGTCTGGGCATGATGATTCCCGGAACGGTGACGGACGTCTCGGGCCTTGCGATTATGGCTGCGCTGGTTGTCTATCAGCGCTTCTCGGCCAAGAAGGATCAGGCCTCAATTGCCTGATCGCCGTAAACCTTCTATTGGAAAGGCCCCGCCGTTCATCGGCGGGGCTTTTTTCATGCAAACGTAAAAGCGCAAAAAATGTTGATTTTCTGAAACTTTTTTGATCGATCCCGCGTCATATAAATAATGAGAAACTGCGGGCGGCAGATCAGTCTTGAAAACAGCCGGATACCTGAACTGTAACTGTTTTGTTGTTGATTTGCGCGTCATACTGTATTAACCTGATTGATACAGTTATTTTTTGTCACAGGCGGCTCTGTGGGAAAGGAACAGCAAATGGCAGAAGTGAAAGATCCGATGAAAAGCGGGGAGGCAGCACCGGAAGAGGTTGAGGTCTCGGCGTCTGGGAGTGAAAGCGTACCCGCAGGCGAGGTTTCGGCGGGCAAGGAGAAGCCCAAACGCCCGCCTATGACGCCAAAGAAGAAAAAGAAGCTGATCCGCTGGGGAATCATCGGCGGTGTGACTTTGGTTGTGGTGATTGCGCTGTCAAAGCTCCTGGGGGGCGGCGCACAGGCGGAGGCAGAGGTGGTGGAGGACACGGTGGTGTACAATTCCATCACGTCCACCGTGCAGGGAAGCGGTATAACCAAAGCCAAGGAGAGCAAAACCATCACCCTGACCACCTCCGGCACCGTGCAGGAGGTTTTCGTCACGGAGGGACAGCAGGTCACGGCAGGAACACCGCTCTTTGTGATTGATTCCGAAACTGCCCGTACCGCTGTGGAGAAGGCCCGGAAGGATGTGGACGGCTTTCAGAAGCAGCTCAACGCCATGCAGAAAGATATTGCGGGCTTGAATCTGACCCCGCCCTTCGCCGGGAAGCTGAAGGACATCGTGAAGCTGAACGTGGGCGAGGATATCAGCAAGGGCACAAAGGTGGCCACGCTGGTGGACGACCGCACCATGAAGCTTCAGCAGTATTACAGCTACGCCTATCAGGGCGACATCCGGGTGGGGCAGACTGCCGACGTATCCATTCCCGCGCTGATGGGGAATGTCACCGGCACCGTCTCCGCAGTACATATGGTGGATCGGATTTCTCCGGAGGGCTCCCGGTTGTTCGAGGTGGAATTTTCCATCAAGAATCCCGGCACGCTGACCGGGGATATGGTTGCCTCCGCCGTGCTTACGGCGGGGGGCGAAAGCGTGTATCCCTATGAGGCCGGGAAGCTGGAATACAACCGCATTATTGATTTGAAGACCACCGTCAACGGAACGATTGTATCTACCGGGTTGCTGGACTATCTGGATGTGACCCCCGGAAAGGTGCTGGTACAGATTGACGGTGAAAATAGCGAGAACGAGCTGTTTTCTCTGGAGCAAAGCCTGACAGACGCGCAGAAAACGCTGAAAACCGCCCAGGAGAATCTGGATAACTGCAGCGCCGTGGCTCCCATCGACGGAACGGTGATGGGGCTTGCGCTTACTATCGGGGCGGAGGTTGCTGCAAATACCACGGTTATTTCCATTGCCGACACCACCACCATCCTGATTGACGCCACGGTAGACGAGCGGAACATCGGCTATGTAAAGGCTGGAATGTCGGTGGATCTGGACCAGTGGGGAACCCCATTTATGGGAATGGTGCAATCCGTCAGTCTCAACAGCAAGGTGGAAAACGGTGTGGCGGCCTATCCCATGGTGGTTTCTGTGGACAACCTTGACGGTTCGCTTATGAGCGGCAGCAACGTCACCTATACTCTGGTTGCCAGCCAGAACGACAACTGCCTGACGCTGCCCATCCAGAGCGTGAAAAACGCCCAGTTTGCGGACGGCTCCTCTGGCTACGTGGTTTTCATTAAAGCGTCGAAAGCCCCGGAGAACGCCGCGGAGCTATCAGTCCCCGTGGACGGTATCCCGGAGGGATACTATCCCGTACCGGTGGAAATCGGCATTTCCGACAACTATAACGTGGAGATTAAGTCCGGCGTGGAAGAGGGTACCGTTGTATTCACCACCACACGGATGGAAAACTCCTATGGATGGTAAGGCCCATGCTGATCGAATTGAAGGAAGTTTATAAAATCTATGCGGAGGGGCTTGAAAGCGAAGTTCGTGCTCTGGACGGCATTTCCCTTGACATTGAGCGGGGAGAGTTTGTGGCTATCGTGGGCCAGTCCGGCTCGGGAAAGTCCACCATGATGAACGTGCTGGGCTGTCTCGACATTCCCACCAGAGGAGACTATTTGCTGGACGGGGTGAACGTAAGGGAACTCAGCGACAAAGAGCTCAGCCACATCCGCAATAAGCAGATTGGTTTTATTTTCCAGCAGTACAATCTGGTGCAAAACCTCAGTGTGCTGGAAAATGTGGAACTACCCTTGATTTATCAGGGTATTGGGATGGAAAAGCGCCGGGTGCTTGCCTTGGAGGCGCTGGAGAAGGTGGGCCTTGCGGACCGCACCAAGCACAAACCATCGGAGATGTCCGGCGGTCAGCAGCAGCGGGTCGCCATTGCACGGGCCATCTCCACCAAGCCCCCCATCGTGATGGCCGACGAGCCCACCGGCGCACTGGATTCCCACACGGGAAGCGAAGTGCTGAAGTTTCTTCAGCAGCTTAATAAGGACGGCAGCACTGTCATCCTCATCACCCACGACAACGGGATTGCCGCTACGGCCCGCCGGGTGGTGCGCCTGACGGACGGAAAGAAGATTGAAGACCGTCCCCAGGAGGTGGATTGGCTATGAAAATCGGGCAGGCGCTGAAAATGGCGCTGAAATCTATTTTGGGAAACAAGGGCCGGTCTGCACTGACGATGCTTGGCATCATCATCGGCATTGCCTCCGTCATGACCATTGTCTCTGTCATCAACGGGTCCAACCAGAAGAGCATGGAAATGATGGCGGCCATGGGCACCAACAAGATCACTGTCTATGCCAGCTACAATAACGGGCAGGATGTGTTTCAGGACCTGTATGATTTTTGTTTGCAGCTTAACGACAGCGTGGACGGTGTGACGCCCAACAGCCAGTTTGACGCCACCGTGGTCTACGGGACGAAAAACAGCAAAAAAATGGGCGGAGACGGCGGAATGAGATATATGGGCGGCGGCGTAGCGGTATCCAGCAGCGGCGGAGGGGGCGGCAGCCAGAACACGGAAATGCCCCCCACACTTTACTTCGGCAGCGACCAGTATTCCATTTGCAACAATTTTGAGCTGGAAAAAGGCCGAGACCTGTCTTTGCTTGACATTCAGGAGTATAAGCAGGTCTGCGTCCTGGGGGCGCGGGCGGCACAGACCTTTTTCAATTACGTGGACCCGGTGGGAAAAGAGATGCAGGTCAACGGCCTGCCCTTTACCGTGGTGGGCGTCTATAAGGAAAAGGACGCGGACAGCCAGTGGTCCATGGATAACATCATCGTCTTCCCCTATACCGTCAGCCGGACTTTGGCTCCAAGCACCCAAATGAGCGAGTTCTCGGTAAAGGCGAAAAGTGCCGACGCGGCGGTGGAGGCCACCTCCCGTATTATCGGTTTTCTGACGGGATTGATGGGTCAGAACAATGAAAAAGGCTGGTATCAGGCCCAGAGTGAAAACCAGTGGCAGCAGAGCAGCAACGAATACGCCAT
>DKLF01000127.1 GCA_002455655.1 Oscillibacter sp. UBA6647 | reverse complement strand
CTTTTGGTGCGTCGCAAGCGGAAGACGCAGCCCAAAAAGGAAGCGCCTGCGCCGGAAACACAGGATGACAAACCGGAATAAATCCTGTATAATGTTCCAAAAGCGGATATTTACATCAGTTCCCCGCATCTGACCCGCGGCGCGGCGCGTCTGCGGGGACAGGTCCGCAAACGAAACAGGAGGGATTTTTATGACCGCCACATGGCTGGGCCACGCCTGCTTCCTTTTGGAGCAGGACGGCTATCGTATCGTCGTCGATCCCTATACCGGCGTTCCCGGTTATCCGGCACTGGAACTGGAGGCCCATGGGGTTTATTGCAGCCACGGACATTTTGACCACAGCTACACGGATGGAGTAAAGTTGCTGCCGGGGCGGGAGAGTCCCTTTTCCGTGGAGGAGGTCCCCGCATTTCACGACGGGGAGGAGGGGGCCCTCCGGGGAGAAAACACCATCCGCGTCTTTTCGGCAGGAGACGTTCGGGTCTGCCATCTGGGAGATTTGGGCCATCTGCTCTCGGAAAAGCAGGCGGAGGCCATCGGCAGGTGCGACGTGCTGCTGGTCCCCGTGGGCGGGACCTTCACCGTGGACGCAGCCGGGGCAAAGGCCGTGTGCGATACTCTGTGGCCCCGGATAGTGATCCCCATGCATTACCGCCACGCGCCTTTCGGACTTGAAAAGGTTTCCGGCGTGGAGGACTTTTTGGCGCTGTGGCCTCAAGAGGCCGTGCAGCGTCTTCCGGGAAGCTCCTTTACGTACCTTGCCAAGGAGGGCGGGGAAACAGCCGTGCCCGTGGTTCTGGTTCCAAAATATCCCGCCTGAGCGCATAGTTTTGCCGCCTTTGCGCACACTGTTTTCAAATGCGGATTTGGAATGGAGGCGGAGATATGGGCGTTGCGGCGCGGCGGCGGCAGTGGTACTTGGCGCTGGGGGACTTTCTTTTTACCGTGGCGGCGGGGGCGGCGCTGCATTTTCTCTGGGGCTGGACGGGGGGAAACCGCATTGCGGCGGCGTTTTGCTCCGTGAACGAATCGGTTTGGGAGCACATGAAGCTGCTGTTTTTTCCGGCCTTCCTTCTCTCCATGGCAGAGGTCTGGCTGCGGGACTCCCGAAACTTTCTGGCGGTGCGGGGCGTTTCCCTCTGGATTGGGACGGCACTGATTCCTGTGCTGTATTACACGTACAGCGGAATTGTGGGATTCCATACGCTGTGGGCAGATATCGCCGTGTTTCTGGTTTCGGCGGCGGCGGTATTTTTGCTGGATTGGCGCCTTGGAAGAACAGGGCGATTTACCTCCGGCTGGCAGCAGGCGGCAGGCCTTGCGGCGCTGTGGGCGCTGGCGCTGTTGTTTGTGCTGTGGACCTATCGCCCGCCCAGACTGCCCTTGTTTTGGGACGCGGCGGCGGGCGTATACGGGCTTGCGTCGTGAATGAATTGTAAACACCCCCTGAAACGGCGCGTTTCAGGGGGCTTTCTCTTGACCGAGGCGTTTGGACGGGAGTATAATAAACCGATTGAAGATTCAGGGCCGGGGCTGGACGGAGGGGCTTTTATAAGCCCGCAGCAAGGTTCCTGTCCTTACATTGCATGGGCGGGAGGACAGGCCCCGGCCGCGAGAGCCGCAAAGCGGCAAATAAACACTTGGAGGAAGAAAACATGGCTGATGAGATTGGAAAAATGCCCGAGCTGACGCTGGAATCGACCACGGCTGCGGTGCAGGCCGTTCCGGAGCTGACCATAGAGAGCGGGGCTGCTTCCGCACCTGTCGCTCCCGCCGCTCCCGCGCCCAAGCCGGAGGCGGAGCCCGTCCGGCTGGACGAAAGCCTTTTAAACGAACAGGAGAAGAAGGCTGTGGAGGAATTCTCCAAAAAAATCGACCTGACGGATTCCAATATGATTTTGCAGTATGGCGCGGCGGCGCAGAAAAACGTGGCGGGCTTTTCCGAAAACGCGCTGAGTTCCGTGAAAACCAAGGATCTGGGCGACGTGGGCAAGTCCCTTTCCTCGCTGGTGGCCGAGCTGCGGGGCTTTGGCGAGGAAGAGGAGAAAAAGGGCCTGTTCGGCGTGTTTAAAAAGGCCGGGAACAAAATGGAGACGATGAAGGCTCAATATTCCAAGGTGGAGACGAATGTGGAGCGCATCGCCCGGGAGCTGGAGCAGCATCAGATTGTCCTGCTGAAGGACGTGGCTATGCTGGACCAGATGTATGAGCTGAACCTGAAATATTACAAGGAGCTCACCATGTACATTCTGGCGGGGAAGAAAAAGCTTGCCGGCTATCGGGCCGGAGAGCTGGAGGCGCTGCGCAAAAAAGCGGAGGCCACCGGCACGCAGGAGGACGCGCAGACGTACAACGACCGGGTGCAGATGTGCGAGCGGTTTGAAAAGAAGCTCCACGATTTGGAGCTGACCCGCATGATTTCCGTGCAGATGGGGCCGCAGACCCGCCTTTTGCAAAACAACGATACGCTGATGGTGGAGAAGATCCAGTCTTCTCTGGTGAATACCATCCCCTTGTGGAAGTCCCAGATGGTGCTGTCCCTGGGGCTGGAGCACTCCCGTCAGGCCACCGCAGCCCAGTCCGCCGTGACCGACACCACCAATCAGCTTTTGAAGAAGAACGCGGATATGCTGAAAATGGGCACCGTGGCCGCCGCCAAAGAGGCGGAGCGGTCCATTGTGGACATCGAGACCCTTCAGCACACCAATCAGCAGTTGATTTCTACGCTGGACGAGGTGATGACCGTTCAGCGGGAGAGCGCGGCAAGGCGCAGGGCCGCCGAGGTGGAGCTTGGCCGCATCGAGGGAGAACTGAAGCAAAAGCTGATGGAGCTGCGCGGCTAACCTGCGCCAAGCATGACGCGGCAGACGGAAAAGCCTGTTTGGAACATGGCCTCCAGCTCCAGCGTGCGCTGCTGCTCCAGCGTTTCGAGATAGACCCGGAGCGCGGCGCGCTGAGGCTCGGCGAGGGTTTGGTCAAGCTTGTCCAGTCCCCGTTGGAGGGGGAGGTCCAAGTCACGGTATTCGTCGGTGCAAAGACGGGCCGTGAAGCGGGTATTCAGGGCGCAATCATAGATGCAGCGCATAATATCATTCATAAATATCATCCTCTGTTTACTAGATGTTTGAATATTAACATACATAATACTTGTATGTCAAGAGGTGAAGCATGAAAATTCTTGCAACGCGGCTAAAGGACCTGAGAGAGG
This sequence comes from Oscillibacter sp. UBA6647, assembly GCA_002455655.1. GTDB lineage: Bacteria > Bacillota > Clostridia > Oscillospirales > Oscillospiraceae > Oscillibacter. The sequence continues at coordinate 2,191 of DKLF01000127.1, read as the reverse complement.
GGCGCAGGATTTATCAGCGGGAGATGGCGGAGATGCTGGGCCTGTCCATGCGGGGCTATCAGAGCTATGAGACGAACACCAGCGAGCCGAAGCTGGAGACGCTGGTGCTTCTTGCGGATTATTTCAATGTGTCCGTGGATTATCTTCTGGGCCGGACGGACGTGCCAAGTATGCGAAAAAAGTCGACCCGGGAAAAGCAGGACTGAAAGAAACCGGAAAGGCTGCGAGGTCTGCAAAAGCAGCAAATGATGCCCTTAGGGGAGTAGAAAGGAGGCGGTGAGATGGCCGGCCTGCAATCCATACTGGATGCTGTGACGGCGGCGCTTGCCGCCGTGCCCATGGCGGGCGCGTGGTTTTCCGCCGTGGTTCGGTTTTTGTTCCCTGTGCTGGCGGTGCTGATTTTATCCCGGGCCATCCGGGGGCTTTTGCGTATCCCCCACACACCGGAAACATGGGCCCAACTGAGCCTGCCCAACGGCACGGCGCTTCCCCTGACGCATTGGGAAAACATTTTGGGCCGGAGCAAAACGGCGGACGTGATTTTAAACTATCCCAGCATCTCCCGCCAGCACGCGGCATTGTGCCGGGACGAGGCGGGGGACTGGACGCTGTATGACCTCAGCTCTAAGGGCGGCACGCAGCTGAATGGCGAGGTGGTGACCGATTCCGCCCCTGTGCGGGTGGGGGACACCGTGGGCCTTGGCGGCGTGCCCCTGCTCTTCCTGCCCCAGACCGTGGGCGAGCGGGAGGAGACGGAGCGGCGGCGGCAGGCGGAGCGGCCCGCCGCCGTGTGGCCCTCGTTTCTGTGGCTGACGGTGTTTCAGGTTTTGGCGTGTCTTCAGTTGATTGTCGCGGCGGGAGAGAAGGCCACGGTGGCCCTGCCCCTGAGCTTTCTGGGGCTGACAGTGGTGATGTGGATTTACTACATCGCCCTGCGGGCCACGAAATGCGTGGGCTTTGAGATGGAGACCATCGCGTTTTTCCTGTCCACCCTGTCCCTTTCCGTCACCGCGTCCTCCGCGCCGGGGTCGCTGCTCAAGCAGTTTATCGCCGTTGTGCTGGGTCTGGGGCTGTTTCTGGCGCTGGGGCTTGCATTGCGGGACTTGAGCCGGGTGCAGAAGCTTCGGTGGATTTCCGCAGCGGTGGCCATGGGCCTTTTGGGCGTGACGCTGGTGCTGGGCAGCCGGGTGTTTGGCGCGAAAAACTGGATTATTCTGGGGCCATTCTCTATTCAGCCCTCGGAAATTGCGAAAATATTTTACATTTTTGCCGGGTCCGCCACGCTGGAGCGCCTGTTCCGTAGGCGAAACCTGACGCTGTTCATCGTCCTAACCGGGGTCTGCATCGGTTGTCTGGGACTGATGAGCGATTTTGGAACCGCCGCCGTCTTTTTCGTCACGTTTTTGGTGATTGCCTATCTCCGCTCCGGCGACTTTGCCACGCTGGGGCTGATTTGCGGCGGGGCGGTGTTCGGCGCGGGACTGATTGTGCAGTTCAAGCCGTATATCCTCAGCCGGTTTGCCACTTGGGGCCACGCTTGGCAAAACGCGTCGGTGGGCGCGGCCTATCAGCAGACCCGCACCATGTCCGCCGCCGCCAGCGGCGGCCTTGTAGGCATGGGGGCCGGAAGAGGCTGGCTTTACAAAATTCCGGCGGGGGACACGGATTTGGTATTCGGCATGCTGTGTGAAGAGTGGGGGCTGATTGTGGCGGTGCTGGCCATTGCCTCCATCGTGACGCTGGCGGTCTTTGCCGTGCGGGCGTGCCGGGTGGGCCGGTCCAGCTTTTATGTCATCGCTGCCTGCGCCGCCGGGTCGCTGATGGTGTTTCAGACCTGCCTGAACGTGTTTGGTTCTGTGGACCTGCTGCCCCTGACGGGGGTGACGCTGCCTTTCGTGTCCAACGGCGGGTCTGCCATGCTGTCGGCATGGGGATTGCTGGCTTTCCTAAAGGCCACGGACACCCGAGAAAACGCCAGCTTTGCCATCCAGCGCGGGCCGGGCAAGCGCCTGACAGAGGAAGCCCGCCGCCGGACAGAGCCGGTGCGGGAGGATGAATTTCGCCGGGGGTCTGTCGGGGAAGATGAAGCGTCCGGGTCTGCGGGGGATCATAAACGTTCCAGACCGGGACGCGGCCCGCAGAATGAGTCGGCAGGGACGGGATTTGCGCAGGAGGATAACTTTCTGAAGCC
>DKLF01000080.1:2083-4421 GCA_002455655.1 Oscillibacter sp. UBA6647 | reverse complement strand
GCGTTGTGGCATTGATAATGGGCACAATGTCCATTTATTGAGTTTACATTCCCTTTTCAATAAACCAGCACAAGACCCGGGGCAAAGGCCCCGGGTCTTGTGCTAAATATTGATAAATCAGATCATATTTGCTAAATACCTTGCAATTCCGGCGGATCATCTGCAGCAACATCTGGGTACTTCTCCGGAACACCCGGCTTTGCAAATAGGATACCACTACAGGATTGGTTTCGTGGAAATCCTTGATTGGGAAGATATTCAGCTTGTCCTTCCGCTCCTGATTTAATTTCAGTACGCCGGGAAGATACATGGTCAGGCAGAAGCTGGCCGTATAATCCCGCGTGGACATCATGTGATGCAGGTCTGGGTGGCTGGAAACATGGACACAGTCGAGACTGGCCCCGATTTTTTCCAGATGCCGCTTTAGCAGCATACTGGAATTGAAGTATGGCAGGTTGAGCGCAAAAGGCATCTGCTGAAAATTTCGCAGGACAGCGCCTTCCGTCAGCCATATCTGCTTGCAAGCGGGATACAACTCCGGAAAATATTGGCGGAGCATATTGTCGTTGACCACCAAGTATAGCTTTTCCTGCAAGATCACTGTGGATGTAAGAAAGCGAGAAGGCGTGCCCGGCATACCCACGACCATCATATCCAGACGGTTGTTCAACACCATCTCCTGCAATTCCGGCGAAGCTGCACTGACGATACGCAGATGCACATCTGGAAAAGCATTTTTAAAATCGCTGATGAGGTTGGGCATCAAAATACGGAATCGTCCTTCCGTAGTTCCCAAAGTAATTTCTCCGCCTCGATCCTCCCGCAAATTACGCTCCAGCGATTTCACTTGGCACAGCGCTTCATACATAGATTGTCATGCCGAAGTCAACCGGAAAGAAGGCTTGCGCTCAAACAGGGTTATACCAAAATCCGCTTCCAAATTGGACAGATATTTACTCAAATTCTGGTGAGAAATGAATAGACGTTCCGCCGCACGGGTCATATTGCCCTCCTCGGCCAGAACTAGAAAGTAATGATAATTGGTAAACATGAGATTCATCCCTCCTTCTTTAGCTTGCTATACTGTCCGGAAAAGCTCAAGCGTTTTAAGCATAAACGCTGTAAAAGTATGGCAATTTCTCGTTCTGCAAAAATTTATAAGGGAGTTCTGTGATAAAGGCAGCAAAAGCTTGTAAAAAGGAGCATGACTGTAAAGTCATACTCCTTTTCATATATTGTATACCAGGAAACCATTCGGGTATATCCATCAGCGTCAGACCAATCCAGTGAGCAAGATAGTTCATCTCGTTTCGCGGTCAAAACGTCCTTTTCAGATTTCATCTGCCGCAGAGATAAGGGAGGTAGATTCGGAATGTCGATAATCAGGTATGCAATCCACTTATGCTTTTCCGTGTCATGCTCTCCCCTGCACCTGAACTCTCAGCTCTCATTCCAGCAGCGCTGCAAACTCATCCTCCGTCAGCACGGGGATCCCCAGCTCCCGCGCCTTTTGAAGCTTGCTTCCTGCGGCGTCCCCCGCCACCACATAGGCCGTCTTCTTAGACACGGAGGTGGAAGCCTTCCCCCCCCGGGCCTGAATCATCACCTCGGCAGACTTGCGGTCGAACCGGGTCAGCGTACCGGTGAGAACGAAGGTTTTTCCCGCGAAGCGGTCGTCCACCGCCTCTTCCGTGCAGGTTGTATTCACTCCGGCGCTGCGGAGCTTTTGCAGCAGGTCCTGCGATTGAGGGCTTGCAAGCCAGTCCAGAATGAACTGAGCCGTGACGGCCCCCACGCTGTCAATGCATGTCAGATCTTCCGGTGTGGCGCGCTCCAGCGCGTCAAGCGTTCTAAAATGCTGTGCCAACACCCGCCCTGCTTTTTCACCCACCTGCCGGATGCCCAGCGCGTAGAGCAGCTTCCCAAGGTCATTTCCCTTGGATTTCTCGATGGCGGCCACCGCGTTGGACGCGGACTTCTCTCCCATGCGCTCTAACTGTGCAAAGTCCTGCTCCGTCAGTCCATAGAGGTCGGCGGCGGAGTGAATCAGCCCGGTTTCAATCAATTGTTGAAGCACGGCGGGTCCAAGACCGTCGATGTCCATGGCGTCCCGGCTGACAAAGTGCGTAATATTGCGCAGAAGCTGAGCCGGGCATTCCGCGCCGGTGCAGCGAACAGCCGCCCCGTCTTCATCCCGCGTTACAGGTGCGCCGCAAACCGGGCAGTTTTTTGGCAGCTCATAGGGAATCGTCCCTTCCGGCCGCTTGGAAACGTCCACTTCCACGATTTCGGGGATAATCTCTCCCGCCTTCTGGACCAATACGGTGTCGCCCACGCG
>DKLF01000080.1:0-2015 GCA_002455655.1 Oscillibacter sp. UBA6647 | reverse complement strand
ACGCGAACGTCCTTTTCAGCAATATAATCCTGATTATGCAGCGTGGCGCTCTGGACGGTGGTGCCTGCCAGATGGACCGGGGCAAGCACCGCCTTGGGCGTCAGAACTCCGGTGCGCCCCACCTGAACAACAATGTCCAGAACCTTGCTCGGCTTCTGCTCCGGCGGATACTTGTAGGCAATGGCCCATTTGGGGCATTTCACAGTGCTGCCAAGTGACTCCCTGTCGGACAGCCGGTCAATTTTAATCACTGCGCCGTCCATATCGTAGGGATAGCTCATCCTACGCTCGTTAATGTCATGGATTTCCTCCAAGCACGCGTTGGCGGTAAGGAGCGTTTTATGGGGGATAACGGAGAAATGCTGGCTTTCCAAATAGTCCAGCGTTTCGGAGTGAGTGGCAAAGCTTCGTCCCTGCGCCAATTGCAGGTTGAAAATCCGGATGTCCAGCCGCCGTTCCGCCGCGATTTTGGGGTCAAGCTGGCGCAGGGAGCCTGCGGCTGCGTTTCGGGGGTTGGCCATGAGGGGCTTCCCCTCTATTTCCCGGCGGCGGTTGATTTCCTCAAACACGGAGCGGGCCATATAAACCTCTCCTCGGACAATGAGCCGGGGCAGCTTCTCCGGCAGCGTCATGGGAATGGAGCGGACGGTGCGCAGGTTCTCCGTCACGTCCTCCCCCACCCGGCCGTCGCCTCTTGTCCCACCGCTGACAAATACGCCATCCCGATACTCCAGCGCCACCGACAGTCCGTCTACCTTCGGCTCCAGTGAATACGCCGCATTCCCATCAAGCGACTCCTCCATCCGGTGGCAGAAATCCTCCACCTCTCCGGCGGTAAACACATCCTGCAAGCTCTCCAGCGGAACCTCGTGGCGATAAGGGGAAAAGCCATCCTTCAGCTTGTCCCCCACGCGCTGGGTGGGAGAATCCGGGACGATTTCCTCAGGATGCTCCTGTTCCAACTGCTGAAGCCGACGGTTTTTCATGTCGTAGTCATAATCCGACATGGTGGGTTCGTCCAATACATAGTAGCGGTAGGCATTTTCGTTGAGCTCCTCCCGCAGTCGCTTCATTTCCTCGCGATAGTCCATGCGCTTGTTCCTTTTCCTTTCCTGCGCGGACTGAAAGCGGGAGGGTTTCCTCCCGCTCAGCCCTTGTTGAGAATCAGCTCTCTGGCGTCATCTGCTTGATCACCCGTATTGCTGAAATAGGTGTAGCTCTCCGGAACCGTGCCCACAATCACCGTTTCTGCCACGGTAAAGGCGTTGCTCACCTGCGTGGCGGTGTTAAAGCCCGGCAGCAAGATTGCCACGGATACATCCACCTCCAGCAGAATCCGATGCTTGGTCTGGTTGATCCCCGCTGTATCAAACTGATTTTCCAGATGTGCTCTGGATGATCCCACGGACTGCATCCGCACCTTTACCCCCGGCCCACGCCCGGACAGCAGAGCAGACCCGGTAAGGCTGCCCACAGGGATGGACAAGTCTTTTGTGGACACGTCGGAGAGCCGCTCTAAAATCACCTTTAAAATTTTGGACTGCAAGCGGTTAAACTCCGGCATATTGCTTTTTACCGCCGTAATTTTCCCTTCGTTGTCCTTTTCAAAGGAAATTAAATCGTCGTATTTAATCTCCCCACTGTCAATTGTTTCATTCACCGCCTGCGCGACGATGCCGTTTACCGTGTTGCTGACCCGCGTAACAGCCAACTGAGTCAGTAGCTGTTTCATCTGAAGACCCGCCACGGCGGCAAAAATCCCCAGCCCCAAAAACACCGCCGCCAGCAGCAGCCGCGCCAGCGTCCGCCGAGTCAGGGGGCGGCGGTAGTATCCGTATGATCTCATAGAATCACCCCATTGGAAGATTCTATGCGAAAGGGGCTTTTCCCTATTTCAATCCGGACACAATCTGCTTAAAAGCCCTGCCCCGCTCCATAAAGTTTTTAAACTGGTCAAAGGCCGCGCAGGCGGGGCTCAGCAAAATCACATCACCCTCCCCTGCTCTCTGTGCCGC